>JACPAM010000158.1 GCA_016180805.1 Deltaproteobacteria bacterium | reverse complement strand
CGTCGGCCTGGTTCAGGGTGGCTTTGCCAAGGCCAAGCGGCGCGAGATCGACGATACGACGGTCAGGCGCTGCGACGTCATTGGGATCAATTCCATCCAGCAGGCAATTCAAGATGAGCAGGGCGACGTCTACGATCCCGTACAGAAGGGAATTATCCGCTGGGAGGACTTGGTTGAGATCGGCGACCTTTTGGCGGGCAAGAAACCGGGAAGGGCGCGACCGGAGCAGATCACGCTCTTTAAGAACAATGCCGGCCAAGGGGTGGCCGACGTCGCGCTTGCCGGCCTGGCGCTGAAGAAAGCCGAGGAGAAAGGGCTGGGGCAGGTCTTGGAGTTTTAGTCCCGGCGGGCCGAAGAGGAAAGTTGACTCTAGTACAAACGAAATAAAAATGGTTACAACTTCTCCTCTGATCCGACAACAGCTTCCGAAGGGGGCGAGACCGAAGGACGCAGACGTGGTTGTTCGCGACCGAGGGGAGCGCGAGCGAGGCTGCGGACGTCCGATTACAGACGGCACGACTCATGGCACGAATCCATCGGCCGCAGAGTGACGGGGACAGGCACGCAAGCGAGCCAGTCCCCTCGCCGCAGCCGAGAGCGAGCTTCCCGAGGGAGCCTAGTCTATCGGCTGCGGCCGGAAGGCTTGTCCCCTGAGGAAACGTAACACGAGTTAAGTCGTTTGTATTAGTAGTAGGAGGTGCAGCTTGTCGTACCAAACCGTTGGCAAACCGCTGCCACGCATCGAAGGCGTGGATAAGGTCTCGGGTAAAACCCAGTACACCGCCGACGTTTCTCTTGACGGTCTTCTTTGGGGCAAAGTTTTGCGCAGCCCGGTGCCGCACGCAAGAATCGTTCGCATCGACACCGAAAAAGCAAAAAATCTAGCCGGAGTGCGCGCCGTCCTGACCGGAGCCGACCTGCCCCCGGTTTATGTTGGGTCGCGAATGAAAGACATGCCTGTTCTGGCGAAGGAGCGTGTCCGGTTCGTGGGGGATCCGGTCGCGGCCGTGGCAGCGGAGAGCCGGGAGATCGCTGAGGAGGCGGTGAATCTGATCGGGGCCGAGTACGACGAGCTGCCGACGGTCTATGATCCCGAGGAGGCGCTTCGGCCCGGGGCCCCGGTTCTTCATGAGGATCGCTCCCGGTATAGGAACGCTCCGTCAGTGCCGGAAGGGATGCCTAACCTCCAGTCGTATATGGTGTGGAAAAACGGCGACCTTGAGGCGGGTTTCAAGCAAGCCGACCGGATCTTCGAGCACACCTTTCGCACCCAGCTCACGCATCACGGCTATCTCGAACCCCACGCCTGCGTCGTCAGGATCGATCCGGCGGGGAAGGTCGAAATCTGGGCTTCCAACAAGGCTCCCTATGAGCTGCGAGATCGGCTTGCTGAGGAGCTCGGCATCCCGAAAGAGAAGATCAAGGTCCACATCATGTCCGTGGGAGGAGACTTCGGGGGAAAGGCGTCGCTGATCGACGTGCCGATCTGTTATTTTCTCGCCGAGCGCTCGGGAAGACCGGTGAAATTGGCCCTTGAATACTCCGAAGAGCTTATGGCGGCGGCCCACAGGCACCCGGGCGTGATAACGCTGCGCACGGGCGTGAAGCAGGACGGGACGATCACCGCGATCCACGCCAAGATCGTCTTCAGCGGCGGGGCCTATGCCGCCTTCAAGGCAAATCCCCATGTGACGGTTTTGGCGGGACGCCGGCTCGCCAGCTACTACCGGATTCCCGCGATCCACGTCGATACCTACTGCGCCTACACAAATCAGGTCTCGTGCACGCAGACCAGAACCCCGGGAAGCCCGCAGGTTGTCTTCGCTACGGAATCGCAAATAGACATCATCGCCGGCGAGCTCGGCGTGGATCGGGTGAAACTGCGCAGACGCAATCTCCTTGGGGATGGGGATGCCTCTCCCATGGGGGAGAAGTGGCAACATCTTCGGGTGCGAGAGACCTTTGAAAAGGCCATTAAGGCTTCCGGGTGGGGGAGATCGGACCCCGGAAAGAATTGTGGCCGAGGTGTGGCGCTTTATGAGCGCGGAGCTCCCGGAGGTAAGGCGAGTGCCGCGATCACACTCGAAACGGACGGCAGCGTGACCGTGCTGACCGGTTGCCCGGATGTCGGCCCGGGCTTCTACACCATCGCGCAGCAGATCGTAAGCGAAACGCTCGGGGCGCCGCCTGAGCTGGTCAGGGTGCGCTTCGAAGATACCGACAGCCTTCCCTATGATCCGGGGACAGGAGGCAGCAAGTCCACCAACACCTCGGGCCATGCCGCCTACAAGGCGGCACGGGAGGTGAGAGAAAAACTTGTCGCCGTGGCGGCTCGTAAGCTTGGTTGCCGGCCGGAAGAGGTTCGCCAGGTCAGGGGACGATATGCCGGAGTCAAACGCAAAGGGTTTTCGTTCGCGGCGCTGGCTCGTGAGGTCGTAGCCGAGAACGCTGGCCCGCTCCATCACCTGACCATGTACGAGCCGAAAGATAATCCGCCGGTGACTTCATTCGCCGTACAGGTTGCGGAAGTCGAGGTGGATGCCGACACCGGACAGATCAGAGTGAAAAAAATCACCACGGCGCATGACTCTGGAGTCGTGCTGAACAGCCTCACCTATCAGGGACAGGTGGACGGCGGAGTCATCAACGGTCTGGGCCTGGCGCTTATGGAAGAGACTCCCATGGTGGACGGACGCATCGTGACCTTGAATTTGGGCGAATTCAAGATGCCTTCGATCAAGGACATCCCCAGGCTGACCACCATTCTATTGGAGAGCCCGACCGGTCCTGTCCCTTACCAGGGGAAGGCTGTGGCGGAGCTTCCCAACGTGCCTACGGCGGGGGCGATCGCCAATGCCATCTATGACGCCGTCGGCGTGCGAATGTACGAGCTTCCACTGACCGCGGAGAAAGTCTATTGGAGCTTGCGCGGAGGCGGGCCTATTCAAAGACGATAACAGAAGAACTCACATTTTTCGTCGGTCGTGCCCCAATTTGTCCGCTCGCGGGCCTCTCCAGGGCTTTTTTGGGTCGAAAACGCCCGGAAAGCGCCTTGGCCTTTAATTTGCTTCCTTCCGCTACAGATCACGGGGTTGCAAAGATGCTGTTGACGTATCTTCTATTTGGCGTCTTTATCGCGGGCTTGTCGGTGTATGTCGTTTTCGTTTTTGATGCGGCCAGGTGGAGACCGAACCCTAAACCTTTACGGGCGAGCGCCAGCCTGCAAGGTCATGGCTTAGAGCGTGCTACTACGCTGCTGTCGCTGGATCTTGAGCTTTATGATGAGAGCGAGCTTAAGGGTGGCGAGAAAGAATTCCAGTGGGGTGAGTACACGCTCAGGGAGCTGGAGGAGCGACTCACGCGCGACACCCAGACTTTGAATCTTGAAGGCTGGAAGCCCGAAATCTGAGCTGATTCCCGCCTCTTACTTTTCTCATCTCAGTACGGCAACAAGCCACGCCGACTAATTTCCCTCCCGGATTGAGCGCGCCTGCCTTCTGATCTCGAACCCGCAAACAATGCCATTTTGCGACATTTTGCCATAAATTTGCCCTCCCAAATGCCCTCCTGAGCCCTTTTTCCTAGCGAAATAACCACGAAAGAGTTGGCCCAAAAGTTGCGTCTGAGACCGTACGACAGCCACTCCTGAAGCGGTAGAAATGGAAGCTTTATTGAAACTTGGGGCTTTGGACATCGCGCTGCCGGTGTGGCAGGTCGTGGTCTATGTCGCCCTGTTCACCTACTTTGTGCTGACGAGTCGGCTCAAGTATTCGCTCGTGGCCACCTTCGTCTTCGTCATTTACTGGATGTTCTATCTTTCATGGCCTCCTCTCCTGGTGGCAGCCGCCGGTAGCTCCGTCGGCATCATCGCTTACATCGCTTTTGGTTTTGCGCTCGCGGGCTTGTGTGTTTACGCCTACTTCTTTTTTAGCGACACGGGGCAGTCTCCGGGCTTGGTGAATTACGGGATGAGCAGGTTGGAAAGAAACCTGACCAAGCGGCTCGACCGGCTGGAGTCGGCCGTGCTCGAAGGCCAGGCTAAGGCGGGTGCGGAGACGTTGTGGTTTGAAGAGCTCAAGCAAGAATTCGACGGCAGATTCGCCCCCCTCGAGAGCCGGCTCACTGGCATCGAGGAATTTTTCCGGTCGAAGGATTCTCCGCTTCGGGAGCTGGAAGAGAATCTCGTCGCGCGCATTGATGAACTCGAAAGCGGGCTGAAGGATAAGGAAGGCCTCTTGGAGGCGCAGGGGTTGGAGGTCAAGAACGTAAAAGCGGAGACGGAGGGGAAGGTTGCGACACTCCAAGCTCAGCTTCAGGAGAAGGAGGAGCAGCTTAGGAGCCGGGAGCTGGAGTCGCAGGAGCTGCGAGACAATCTGACGGCACGGATCCACGCCCTGGAAGACGAACTGGCTCACAAGGATGCGACGCTGGAGGAGAGAGAAAAGGAGATCCACAAGCTTAATGCGGGGATGGAGGAGCGGGTCACCGAGCTGCAAGGACATCTCCACCAAAAAGACAAGATGTTCTCGGGACAGGAGTCGACGTGGAAGCAGTTGGAGGAGAACCTGTCAAAGAGAGTCCTGGAGCTCGAAAATCAGCTCTCCAAGAAGGAAGGGTTACTGCTGGAACGGAGCCGGGAGCTCAAGGAGCTCGGTGTCGAGGTGCAGAAACGCGTGGATGAACTGGAAGCGCAACTGGAACAGAAGCAGGCGATGCTCGATGGGACGGATACTGTGCTGAAGGAAGCGGAGGGAGCCCTGCACGAAAGGATCCAGAGCCTGGAAGCTGAATTGCGGGATAGAGAGGCGGCATTGGAGCTGACGCGGCGAGAGCCGAGCCCGGAGTTTGGAGTGAGCGAGCCTGCGGAAAACGAGCACAGCGGTTCGGCCAGGATCCTGGAGCTCGAAAATCAGCTCTCGAAGAAGGAAGGGTTGCTGCTGGAACGGACGCGGGAGCTCAAGGAACTGCGGGCAGAAATGACGAGTCGGGTCGAGGAGCTGGAGGCTCGGCTCCATCACAAAGATGAACTTGTGAACGAAACAGAAACGGAGAGGAAACAGCTTAACGAGGATCTAGCTTCAAAAGTGCACGAGTTGGAGGACGCGTTGGCGATCAAAGACGAGAGGCTTCGGGCCAAGACGAGTGAGTTCGCAGAACTCACGGCGAAAGCCCAGGAGCAGATCGCGGAGCTCGTCAACGGCATTGAGAAAAGGGAAGAGCTGCTTCACCTGAAAGATTTCACCGCGAAAGAGGTGGAGGAAAGTCTAAGGGCCAAGATCCGCGATCTGGAGCTTGAGCTCAGGGGACAAAAAGAATCGAACGGGAATCGACAAGAACAACTGCGCGATGACCGGGACGACGGCGAGGATCATAAGGTCGTGAGCCCAGCCGACCGATCCCAGCAACAGGAAACGGGGCGTACAAAAAGAGGGCGGCTCGCCTCTGATCGGCCCGGCTCGCAGTGAAGAGGGGGCGAGCGATAAACCTCACGAGCCTCGTTGGCTCTCACAGCCGCTTTTCCAGCCAGTCCAGCATGAAGGGCACGTTGTGTGCCCAGTAGTCGTGGCTGCAGTGAATCGTGCCGCCGGCTACCGGGTCGTCGTAGATCTTCAACGTTTTATCCCGACTGCCGATCGCCCCGAACAGGCGCTTTGCCCCCTCCACGTCCATCAGCCGGTCGTCGGCCCCGTGCGTGATGAGGGTGGGGCAGGTGATCCTTTGCGCCACTCCCTCCAGGGTGAACGACTTTAGCTTCGCGCGGGCTTCGGCGTCGCTGACGCCCCCGAGCAAGCGCCTGACCGTCGGCTGGAGGTGCTCGCAAAACAGATACAGATCGTCCAACACGCTGTAGCAGCCGCTCCACGCGATCAGCGCCTTGGCGCGCGGCTCGAAGGCGGCGGCCCGCGGCGCGTAGTATCCTGCCATGCTGATCCCCATCAGGGCGATGCGCCCGGCATCGACTTCGGGGCGAGCCGCGAGATAGTCGATGCAGGCTCTTGTCGGCACCTCGTAATCGGGCCGCGTGGGTATCCCTTTGACGTACAACGACGAGCCCCGCCCCGGAGTGTCGACGAGAAGCAGCGCCCAACCGCGATCCAAAACCTGTCGCCCGCTGAAATAAATCTCCTCGGCGTAGGCGTCCGCACCACCGATGAGAAAGACGGCCGGCCATCGGCCCGGAGCTGGATTCGATGGGTGGCAAAAGTATCCTTCGTACTCCTCGGCCCCGCAGCGTACGGAGATGACTTCCATCGACGGAACATGGAGGCTCGCAGCGGCGCGGAAGTTCTCTTGCGCCTTGAGGAAGCGCTGGGTCCTCTTGGCGCTCTCATCCGCCGGGAGAAAAACGTCCGCCATCCGATAGTATTGGTTGGCGTGGAAAAAGTTTTCCATGGCGGTGCGCTTGTTGCCGGAGGCAAGCTCGCGCTTCGCCTTGGCTTCCAGGGATTCGGCCAGGGCCAACCAGGCGCGCTGCCATCCTTGCTTGTCGCCCGGTTCGATGCTGCGGCAGACGCGGGCAATGTCGAAGACATCGCCGCCGCCCTGTTGCGCCTCGGCTACGAGCCTCAAGGTCTGCGACTCGAAAGCGTGCTTGGGATTAAAAAAATCGAGCATGGCTCCTCCTTTGGCCGCTTCAACGGCGCATCAGCGAAGAGCTGTTGATGGTCGCGTGCAGGTTCTTGGCGAAGTCGGTAGCGGCCTGGACGCTCATCCCGTACCCCGATCGCGCAAATTCCTTAACCGCCGTGAGGGTAGGCAGGGGGCAGCTTCCGAGATGGCCGAGCAGACGCTCGACTGCGGCGCCCAGATCTTTCGCCGGGACCACGCGGCTGACCAGGCCGAAGGTCAGCGCCTGCTGAGCGTCGATCTCGTCGGTCGAATAGACGAGGTACATGAGCGCTTTTCGAGGCACGCGATCGATCAGGGCCGACATCGCTATGGTCGGCATGATCCTGTGCGCGGTCTCCGGTAGCTGGAAGCGGGACTTATCGCTCGCGATCGTAATGTCGCACAGGGCCGCCAGGGCGCATCCGAATCCGAGAGCCTTTCCCTGGACGACGCCGATGATCGGCACTTTGGAGCGGCGAAAGGCGTCATATACGTTGAAGATGACTTCGATCCTGCCGCGCATTTCGTAGGCTTCGGGTAGCGGACCGCGCTCTCCCGTGGCCTCCCGCCCGAGGCAGAACTCTTCGCCCGCGCTGTTGAA
>JACPAM010000157.1 GCA_016180805.1 Deltaproteobacteria bacterium | reverse complement strand
AGGGCGGATTCCACGATGATGACCCAGCCAATCTGTAGGGTCGCGAGCACCATCAGCGGATTGACCACGTTGGGAAAGATGTGCCGGCACAGGATACGCAGGGTCGAACAACCGGCCACCCGCGCCAGGGCGACAAACTCCCGCTCCTTCCAGCTTAGAACCTCGCCCCGGACCAGCCGAGCAAAGCGGGCCCACATGACCAGGACGAGCACAAGAATGAGATTGCCGAAGCTCGGCCCCAGTGTAACGGCAAAAAGGAGAGCGATGAGAATGATCGGCAGCGAAAGCATGGCGTCGGTCGCGCGCATGATGATCCCGTCGACCCAGCGACCGAAATATCCCGAAAGCAGGCCCAGGATCGTGCCGACCGTACCCCCTACGGCCACGGCCGCAAGCCCCGCCACCAGGGAAACGCGAGCGCCGTAAATGATCCGGCTCAGAATATCGCGACCCAGTCGATCGGTGCCGAGAAGGTGAGCTAGCGTCCCGCCCTCTTCCCAGAACGGTGGAACGAGTCGATTCGAAAGCGCGGTCGCATACGGCGAATAAGGGGTGATCCAGTCGGCCACCAGGGCGATGGCGATGAAAAAACCGAGGATGACTACCGGAACCACAGGCCAGCGCCGCAACCGGTGCAGCACGGACGCCGACCGAGACCACGGCAACGCATCAGATGGCGCCGCTCTAACCATAGCGGATCCTCGGGTCCAGATAGGCGTAAAGAACATCGACGAGCATGTTCGTCGCCAATGTGATCCCCGAGACGAGCAGGACCACGCCTTGAATCACCGGATAATCACGCCACTGGACGGCTTCATAAGCCAGCCGTCCGATACCCGGCCAGGCAAAGACCGTCTCAACGACCACGGTTCCCGCTAAAAGAATGCCGAAATAGAAACCGACAAACGTGACCACGGGGATCAGGGCATTTTTGAGCGCATGCTTCCACACAACCGCCGGCTCGCTGACGCCTTTGATCCGGGCGAATTTGACGTATTCGCTATCCAGGACGTCGAGCATGGAGACCCGCAGGAGGCGAACCACACCCGCGAGCATGAAGCCGAACAGACCCAACGTCATCGCCGGAAGGACTAAATATTCGGGCCCCTGGTCACCACCCGCAGGTAAGAGTTCCAGGCGTACCGCAAAAACAGTGATCAAAATGATGCCGGCCCAGAACGTTGGAATCGACTGGCCGAGAAGAGCTAGGGTTCGCGCCGCGACATCCCAAAAGCTGTCTTTTCGTGTGGCGGCGAGGACGCCCAGGGGAAGCGCGATCACGAGAACGAGAACCATCGACGCGCCAATCAGCTTCAGACTGTTTGGAAGCCGTTGCCACAGCAGCTCGGTCACTGGCCTTCGCGTGCGAATCGAAGTCCCCAGGTCGCCGCGGATCAGGCTCTGCAAAAAGAGAAGGTATTGGACGTGGAGCGGGCGGTTCAGGCCCAACTGTTGACTGACCTGGTGACGCAGATCGGGCGGAGCGTCGAGCGGGAGCATGACGTCGAGGGGATTTCCCGTCAGTCGTACCAGGCCGAAAACGAACAGACTGATGACGACAAGCGTGAGCAGGCTTTGAATCAGCCGACCTGCAATGTAGCGCTGCATGTGGCGCCGCGCCTCAACCCCGCACCAAAAAGAACTGCGACGAGGCGTGAGAAGGCTAGCGCGCCGCGGTCGCCGTAGCCAGGCTGGGCGTGATGTAGCCGCGATGTGGTCTTACCTTGACGTCGGCCACCTGGTTACCGTAGGCCCACAGCGTGCCGCTCACGTCGGCAATGGGTACGCTGCGATAGTCCTTGTACAGGATTTGGAAGGCCTTTTCGACGGTCTGCGCGATCTCCTCTACGGTCCGACTGGCCGCGGCCTTCTTCGCCAGCTCCTCGACATTGTTGGCGAGCTGGGTGATCTTTCCCGCCCTTGTCCACCATATGTTCAGGTCATCGGCGCCGTTCAAGCGGCCTGTGGTCACGAACACACCGGCCTGGCCGACTACCTGTGGCGATTGCGGCGACGCCATGTACAGGGGGCGAAACGCTCCCAGGTCAGTCGGCACGATCGAGGTTCGCACGCCGATGGCCTCCCAATAACCCGCCACCGCCTCGGCCACCTGCTGAAACTGGGCAAAGCCGCCCGTAGAGAGCGAGAAAAGCTTGATCGCAAAGCCATTGGGAAAACCCGCCTCGGCCAAAAGCTTCTTGGCCCGTTGCGGGTCATATGGATAGGGCTTCAGGTCACGCGGATAGCCGATCGATATCGGCGCCGGCGGAAAAACGGCCGCAGGCTTGCCCTTGCCGCGAAACAGCGTGCGGACCATCTCCTCGCGATTGATCGCAAGGTTCAGGGCCTGGCGAACCCGAGTGTCCCCGATTGGGCCGGCGTTATCGTAGTAAGTGCCGTAAAGGTGAATTCGCACGGATGTCGGCTGGGGATCTTCGGCGATTTTCAAGCCGCTGCGCTCCAGCTCGGGTACCTCATCGAGAGAGACATCTGCGATGTCGACCTGGCCAGTCTTGAGCATCGCGATCCGGGTCGCGGCCTCAGGAACCACGATGATGCGCAGTCCGTCAAACTTAGGCGGCGTTCTCCAATGCTCCTTGAAGGCCTCGAACTCGATGGCAGTTCCCACCTCGTGGCGCACGAATTTATACGCCCCTGTACCCATCGGGCGCCGCGCAAAAGCTGTCCAGCCTGCCTTCTGCACGTAGTGCTTGGGAAGCACGATCCCCTCGATGCCGGGCTGGTTGGAAATGTCGAAAGGAAAAGTGGGCCATGGGGTTGCGGTGTGGATGCTCACGGTATAACGGTCCACCACCTTGACATCCTTAATGCCCTTGCGGAACTGAACGGCCCGTGAGCTCTTTGCCTCCGGTCGTCGGAAGGCCTCCATCAGGCTAAACTGGACATCCTCGGCCGTCATCTCCTTCCCGTCGTGAAATTTCACGCCCTGACGCAAGCGAAATACCCACGTGAGGCCGTCGCCGGATGGCTTCCAGGTCGTGGCGAGACCGGGTTGGAGCTTACCGTCAGCGGTCACCTCGGTCAGCCAATCCCACAGCGGTCCGGCGACGCCCAGAGACGCAGTGATCGAGGTAACAGTGGGGTCTAGGTTTTCCTCGCCGAAAGTCGTAACCGCGTAACGCAGGGTGCGAGCATCGGCCGGCGCGGGCATCAGCCACGCGGTTGCCAGGGTCACGCAGACGGCAATTTTTACTGTTTCAAGCCAAGAGCGTGGACGTTTCATGATCGATTCACCCCCTTCAGGAGTTGCCGACTCCCCATAGCGCACCTGGCCGTTGGTTGTCAATTCCCTTTCTCCGATTCTTTCCGCTTCCTGTCTCCCTCCGGAATAATCAGCAGACGCCGATAAGGCCCGGTCCCCAAACTCTTCGTGGTGAGCCATGGATCATCCCGTAGAACCTCATGGATGATGCGCCGGTCCGCCACGCTCAGAGCGTCCACGCTGACCGTCTTTCGCTGCCGCTTGGCCTTCTCCCCCAAACGCAACGCCATGTCTTCGAGACTGCGCCGCCGACGTTCACGGTATTTTTCCGTATCGAGCACCAACTGGACACCCTCGTCACCTCGCCGCTCGCCGACGATCCGGGTGGCCAGAAACTGCAGCGCCTCCAAGGTTTGCCCGCGATGGCCGATCAGCAAACCTCCCGCGCCGCTGCGAATATCGAGCACCACCTCTTCTGGCGCCTCGCCCGGTTTGACTTCCACCGTGGCCTCAACCCCCATGAGCCGGAGAATTTCCGCTACCACACCCCTCCCGCGCTGCCCCACCGCCATCCGCTCCTGCTCACCTGCCCCTTTCTCCTCCGCTACCCGCAGCGGCCTGCGCACCGTGGCGCGAATGCAGGCTCTCATGGCGCCGAAGCCAAACAACCCTTTTCTCCCCTCCGCCACCACTTCCACCTCCACCTGGTCACGCTCCAGACCCAAAATGTTCAGCGCCTTCTCGATCGCCTCATCGACGCTATCGCCTTCGGTCTCCACGTACTCCATGAGCCACCACCCTCAACAAACGCACCCTAGCGGTCCATGCGATTGATCAGATACTGCTGCCCAATGGTCAGGATGTTGTTCACCAGCCAGTAAATGGTCAATCCGGCGGGGAAGGTCACGAACATCACCGTGAAGATTACGGGCATCATAAGCATCATGCGTCTCTGATTGGGGTCTCCGGCGCTGGGGGTCATCCACTGTTGGAGGAACATGCTGGCACCCATCAGGAGCGTGAGGACGGGGATGCCCAACGTCCAGCCCCCCAACGTAAACGGCAGCGACTCCCAGTCCGGCCGTGAGAGATCCTTGATCCAGAGAAAAGATGCATGGCGCAGCTCGATCGGCGTGAGCAGGGCATTGTAAAGGCCGATAAAGACCGGGAACTGGACCAGCATCGGGAGACATCCGCCGAGGGGATTGACCTTGTTGCGCCGGTAAAGCTCCATAGTTTCCTTGTTGAGCTTCTCCCGGTCGTCCTTGAACCTTTCCTTGAGCCGCTCCATCTGGGGCTGGAGCTTTTGCATCTGCTTCATCGACACGAAGCTCTTGTGGGTCAAGGGCGCGAGTAGAATTTTGATCAATATCGTAAGCAGAATGATGTCGATGCCGTAGCTGCCGGTAAACCGGTGCGAAAAGTGCATGACATAAAGGAGGGGAATGGCAACGAATGCGAAATAGCCAAAGTCGATGGATCGCTCCAGGCCTTTGTCCAGCGATTTCAGGATTTGCAGATCCTTGGGGCCGATGAAGAGGGTGAAGCGATCGGTTCCCGGCTCATCGCCCGCCGCGAGGCCTCGCATCTGCATGATCAGCGCCGGCCCCGCCTCGCGCGCCGTAAGCTGGTATTCCCGCTCTCCTTGCGGGAGCAGGCTGAAGAGAAAATAGGTATAGCCGAATCCGGCCCAGGAGACGGGTCCCCTGAGCTCGATTGCTTTCTTAATCTCATCGACGGACTCCCGCCGGATCTTATTATTAACGAGCGCCAACAGGCCCTCGAACTTCGCGTCGTCCGCCGTCCCGTGAAGGTTCCCGGTAGAGGTTACGACCACGGCAGGCGGCGAGGCTCTGTCACTGTTTTGCGCTGTGAGCTCGACTTCTATCGGATAGGCGGCTCCAGTGAAAATAAACCTTTTCACCACCACGCCACCTGTGGGCGTCTGGCCGCGAAAGACCAGAGTCCCCCGGGCATTTCCGGTGAGCTTCAGATCCTTCCCCTCCACGGCGTAAATGAGATCCTGGTCGGTGAACGGCTTGGGGCCAGAAAGCTCGACTCCCAAGGGGTAGGGAACCCCCGGCGCTGCGGAGACCATCTCGAAGGGCGGGCTCTTCTCGGCCACGGAAGCGCGGTAATTCTTCAGTGTAAAGCTCTTCAGTCGAGCGCCCTGATTCGTAAAGACGGCGACGTAGCGATCCGTCTCCACCCGGATCTCCCGCGCGGCCGGCTGCCCTCCCGCGCCGAGCGCCTTTATCTCCTCCGCCTTTGGCCGCGGCCGGGGTGAAGGGGGTGAAGGAGCGGCAGCTTTTTCGCTCGCCTTTTCGGGCGGTGGAGGCGGAGGCGTTCCGTATCGCCGCGCCACCCATTCCTGATAGAGGATGAGAATCAAAATCGAGATGACGACGGCTAAGAGTGCGCGCTTTTCCATGAGAGAATCTAGCGAACGGGATCAAAGCCGCCGGGATGCCACGGATGACACCGGCCGAGCCGGCTGAGCCCGAGACCGATCCCCTTGAGGATCCCGTAGCGCTCAACGGCTTCGCACATATACGCCGAGCAGCTCGGGAAAAAGCGGCAGGCGCGGGGCAAAACAGGCGACAAAAATCGCCGATAGCCGGTCAGCGCGATGATGATTCCTCGGCGCAGCAACGCAATCACTATCCGTGGCGACTCCCCGCGAAGAATGCGCCCCTCAGCTCCCCCTCGACCTCGTTCAAAGAAAGCTTCTCAGCGCCCTTCCGAGCGATAACGACAAAGTCTCGCTGCGCAGGGATCTCATCGCGGTGGCGGCGAAAAAACTCTCTGAGCAGCCGTTTGATCCGATTGCGGACCACTGCCTTCCCCACCCTGGCGCTCACCGTGACGCCCAGTCTGCTCTGCCCCTTGTCGTTATTTTTACTAAGGACAACGAAATGGGAGGTGTGAACTCTTCTCCCCCCTCGTGACAGGGCCAGAAACTCCGATCGTCGAGTCAGACGGGCACTCGTCGGAAACCTTTCCCGGCCCCGAGACAACAAGCCCCCGCAGCTAAGTCCGAGCTCTCTTCGCCGGCACCACCACGGTCAACTTCTTCCTCCCCTTGGCCCGCCTCCGTTTGAGAACCTTTCGACCCCCAGGGGTGGCCATTCGCGCGAGAAAACCGTGAGTCCGTTTACGCCTGACATTGCTCGGCTGATACGTCCGCTTCATACATCAAGGCTCCCTTAGACTGTGGCGTCGACAATCTTTTATATCAATCACACCCTACCGCCGTTGTCAATTTAGCGAAGCCTCTTCGTCATAGAGCCGTTAGCGGATTTCCGCTTTGAGGGCGCGCCGCATGAGATCGCGCACGGCCTCGCGAGGTCGCTTGCCTTCGTAGAGGACGCGGTACATCTGCTCGACGATCGGCATTTCCACGCCCAGTTTGGCTGCGAGCAAATACACCGACCGGGTGTTCCTGACTCCTTCGGCCACCATCCGCATTCCGCTCAAGACCTCGGTCAGGCTGTTTCCCTGCGCAATTCGAATCCCGATTTGCCGGTTTCGACTGAGGTCACCCGTACAGGTCAGGATTAGGTCCCCCAGGCCGGGCAGCCCGGAAAGCGTTAGCGGATCGGCCCCCATCTTGACCGCCAGCCGCGTCATCTCCGCCAGACCTCGTGTGATCAGCGCGGCCCTGGCGTTATGCCCCAAACCCAACCCGTCGCTGATCCCTGCGGCAATCGCGATCACGTTCTTGACCACCCCGCCGAGTTGCACGCCGATCACATCCTCCGACGTGTATACTCTGAGGCTCGATGTGCTCAGCGCCGCTTGAATTTCTTTGGCCACCTCGGGAGTAAACGCCGCCACGGTAGTCGCCGCCGGCAATCCCTGGGCCACCTCCAATGCGAAATTGGGACCCGAGATGAACGCGAGCCTGTCTCTTACGTTGGAGCCAAACACCTCACGAAAGACCTCGTCCATGGTCATGAAAGTCCCTTCCTCAATCCCCTTCGTGCCGCAGATCCACAGGCTTTGAGGC
>JACPAM010000156.1 GCA_016180805.1 Deltaproteobacteria bacterium | reverse complement strand
CGATTCGGGAGTCAACCTGATCGATACTGCGGAGGTTTACGGGACCGAGGAAGTCATCGGCAAGGCTCTCGGATCCGTCCCTCGCGATCGCATCCTGATTTCGACGAAGAAGTTACCGCCGCGGGGTCACCGGGACCCCGCCGCCGAGCTAAAGCGGGGTTTTGAACAGAGCCTGGTTCGGCTCAAGACCGACTATGTGGATATCTACCAGCTCCATAGCGTTAAGCGGGAAGAATACGCCGGGGCATTGGAAAGACTCGTGCCGGTGCTCCTTGAGCTTCGTCAGGAGGGGAAGCTCCGTTTTTTGGGCATCACGGAAGTCTTCAGGGAAGATTTTGCCCATGAGATGCTACAGCTCGCCCTGGAAGATGATTGCTGGGATGTGATGATGGTCGGCTTCAATATTTTGAACCAATCGGCCCGCACCAGGGTCTTTCCAAAAACTTTGCAAAAGAACATCGGTGTCTTGGTGATGTTCGCGGTGCGCAGGGCTCTGAGCCACCCGGAGCGCCTGAGGCGCGTGTGGGATGAGCTGAAAGCGAAGGGAGTGGTGGACTCCGGAGTGGAAGCGCGTGAAGGGCCGCTTGATTTTTTGCTTCGAGCTGGAGGGGCGTCGAGCCTTCCCGATGCGGCCTATCGTTTTTGTCGGCACGAGCCGGGAGTCCACGCGGTGTTGACCGGCACGGGCAACCCGGATCACTTGCGCCAGAACCTCGATTCTCTGCTTAAGCCTCCGCTTTCCGACGCTGTGACGAAGCGGCTCAAAGAGATTTTTGCCAACGTAGACTGCGTCTCAGGCGATACATGATCAACTTCCCTCTCCCGTCGCGGGAGAGGGCGAGGGTGAGGGCAAATTCCATGCGCACCACCCTCACCTTCAATCCTCTCCCTCCAAAAGGAGCGCGAGGAGGCTATTTGGAGCGGTTCCGAGCCTGACTACTCAGAAAAAGATTTTCGGATTAGGGTTAGGAATGTCCCTTTTTCCTCCGGCCTGATCTCATTGGAAGGTCTGACTCTGATTCCACTGGTCCCAAGGTGCGGTCTAGCAGAATTGAGGCTTCTCCTTGACATAGTGCTTCCGCATGAGAGGACGGTAGCGCTCCATGATGTCGCGGTTGAGTTCCAGCGGCGGCTTCTGCTCCGGCGGAAGCAGCGGTTGGTACTCGACATCGCCGACCTCTTCTTTGAACGTCTCCTTCGCCTTGGCCACAAGGGTGGGCTCCATCAATAGGTCGAGCGCCGCGGCGGCCATCACCTTAGCTCCCGCGACGGCTCCCTTATGGGCGATGGAGGTCGCGAGAGTGACGCCGGCGGCCCAGTGGTGGTAAGGGACACCGGGCACATTGGCCGGGAAACTGACGAGACCGGTGGGAACCACCCAAGAGACTTCACCGGAGTCGTTGGCGGAAACGGATTGTACGGCCTCCCTAAGCGCGGCAACCTTTGTCGGCATCCCGTGAGACTTTACATTGACCCTGGTCTGAACTTCACGGACCAGTTCTTGCTCGCTATCGGTCCACTCTGGCATCCCCACCAGATCGACGTTGTGCTGGATCACCTCGGCCATCGTCCGGTTGCAACGCGTTGGCCACACAGCGCTCAGGACATTGACCGAGTACGTGGTTCCCGTCATGATTGCTGCCCCTTCCGCAACCTTTTTCGCCTTCTCGAACAGGAGGCGCGTCTTTTCCGCCGTCGACTCCCTAAAGAACCACCAAACGGCGGCACGGTTGGGGATGACATTGGGCTGATCGCCCCCTTGAGTAATGACCCGGTGGCTTCGCTGGCTGGGCTCGAGGTGCTCCCGCAGTTTGTCAAATCCGATATCCATGAGCACCACGGCGTCGAGCGCATCTTTGGCGTTCCAGGGGGACGTTGCGGCATGCGCGCTTACCCCCTTGAAGGTAAATTCCGCCGAGATGAGCGCGTACTGTCTTAGCCCATAAACAGTCCCGAGCTCGCTTGCGATGTGGTCATGGAGCGCCACATCGACGTCTTTCAAGTAGCCGTCGCGCACGAAATAAGGCCGGCTGACCAATTGCTCTTCCGCGGGAGCGCCGAAAACCTTCAGCGTCCCTGCGAGACCAAACTCATCCATCGCCCTTTTCACGGCGAAGGCCGCACCGATCATCACCGCCGCGTTGACGTTGTGCCCCTCGGTGTGACCCGGAGCGCCATCGATGATCGGCCTGGGCTCAGCTACGCCCGGAGCCTGGGAGCTCGCCGGAGTGGCATCGAACTCGGTGTGGAAAGCGATGACGGGGCGGCCGGAGCCGTAAACAGCCATGAAAGCAGTAGGCATGCCGGAGATATGCCGTTCGACCTTAAAACCCGCCCGCTCCAAAAGCTCGATCATCAGCCCCGAGGTCTCGAATTCCTGCATCCCCAGCTCGCCGAAATAAAAGATGCAATCGCACAGGCACGCCATGGCGTTGCGATTGCGGTCGATCGTCTCGAAGACAAAGATTTTTTCTTTATCGTTTCTCATAAGCCCGCGCCTTCTCTGGGAATCCCCTTTTCATAGCCCGACCCATACTAGCACAAAATTTGCGTTAGGGCGTCGGGGTCAGGACTCTTGATTCTTATAATGGTCCTTGATAAAGGCGGGATCAATGGCACGGCCGCTGCGGATTGAATACGCGGGAGCGCACTACCACGTAACCTCACGGGGCAATGAACGCAAGGCGATCTTTCGCGACGACATAGACCGGGAGAAGTTTTTGGAGTTGATAGAGCGAGCGGTAGAGCAGTTTGATATTCGGGTGCACGCCTACGTGCTGATGGAAAACCACTATCACCCGTTGCTTATGGGGTTACGGGAAATTGGGAGCGGGTGGGGCTGCATTTCAGCACGGGGGGCAACGCCGTTCAGCGGGTGGCCAATAATCCCACTCGCACGACGGCGCAGGCGCCGAGAGAGTTGAAGCCCCAATTCAAGAATCGAGAGTCCTGACCCCGAATTCGACGAACACTGTTTGACCGTGAGCTCGTATCGCGAAAGACTTGATTTTGTCATGCTTCGGGAGCGAATCTCGCTAGCGTGGAAATCCGTCCTTGTTGCGAACCCGAGAACACGTTTCCCTAGGGTGCAGAAAAGGGGTCTTTTCTTAACTATACGGTCCTAACGGGCACAGGAAATCCTGACCATCTAAAAGCCAATATAGAATCTCTCCTGAGTCCCGCGCTTGCCGAGACGGCCTAGGGCGGCTTCGTGAGATCTTCGCCAGAGTCGACTCCGTCACCGGAGATTAACCGTTCTCGAATTCCTGGCGCAGCGCCGGCATGACCGAGCGGGCGAACCTTTCCATGGACTGGAGCACGAGATCGTGGGTCATGCTGCCGATGTTCATCCAGCAGAGAAGGTGGGTTGCCCGAGTGTCGTTGACGAGCGCCTTGAGCTCCTCGAGCGCCCCCTCTGGATCATTCAGCACGGCATGCTCGGCGCAGATCTCCTCAAAGCTCATTCCTTCCCAAGGGACTGGAGGTAGCCGCGTGGCGCCGTCGGACCCTCGCTTGGTAAGCCACTCTCGGTATTCGCTTCGCGTCTTGGAAATGACCCGGTAGTAATCCAGGATTCCTTGTCGGGCTCTCCTGCGCGCCTCCTCTTGACTGTCGGCAATATGGATGGGAACTAGAAGCCCCAATTCACGCTGTGATCGATCGTGTCCGTGGGCACGGAGCTTTTCCCAGTAGGTTTCGGCCAGGTTCTTCAAGCGCTCGCGATTCAGGGTGTGGATGGGCAGAAAGACGTTGAGGTCCAACTGAGCTGCAAATTCGACGCCGTCCGGGGAGGTGTTCGCGGAGTAGATGGGCGGGTGCGGCTTCTGCACCGGCTTGGGATTCACCATGATCTCGGGAATGTCATAGAACCGGCCGTGAAACTCCAGTGGTTCCGAACTCCACGCGCCGTGGATGATTTTGAGGCTTTCTTCCATCATCGACCGGCTTTCCTCTCGATTCGCGCCGAAGCCCTCATAGACGCGGGTGTGCGGGTGCCCTCGGCCGATCGTAAAATCCATCCTCCCGCCGCTCAGCAGATCCAGCATGGCCGCCTGCTCGGCGACGTGAACGGGATGGTGTACCGCCAGGATGTTCACGGCTACGCCGAGCCGGAGTCTTCTGGTTCTTTGTGAGATGGCGGCAAGGACCGGGTAGGGAGCCGAGAGCACGGAGAACTCGGGCTGGAAGTGAATCTCGGATATCCACAGCCCGTCGAAACCCAGCGCATCCGCTCGCTCGGCCTGTTCCACGAGCTCCTGGAGCCGTTGTCCAGGTGACGACCCCGGCGGACACTGAACCTCAGTGAACAGGCTGAGCTTCATTTTTTCGCATCGTTTGCTCACGATTCCGATGAAGCGGCCTTGAAGAGACGGGTGTATTGGTCCAAGGAAGCGGGCGGAATTTGGGCGGCGCTGAAATTCTCCTCCACGTGGCGTATCTGCTTCATGCCGACCAGAGCGACGGTGACTCCGGGGGTGGAGCGGACGAACTGGAGCGACCTTTGCGCGTCGGTCCGGAGATCGTCGAAGACCTCCCCGATGAAAGCAGGCAACTCGCGCGCGAGCTGGCCCTGGAGAATGGAGGCGCTGGACATCACCGTGATGTCGAGCCTTTGGGCTGCTTCCAGGGTGGAGATTTTCTCGCCGCCGAGCTCCTGGTTTCGGCTGGTAAAGGCCTCGGCCATGGCCAGGTTCAGAGGTAGTTGGATCACCTTGAAATGGTGCCTTTCTCCCCCCGCTTTCCTGGCGATTTCGGCGACCTCTACCAGGGAAAGGTAGTCTTTTGCGCTCGGATCATTGCGGTAGCCATTCCAGGTCGCCGTGCCGTACATTCTGATTTTTCCCTGCGCAACGGCGCCTTCCAGCGCCTCGAAGGCTCGCCATAGCCGCTCGCTGAACTCGCCGCGTGATATTTCGGCAAGTTGCGTTTCCGGGTTGTGGACGTAGTAGATGTCGATGCAATCGAGACCGAGATTGCGGCGGCTCTGCTCGAGCTGGTGCAAAAGGTATTTCGGCGTCATGCAGTGGCACCCTTGAATCACGTCGGCGAAGCCCGCAATGCCCGGCCGGACGAAGGTCTCTTCGAAATAGCTGCGGACGCTTTGGGGCGGAGCACCGTCGAAGGGGATGAAGCCGCCTTTGGTGGCGATGACGATCTCGCTGCGCCCGAGCCCTTTTTGACCAAGCTCGCTCAGGGCCGTGCCGATGGCACGCTCGCTGCGCTGAAACCGGTAATTGATTGCGCTGTCAATGACATTGCCTCCCAACTCGAGGGTACGAATGACGGCCTGCTTGTAGAGATCGTCCGCGGCGTCGTCGTGATTGCCAAGGTAGGTGCCGATGCCGATGGAAGAAAGCCAGAGGCCATGGGCCTGCCGGAAGTGAGCTTGCGGAATTTTGCCTTCGAGGCGCTTTGTATAACGCAGCGTTCCCTCTTCCGTTGCCCATCCGGGCTGAGCCATGATCGCCTCCTCTAAAATTGATCTTTTAGCTTACGCACGTGGGCGAAGATCGAGACCGGCTCCAAGGAAATCCCCGGATAGTTTTTTGTCAGGTTGTCGCGGACGTCGCGGCTGTCCCAGCGAAGAAATGGGTTGGTCTCCCATTCCTCGGCCATCGTCGATGGAACGGTGGATGTGCCGTTCGCCCTGAGCGCGCGCACCTTCGTAAGCTTCTCGACGACCTTTTTGTTGGTCGGCTCGACCGTGAGAGCGAACTGCAAATTTTTCTCCGTATACTCGTGCCCGCAGTAGACGAGCGTGTCGCCGGGAAGGGCCTTGAGCCGGCTCAGAGAGTCAAGCATCTGCCCGGCAGTCCCCTCGAATAGGCGGCCGCAGCCGGCGACGAAGAGCGTGTCACCGCAAAAGAGCTTATTCTCGAAAAGATAGGCAACGTGGCCCCGAGTATGGCCGGGGATGAACAAAACTCGACCCTTCAGTTCCCCGACCTCGACCTCGTCTCCGTCCTCGAGCGGATGCGTGAGACCGGGGATGCGATCCTTGTCGATGCTGTGGCCATAGACCTTCAGAGACAGTCGTTCGAGCAGAAAGGCGTTGCCGCCCGTATGGTCTCGATGGTGATGAGTGTTGAGGATCGCTTTGAGCTTGACCTTTTCTTTTTCTGCCTGGCGCAAGACCGGTTCGCCTTCCGAGGGATCGACCACGGCTGCTTCGCCGCTTCTCTCGCAGACGAGCAGATAGCCGTAGTTGTCGCGCAAAAGCGGTATCTGAATGACTTTCATCTTGCAGCTTATATCAGATAAAGGGAAAGATCGGCAACGGTACTCCCTTTGAAAGTGTGGCGGGACTCCCAATCCCTACGCTCCAGGGTCTCGTCGGCGGGAAGTCTTAGCTGCTCGCCTCGGGCAGCATCGAAACTCGCCCGTTAAGATGGAAGAAGCGGGCTCAGACATCGATGCTGCTTATCCTCGGCTTCGCAGAGACTTCCAGCGCCTCCGAGCCCATCTTCGCTCCGGGACCGGGAGTCCCTTGGGGTGGGGTGAAAGAGGGTTGAACGGGCTTCCCGAGCGGAGCATGGACGGAGCAGTGGTTCGATCTTGCTGATGAAAGCCTGAGGGGGACGAGGAGGAAGGCCGCTGCTCTGCTTGTCCGCGAGCGAGGGAAGCGCGAGCGAGGCTGCGGACGTCCGATACTGACGGTACAGATCATGGCACAGGCCCATCGGCCGCAGCGGAGAGCGCGCTTCCCGAGGGAGCTTCCTGACGGGGACAGGCACGCAAGCGAGCCAGTCCCCTTGCCGCGGCCTGATAACTCGGCCCCCGATAGGCTTTCGGAGGAATTCCGGAAGCTTCGTCCGAGCGCAGGCCCGGTGGGTCGCGTCGCGGAGTCCGTGGAGCGAAGGGAGCCCCGAGGCCCATCACGGGTTTTGTTGGAGAGCCAGCGGCAGCTTGACCGGCACTCTTGCTATTTATAGATTGAGCGCATGCTTCGAGTGGGTGTCGGCCAATCTGCAAATCCGCACACAGCACAGGCTACGAGGGAAGCGGCCGCGAAAGCTATGAGCCAGGCGGGAATCGGAGCAGCCGACCTCGTCCTAGTTTTCTTCACCGTCGATCATCTCGCCAGTAGCCAGAAGCTCCTTACCGTTACAACCGAGTTAACTCGCTCCGCGCAAATTGTCGGCTCAAGCGGCGCCGGCGTCTTGAGCGGCGAGGGCGAGATCGAAGGCGGGCCGGGGGTAGCCGTCTTGGTGCTCGCATCCGAGGAGCTGAAATCAGAACC
Source organism: Deltaproteobacteria bacterium (assembly GCA_016180805.1). GTDB lineage: Bacteria > Desulfobacterota > Binatia > UBA9968 > UBA9968 > 2-12-FULL-57-22. The sequence continues at coordinate 876 of JACPAM010000156.1, read as the reverse complement.
CCTTTTCTTTCATCCTGCAAAAGGGCGGGAACAGGAAATGGCAGGGGAGGTTGCGCCTGCTTTGCAAGGGCAGCCCGAGGGCCAGTCTCTGCTTGTTTTGTTTCCCGATCCGTACAACGCCCAGCCGCGCCGCCTCTTCGAGGGCTTTGAAGAAGCATTCGGGTTTCTCCCGATTGTCGGGGCAGGCTCGTCGGAGAGCGGCACGCAGGGAAAGACGTTTCAACTGTTCCGTGACAAAATCAGCGCCAACTCAGTCTGCGGCTTTTCCCTGCAAGGCCCTTTTGAGGCTGCAATCGGTATTACCCAGGGCTGCCAGCCGATCACCGAGCCGTTGGTGATCACCAAAGCGGAGCGAAACCTCATTTTGGAGATCGACAACCGCCCGGCTTTCGAGGTCTTTTCCAAAGTGGTCAAAGGACCCTTGCGCGAAGATCTCGGGCGGGCTGTGGCGTTCGTTTTTCCAGGCTTTCCTGCGGATCCTCGGCAAAACAGCGTCGCTCCCGGGCAGTACCTGGTGCGTAATATTGTCGGGCTCGATCCCCACAGGGGGGTTTTGGCGGTCGGCGAGGAGATATTCGAAGGAGAGAGGATGATTTTTACCCTGCGCGACGCCGAGCGGGCGCGCGAGGACTTGCAGCAGATGCTCGAGCGACTGGCGACCGGCCTCGCCGGAAAGGGGCCGAAGATGGGGCTCTATTTCAACTGCTGCGCCCGGGGCACTTCGCTCTACGGCCTTCCCGGTATCGACACTGCGTACATCCGCCAACGGCTCGGGAATATCCCCTTGATCGGCATCTTCGGAAGCTTCGAGCTGGGGCCGCTGGGCGGCAAAAACCGCCTTCTCGCCTATACCGGCGTACTCGTCCTGATCACCGA
>JACPAM010000076.1 GCA_016180805.1 Deltaproteobacteria bacterium | reverse complement strand
GAAGTGGCGCATCATGGTTTCCTCGGTGAACACCAACACCCGCCTCTCGATGTTTGCTGGGTTGAGCAGGTACAGCGTGTCTGCCCTGATCTTTTGGATCTTGCCGACTGCGAGCTTGCTGCCGGCTGTTCTGGCAGCGCTCGTGGATACGCACGCCACGATTGTGCGGTCGTTGCTCACCGCATCGAATTCAAACGAGCCTCCCCAAATCAGCGGCATCCGTCCCTTCGAAAAAGGCTGGCCGTAAATTGCTGGCAAGGCTTCATGGACCACCCAGGCCTCTGCTTCTCTTTGGATACTGGTGTCGGCCATTTCCTTTCGCGCTCTAACTAAAGTGAGCCGTTTAGATGGCGACAGACGCCGGCGGCCTATCTCCCAAGACGGGTCCGCTTCTCGAACACGAATTGGTCGCAATATCGCTCCGTTACCCCAACCTGTCAAGACTATTTCTGCCGCTAAACACTGCCTGGTCTGGTGCGGCTTCGCTGACGTGGCATAGGTGGGACTGTGCGAATGGCAAGAGTTTCTCGGCGCCAACTTGAAGGGTGGCAGTTGCCGTGTTACGTTTCGATCACATCTTTACGCTTTGGGTTGGCTTTATCCTTCGCGCTCATGTCAGAGACATTTTATTCGCGCCTGCTGAACGATCCGTTCGACGACCCGGTCCTTTATGTAGGCTTTCGCTACCAGAGACGGGCGCTGCTGTTCGATCTCGGCAGGATCGATAGCCTCGGCCTTCGCGACCTGCATAAGATCACCGATGTCTTCGTGTCCCACACCCACATCGATCATTTCGTTGGCTTTGATCACCTGCTTCGCACCTCCCTTAACCGGGAGGGGGAGATTCGGCTGTACGGTCCGAGGGGCATCACGGACAACGTCCGCGGCAAGCTTGCCGGCTATACCTGGAACCTGATCGAGAGCTACCCTCTGAGGCTTACGATTTACGAGATCGATGAGGAGCGGCAGCACATTACCCGTTTTCGGGCAGACCGCCAATTCACGCCCGAAGAGGGCGGCTCGGTCAACTTCGAAGGGATGCTCGTCGACGACCCCGATTTCGGGGTCCGCGCGGCGATTCTGGATCACCGCATTCCGTGTCTGGCCTTTGCCTTGGAGGAGAAAAATCGCCTTAACATCAGACGCGACCGAATGGAAAGCCTGGGGATCGAAAGGGGGCCGTGGCTCGATGAGCTTAAGCGCATGGTGAGAGAAAAGGCCCCCGAAAGCGCTCGGTTGGAAATGCCCGTCCGAAGCGGCGAGGAAAAGCTCCAGCTCTCGCTCAAGGAATGGCGCGAGACCCTGCTCCTGGAGCAGCAGGGGCAGAAGATCGTCTACGTCGTGGATAACGTTTTTAGCCCGGCCAACGCCGAGCGCGTTGTCGCTCTGGCGCGCGGGGCGGCTCTCTTTTATTGCGAGGCCGCTTTTGCCCAGTCGGATGAGGGAAGGGCAAAGGAGCGCTACCACCTGACGGCCGCCCAGGCCGGCGAGTTGGCGCGGCTTGCCCGCGTGCAACGGTTCGTGCCGTTTCATTTTTCCCAGCGCTATGAGAAAGAGCCGGGGCGGCTTCGCGAGGAGGCGATGGCGGCCTTTGAGCAGGCCCCATGAGGGTCTGAGTTATGAATTTGATTCTGGAGTAGAAACTCAACGATCATGGCCTCATCGCTGCAACTGGGCGTTTTCTACGCCCTTCTCGCCGGCGTCATCTGGGGGATAAGTCCGCTTCTATTCAAGCGCGGGCTTCTCTCGTCGAATGTCAGCACGGGCACGTTGATCGAGCAGACCATGTCGGTCGTGACTTTGCTCGTGATCGTCACCGCGCAGACCGGACTGGCCCTCCCGGAGATCTCCGCTAAAGCCTTGCTCGCCTTCGTAGCGGCCGGGGCTGTCGGCGCAAGCTTCGGAAAAATTTTTTATTACAAGGGGATCGATAAGGTCGGGGCTTCGAAGGCGACCTCGGCGAAGAACAGCTCTCCGCTCCTGACCGCGTTTCTGGCCGTGATCGTCCTCGGCGAAGAGCTCACCTTTCTTATCTTGACGGGAGTTATCCTCATCGTCGCGGGCATCCTGGTGTTGACGCGCGTTGAGACTAAGGGCGAGGAGCGCGGCGGCCCGCTCGGATATTTCCTCTATCCCCTTGTGGCTGCCGCATGTTTCGGTGTCAATCCGATCTTTAAGAAGCTCGGCGTCGATACGGGAAGTCTTCCCACCGTAGGCGCCGCCATTGCCCAGATCACGGGGCTCGCCGTGATGTTGACGGCGGGGCGCTTCCTCAATGTCAAGCCCAAGTGGGAAAGGGTGCCGGCGCTGAGCTTTTTCTACTTCGGCCTTGCGGGTATTTTAGAGGCGTTGGGATCCTTGTTCACGTTCTATGCTCTGATTCATGCGCCGGCAATCCTGGTCTCGCCGATCTGGCGCATCTCGCCGTTGGTAACGTTTGTCCTTGCCCGCTTCACCCTGAGAGGAATCGAGGTGGTGACGTTTCGTGACGGCGTGGCCGCCAGCTTTATTGTTTGCGGTATCTTTGTCCTCACCTGGGGGTAAGCGTATCCCCCACCGCATTCCACTCCGACAGGGTTGCGTCAACGGCTATGTTGTCTTTTTGCTTGACTTTTTTGGTGCCATGGGTAATCTGGCGCGAACCGAGACCGACAAAAGCCGGTTGCGGGAGAAATTCCACGCCTCGGAGTCGCCTATGGCACAAAAGAAAGCAGCTTCGGTTCGCTCCTCGATGGCGCGTTTGGGCAGCGGGATGGCCGCGTTTTCCGCTTTTCCCAAGGCAAAAGCCAAACGCCCTGCAGTGATCCTCCTGCATGAGCGCTACGGAGTCGTCCAGCACACGAAGGATCTGACCGTGAAGCTGGCCCAGGCCGGATTCATCGGCTTCGCGCCCGATCTTTTTCATCGCTTCGAAGGGGACCGCAAAGCCCTGACCCGCGGTGAGGTGCGGGTCGAGCTAAGGGACGACGAGGTTCTGAGGGATTTGGGAGAGGCCATCGATTATCTAAAAAAGCGCTCTCAGGTCGACGGGAGCCGAATCGGGATCGTCGGGGTCTGCCAGACCGGGCGCCAAGCCTTGCTGCTTGCCGCTCATAGGACCGATGTATCGGCCTGTGTGGTTCTGTACGGCGCGGCCGGCGGAAAAGAATGGGGCACGGACGAGTACAAGCAAGAGCCGCTGGAGAGGTTGGTCGATAACCTCACCTGCCCGCTTCTGGGCATCTTCGGCGAGGCGGACCACGTCATCTCGGTCGACGATGTGCTGAAATTCCGCGGTTGTCTGGAGCAGTCCAAGAAAGGCTATCACATCCGGATTTACCGGGATGCGCCGCATGGGTGGCTCAACGACACGATGCCGGGAAGATACCGCAAGGAGCAGGCAAAAGATGCCTGGCACCTGATGCTTTCCTTCTTAAGAAGAGTCTTCGCCAACCGCTGGGATGAAAGCCGCGTCCTGTGGACCTTTGAAAGCGATTTCTCAACCGGCTACGACTTCAGCAAAAACATCCGGCAAGAATAGGGAGGTCTAGTCTCTTATCTTTTCCAGCAATATGGTGAACATAAGGCCGAGTAGGCAAACGCCAGCCAGCGCATAAAAGCCCGACTCAAAAAAACCGCTCTGATCCTTCAGCACACCGAGCAGATAAGTAAGCGTAAACGCTCCCACGTTTGCAAAGAAGTTGCCAAAGCCCGATAGGGTGCCGGTCATGTGGGCGCCGTACTTTTCCAAAGGCACAGCGAAAAGTGGCCCGAAATAAAACTGGATAAATGCTCCATTGATGAGTAACAGAATGGTAAGCGGCGCTACCTTGTCGACGTTCACAAGCGCAGCCGTTGTCACTGCGAGGATAATGAGGGAGATACCTATGATAAGGGTGGGCTTCTTCAGCCTGTCAGACATATAGCCGCCGATGATATTGGACGGGGCACTTATGAGAGTCCAAAATGCGATGATTAGCCCTGTCGCCTGCAAGGACAGGCCTTTCTCATCGATCAGTAAACTGGGCAGCCAGAACGCGGTGCCCTGCACCACGCCGAGCCTTACGTACTGGACGACCCCGCATGCCCACATGAAGCGAGAGCGGAAAAGCCGAAGGGCATCGACGACGCTGAGCTTTTGCCTCGACCCGGCATGGGGGGCCTCTTTGGCAAGCCAGAGATAAGTGAACGATGCCAGTATTCCAGTGGCTGCAAAGGAGATGAATGGAATACGCCAGTTGAATTGTTCGGCAAGCGGTGGACCAATCGTGTTGATGGCTAGCGTACCTGCAAGGAGGCCGATTAAAGGAAGAGCCATGGCTGTGGCGCGCCGCTGCGCGCCAAACCAGCTTGCTAACAAGGCAAGGGCGGAAATAAACAACAAGGCATTGAAGAAACCCGTTGCTGCCTGATTAAGAAGAGCCTGCCAGTAGCCGGCAACCAGACCGAAGGTTACACCAAGGACGGTTGAACCGAGGACACCGATGAAAAATACTTTCCTTAGACCATACCGATCGGCCAGGTATCCCGCTGGAATCTGCATCAGGGCGTAGGTCAAGGTTCTGGCCGCGGCAAGAGCGCCGCCTTGAGTGAAAGAGAGATTGAGGTCATTCCGTATCAGGGGCAGAAATAGAGCGACACCCGCAAGGGGCACCGCCTGAAAGCTCAGACACAGCGTTACCAGGAAAATATTTGCCGCCCGGTCATGTGCGCCTCCATAGTCCCGTTGCTCATCCTGGTTCATTCAACGGCAAGGTACCCTATTACGGGGACGATGAAAACCAATTTCGCGTTCGCGCTAAGTGCGTCACCTGGTTGTTTCCATCCAAAATGTAGGGGCTTCGCGGCTCGCTTCGCTCCACGGCCTCCCGCATTGACCCTTCCGGGACTTGCTTGGACAAACTCCCTCGGGAAGCGCGCTCTCGGCCGCGGCCGATGGGTTCGTGCCATGAGTCGTACCGTCCGTAATCGGACGTCCGCAGCCTCGCTCGCGCTCCCCTCGGTCCGCCCGAGCTGCTCCGTCCATGTTCCGCTCAGCGAGCCGCCTCGCCCGTTCTGGCCCGTTATTTTTTGATGTTTCCTACGTGGTTTGGCTAACCCTATGGGGCAGGGCGTCACATGCTTGTCGCCGCTGACAAGGCCTTTGCGAAGGCGCGGCCGAGGAAGACGCCGATCAGGTGGCGCTTGTATTCGGCGCTGCCTTCGAGGTCATCGACCGGGTCGGCTGTATCGGCTAAAGCTTTCGCTGCGTCCGCGAGCTGCTTCTCCACTTTATCCCTCTCACCGACGAGCAGCGACTCAGCCTTTTCCGATCGACACGGCTTGGGGCTCACGCAGCCGACCACGGCTCTGGCCTTTGTGATTGCGCGACCGCTGTCATCCAAATCAAGAACCAGCGCCAGGCCAAGCGTGGGGCGCTCATGGATTTGGAATTTGAGGTAAGCGGCTTTCTGGGATTTCGGCGGCAAAGGAATCTCGACGCCGGTCAGGATCTCATCGGGCGCGAGAGAAGTTTCATAGGCCCCGACAATCAACTCGTCCATCGCCAGGGCTCGCTCTCCCGAGCGCCCCTGGACCTTGGCTCTGGCGTCGAGGGCGGAAAGCAGGTTGGCCGGGTCGGAGTGTGGCTCGGCAAAGCACAAGTTTCCGCCCAAGGTGCCGGTGGCGCGCACGCGCACGTTGGCGACGTTTCGTTCCATCTCACAAATGAACGGGAAGTGCTCTCTGACCAGGCGAGAATTTTCGATCGCCCGATGGGTGGCGATGCCGCCGATGTGGAGTGCGGAGTCTTTGCGCTCGATGCGGTCGAGACCCGAGATGGTTTTTACATCCACCAGATGCTCATAGCGCAAGAGGTCGTGCTTCATCGCTAACAGAAGCTCGGTCCCTCCGGCGTAGAGCCTTCCTTTCTCGCCGAATTGGGCGAGCATCTCGGACGCTTCTCTAAGGTTATGAGGCTGGTGAATCGTGAAACGGCGAAGCGGCATCATAATTTTTGATGGTTCAAGGTCCAAGGTTCAAGGTTTTCAAATTGTTTCCCTCTTTGAACATTGAACTTTTCAACTTTTGAACTTCTCTTCTTTTAGTGCCTTCCACACTTTCTCGGGTGTCAGCGGAGCGCGGCGAATGCGGACTCCGGTTGCATTAAACAAGGCGTTTGCGATGTTGGACGGCATGCTATTGAGCGAAGCTTCTCCGCCGCCCTTGGCGCCATAGGGACCGACACCGTCCTGGTTTTCCACCAGGCGCATCTCGACCTCACGCGGCATGTCGGAAAAACGCGGCACCCGGTAATCCAGGATCGATCCGTTGACGAGCTGGGGCCCTTCGTAAACCAGCTCCTCGAATAAGCCGACGCCCATTCCCATGGTCGCTGCGCCGATATCCTGCCCCTCAGCCAGCGCCGGGTTGATTGCAAGCCCGACATCGCCGACCGTGGCGAGCTTTTCCATTTTGATGAGGCCGGTCTCCTCGTCCACTGACACCTCCACGCCCGTGCAGGCGGTCTCCCAAAAGACCGGGAGCTTGGCGAAATCCCCGGCCTTGCGGATGTAAGCGCGCCCGATGACCTCGCCATCGGGGAGTCCATAGTATTTGCTGATCACTTCGGACCAGGTGAGTCGGGCTTCGCCGCAGCGCACTCCTCCCCGGATGACCTCGATCTGTTCCGCCTTGACCTTGAGGAGTTCCGCCGCCATCCGCACCATTTGGTCGATGGCCTCACGGCTTGCCTCAAGGATCGCCCGGCCCATGAGCGTCGTGGTACGGCTCGCTCCGGTGGAGCGGTCATATGGAGTGATGGCGGTATCAGAGGAGATGACCCGGACTCTCTCGAACGGCACGCCCAATTCCTCGGCGGCGATTTGTGGGATGACTGTGTGGCTTCCCTGGCCCAATTCCGTGCTGCCGGTGAGAATCGAAACCGAGCCATCGGCGTGAACCCGGATCACCGTCGAGGTGAGCGGATAGGCGCCGGCATCGCTTCCCGAGCAGCCGATGCTTCGCCCGCGGCCTTTTCGAAGCCGGGCTTGGTAGCCGAGCGCCTCCGCGGCGATCTCGAGGTCCTGTTTAAGGCTGCCGTCGAAGGGGCGCATGTTGGGGAAAAACTCCTCCCCCGGCTTGGCGACGTTCATTAAACGGAACTCTAACGGGTCCTTACCGATCTTTGCCGCCAGCTCGTCGATCTGGGATTCCCCGGCCATCGTTACCTGGGCGCAGCCGAAGCCGCGATAGGAGCTCGCCGGCACCGTGTTGGTGTAGACCGAGTAGGTGTCGATCTGGACGTTCGGGATCGAGTAGGGGCCCACGCAGCGGTTGGTGGCCTTCTCGCATACGAGCGGGCTGTTTTCGGCGTACGCCCCCGTGTTCATG
>JACPAM010000075.1 GCA_016180805.1 Deltaproteobacteria bacterium | reverse complement strand
GGGAGCTGCACGGCGTCATGGAGCGGGCGGCAAAATCCGCCGTTAGCCAGGACCAAATTAGAGAGTTCACGCAGGAAGGATTCTTCGAATACCATCTCTACACCTTGCAAGGGACGAGCACGATCAAGGACAATCAGACCACGCAGCTCAATCTTTTGAGCGCCGCCGATATCCCGGTGAAGAAGCAGTTCATCTTTTACGGCGCGCAGAATTATTATCGAAACCGCTACGGGGTGCCGATATCGAACCAGAAGGTGGGCGTGTATCTGGAGATCGCCAACAAGAAGGAAAACCGCTTGGGGCTGCCCCTCCCCAAGGGAATCGTGAGGGTATACAAAGCCGACGACGGCGGCAGTCTCCAGTTCGTCGGCGAGGATTGGATCGATCACACGCCGAAGGACGAGAAAGTTAAGATCAAGATGGGCGAGGCCTTTGATGTCGTCGGCGAGAGAATTCAAAGAGAGTGGCGCGCGATCGCGGGTAGTGTCTACGAGGTCGAGTGGGAGATCAAGCTAAGAAACCACAAAAAGGAAGATGCCCGGGTGCAGGTGATCGAGCCCATTCCCGGCGACTGGGAGGTGCTGCGCTCTTCCCATCCTTATGAAAAAATTGAGGCCCATACGCTCCAGTACCAGATCGAGGTGCCAAAGGACCGGGAGGTGAAGATCAACTACCGGGTCAGGATCAGGTTCTAGACTCTCTATTCGACCGCCACCTTCGTTTCAGCGCCTCAAGCCGGGCCTGAGCGCGGCGTTTTCGGCGCTGAACAAAAGATGTCCTCTATGCGATCCGCCTGGCGATGGCCGACTTCGAGGATGCGTTGCAATGTGCTGCCGCCGTCGCCTGCCAGGCCGATGTCATAGCAACCCGCAACGGGTTTAGAGGGTCAGAAGGGGCCTGAAATGAATTAACTTCTGTGTAAATAGCCGCTGGTTATCGGCAACATTTTAAGGGAGGTCATGGCCTATGAAGTCCCAGCTCGGGAGGCTCAAGCCTCCGATCTTCTTCTTTGGCCGGGTGGGTCCGGATAGGTGGAGGTAACAGCCCAAGGCTATTAATCCTCGGCTTGTGGCGCCGAGGCGACATTTTGAGGTGGAATTTTCCTAGCATGTGGATTATTATAGCTATGATAATCGCTATACAGGAAGGTGGCTTTATGAAGACGGTGCAGATGACTCTAGACGAGGACCTCGTTAAAGCAGTGGACAAGGCTGCCAAACGGCTTGGCACAACAAGGTCCGGCTTCGCGCGGGACGCTCTCCGGTCGGCTATCAGGAAGGTGCAGATGATGGAATTGGAACGGCGACACCGCGAGGGATACCGCCGCAAGCCTGTCAAGCACGGTGAGTTCAGCGACTGGGAATCGGAGCAGGTGTGGGTTGAGTGATGAAAAGAGGTGAGGTTAGGTGGTACAGGTTTTCCCGGCCTGACAAGAAAAGGCCGGTTGTGATCCTCACGAGAGACTCTGCGCTTGAGTTCCTGGGCGAGGTTACCGTAGCTCCAGTCACGTCCACAATCCGAGATATCCCATCCGAAATCTTGCTGACCAAAGCAGATGGCATGCCTCAAGACTGTGCTGCGAATCTTGATCACATCCAGACTGTCTCAAAAGGTAAAATTGGTCCCTTGATTACAACGCTCAGCCCTAGGAAGATGCTTGAGCTGCGCTCGGCCCTATTCTTTGCCCTGGGCTTTTAGATATGTTCTCTTTTATTTTACTTCTGCGCTAGCGCCTCCTTCGACAATACCAGCCTCTCCAGCCGGGCCTTGAGATCGGCGTTTTCGGCCTTGATTTCTCTGTTCTGCTTGTCCAGCGCCTGGACGGCGATCATCAAGATCCCCGCCATGTCGCCGGAGTTGATCGTCGTTGGGGTCCCAATGGTCGCGATCCCGTTATTGCCAATGGCGGCGAGGAACTCCTGGACCACAGGGCCAAAGTGGCGGAGCTGCTTGGAGTCTTAATCAAATGCGTATGGCTCTATGCACGCAATCGAGACAAGAGTCTGAAGCTAGATTGGGCCGCCTGTCGATAAGAAGAGAAATAAGTCCGTAGTCATGCCCGACCCCGACCCGCTTCGCACTCCCACGACCATGCAGCGGTTGCGCGAGACGCGGTACGGGTGCTGGTCGGGGATGGCCAAGTCGTTCCAGGTCAGCGGATCGCCGGGCGTTTCGGCAGGAACCAGTCGCCCCTGCGCGCTATGAGATTCGCCGCGGCCGAGCCGGCGTCGTTTGCGATCACCAGCTCGATCTCCACCTGGCTATAGTCCCCCGCGGGCAGGCCCGCGCGTCTTTCAACGCAGTCGAAGACGAAATGGGAAGGGTCTCCGGTCTGGAGGATCCTAAAGCGCTCGATGCCCGTCCGCTCTCTCTCCGCCCTGGTGATCCTCCAGCCGCCGGAGACCCCCTCCATCGCCACCGGCGTCCCTCCTTGCGGAGTTGAAATGCGAGCCTCCAAACAAAAAAGCCCGACCGGGTAGAATCCGGTCGGGCTCAACAAGCAAGAGATCGAAGAAGCTGAGTTCGAATGTGTCCTTGCCCGTCGGTGTTTTGCATAACACCCGGTTAAATCCGTGTAAAGAGCCTGATTTGAAATTTATTGACTTTTATGTAAACATCCGGGCGCAATCGGCAACATTTTAAGGGTTAAGGGAGGCTTAGCATGAGTGTCGGGAAGAGGATCCTTGAGCTGCGGCTGCGACTTAAGAAAAGCCAGCGCGAGGTGGGGGAGTCAACCGGACTGGCGGTTTCCTATCTCTCGCGGTTGGAGAACGATCGAATCACTCCGACAGTCCGCACGCTGGGGAAGATCGCGAAAGCATACGGGGTTCCACTGCCGGCGTTCTTCGACTCTGAGCCGGTTCTGGAGGCTGCGGACCGGTGTCCGGTAAGTCTATCTGGCAAGTGCATCCTGGACCAGTTGTACGTAGCTCGCGGAAAGAAGCCCAAGGAGCGTATTGAGGGCTATTCACCACACCAGTTGCAGCTCCTGCGGCTTTGCAATTTCTTGATTCACACGCAAGACACGCATCTGCTCCAGGTGCTCAGGACGATGTTTGAGTCGCTGCTGGCGCTAAGTCAGTCTCGGGCAGCCGGGCGAAATAAAAAAGGCCCTCCGGTCGAGAGGCCTAAACCGCCTAACGCCTAGTGGGGATCAAGGACGGAGAGTAACCTACGAGGCCCTGATCATTTCTTCTTATAGAGGCTGTCGAGATATCCGCTCTGGTCCAGCTCCCGGATGAAAGTAAAGTCCACGAACTGCTCGGGCTTCGCCGCCTTTGCCCTCGGATCCCTTTCGCCTATATCCTCCAGAACCGTTTTGAGGCCTTCCAGCGAAGGGAACTGCTTTTTCGGAAGGAGGGCCTCAGTCAGGATGTCTTCCCGACTTCTTTCCAGGATATCCCGCTCTACTCCCCGGCCCATGTACTTTCCTAAGGCTTTGACGGTAGCCTCCTTGTCCGTCCAGATGCGGTGCACGGCCTCGACATGGGCTTTAACATACCTGCGGACGGTATCAGGGTGCTCTTTTATGAATCTGCGTGTGGTGGCGGCTCCGGTGTGTTGAAAGACAAGTCCCATCTTGGCAACGTCGGCGAGAACAGCCAACCCCTTTCTCTCGCCCATAAAGCTTGAAGGGGGATTAATCACTGCGGCGGTTACCTTTCCCGTTAAGGCGGCATTAAAGCGGTCTGGTCCGCTGCCGACTTGGACGATGGTAACGTCCTTTCCAGGGGTCAGACCGATTTTCTTCAGGGCAAATCGGGCTATCGAGTCTGTGGCGGAGCCGAAGCGACTGATGGCCACTGTGCCGCCCTTAAGCTGTTCGGTAGTTTTGACACCCGGACGGCCCATCAAAACATAATTAAGCGAGGTAATTCCCGCGGCGACAAAAACCGCATCGGAACCGGCCATGACGCTGTTGACTAGCCCCGGTCCCGATACCTGTGTAATGGGCACGTCCCCGGAAACAAGGGCTAGAATGGCCGTGCTTCCTCCAGTGAAAAAGATCAAATCCACGTTCAGGCCGTTTCGCTCAAAGATCCCTGCGTCCTTAGCGACCCAACCCGGTAGCTGGTCGGCGCTGATGGCGCTGTAACCGACGTTGACCCGCGTGAGCTGGGCCGGGAGGGATGAGCTCAGCAAGAACAACAGCGCAAGAATCACGGACGTAACGATAAAGGACCTAAATTTCATGTTATTTCCTCCACGATAATCTCAAATGCTACCCGGCTCCTCCTTCCTTGTCAACGTAGACACGAGGTGCTAATCGTAAGAACGATGCGCAACAGCGACATCGCCCAGATCTTTCGCGAAATCGCCCTCTATTTAGAAATGCAGGAGGAGCCTTTCAAGCCGCGCGCTTACGAGAAGGTGGCTTACGCTCTGGAGGCGCTCGAGGAGCCGGTGGAGGAGCTTTACAAGCGAGGAGGGATCAAAGAACTGCGTAATATACCAGGCGTAGGCCAAGCGATCGGGGAGAAGATCGAGGAAATCATCAGGACCGGTAAGCTTAAATACTACGAGGATCTCAGAAAGGAGATGCCGGTCGACATCCATGGCCTCACCGCGATCGAGGGAGTGGGACCGAAAAGCGTCAAGGTCCTCTACGAGCAGTTGGGCATAAAGGGAGTCGACGATCTTGAGCGGGCTGCGCGCTCGGGCAAGATCCGGGGCTTGCCCCATTTCGGCGAAAAAATGGAGCAGAAGATCCTTAAGGGGATCGAGTTCCTCAAGCAGGGCAGCGGTCGCTTCCCGCTCGGCAGCGTGCTCCCGTTGGTCGCTGAAATTGAAGAACGTTTGCGGGGCCTGCCGGAGGTGGAGGCGGTAACCGTGGCCGGATCGGTCCGGCGGCGAAAGGAGACCATTGGGGACGCGGATCTCCTCGCGATCTCCTCGAAGCCGGAGCGTGTCATGGATTATTTCACCTCGATGCCCGAGGTGATGCACGTCCATGGTAAAGGCATGACCAAAACCATGGTCAAGCTCAAAAACCGTATGGACGTCGATCTCAGAGTCGTGCCCAAGGAAAGTTTCGGGGCCGCGTTGAGCTACTTTACCGGTAGCAAAGACCACAACGTAGCGCTCAGGCGCATCGCGCAGGAGAAAGGCCTCAAGCTCAACGAGTACGGGCTTTTCCGTGGTGAGAAGCGGGTGGCCGGAGAGACCGAGGAGGAGATCTACAAGGCCCTCGGGCTATCTTATATTCCGCCGGAGCTCAGAGAAAACCAGGGAGAGGTCGAAGCCGCAAGGAAAGGCAAGCTTCCGGAGTTTATTGCCTACGGGGACCTGCGCGGCGATCTTCAGATCCAGACCACCTGGACGGATGGAGCCAACTCCATCGAGGAGATGGCCGGGGAAGCCAAGCGGCTCGGCTTGGAATACATTGCGATCACCGATCATACAAAGAGTCTGGCCATGACCGGGGGATCCGACGAAAAAAAGCTCCTCAGGCAGATGGAGGCCATCGACAAGATCAACAAGTCGCTCAAGGGAATAACGATCCTCAAGGGTGCCGAGGTCAACATCAACAAAGACGGGACGCTCGACATCAAAGACGAGGTTCTGGGCAAGCTCGATGTCGTCGGAATCGCCGTGCACTCTCACTTCAACCTCCCCCGAAAAGAGATGACCGAGCGGATCATCAAGGCGATGCATAACCCTCATGCCGATATCCTCTTTCATCCCACTGGCCGGGTGATTCAGAAACGCGAGCCGTACGACGTGGACATGGAAGCGGTCATCGAGACCGCCAAGGAGACGGGAACGGTCCTGGAGATCGATGCCTATCCCGACCGTCTGGATCTAAAAGATGAGCACATTCGCAAGGCAGTGGAAGCAGGAGTCAAGCTCGTCATCGACTCCGACGCCCACAGCGTCAACCACATTCGCTTTCTTGAGTTCGGCGTCGCCCAGGCGCGCAGGGGTTGGGCAAAAAAAAGCGACGTTCTCAACACCCGGCCTCTAAAAGAGTTTCTCCGGTGCCTCAAGCATCCGTGACCCTTCCTACCACTTGATCAGATGGAGCGGGCCAAGGCTAATCCATGGCACGTAGGTCACAAGGAGGGTTACCGCGGCCAGCACAGCGGTAAATGGCCACCCCGCTCTAAAGACTTCCCAAAACGGCAGGCGCGCGATAGCCGCTGTCGTAAACAGCACCGTTGCCACGGGTGGGGTCTGCTGCCCGACCCCAAGGTTGAGCGTGACGATGATCCCGAAGTGGATGGGGTCGACGCCGATCTGCCGGATGAGCGGCATAACGATGGGCACGATGAGGATGATGGCCGCGGCCGAGTGAAGGAACATCCCTGCGACAAAGAAGAAGATATTCAGGAAAAAGAGGATCAGGTACTTGTTTGAGGTCGTTTCTAGAATCATCCGGGCGAACTTTTGCGGGATCTGTTCGCTCGTTAAAAACCAGCCGAGCACAGCGGAGGAGGCGACGATGACCATGACGATTGCTGTCTGTCCGGTCGAATCCTTTAGCACGCGAATGATATTTCTTCCAGGCAGCTCCCGGTAGATGAAGACGCCGATAATGAACGCTGCAACTACTGCCAGGGCAGCCACTTCAGTGGCCGTGGCGATTCCCAATAGAATCCCGCCCCAGATCACGATGGGAATAAAAAGTGCCCAGAAAGCCTCCGTTGTGGATTTCCCAACCTGTCGGACGGAAAACTTGCGTTCCACAGGCAGGTTGTACTTTCTCGCATAATAGTAGCTGAGGCTCATCATTCCTGCTCCGGCCAGGAACCCCGGAAAGAATCCTGCAAAAAACAGTTTGGCGACGGACGTCTCTGCCATCCAGGCGTAGATGATCATCGGGATCGATGGCGGGATTAGAATGGCGGCTGAGGCTGCGTTGGACACGATGGCCGCGCTTAGCGCCCTTGGATAACCCCGTTTTTCCATGGCGGGAATAACCACGTTGCCTATGGCTGCGGCATCTGCCACGGAAGAGCCTGAAATCTCGCTCTGGATCATGGTGGCGACCACAGTGACCATGGCCAGACCGCCACGGATGAACCCCACCAGGCTGTTCGCCATGTTCACCAAACGAAGCGAGATTCCCGAGGTCTCCATGAGACCTCCAGCCAGAATAAAAAGCGGGATGGCCAATAAGGGGAAACTCGAAGCCCCGGAAAAGAGGTTGAGGGGGACAACGCTCAGGGAAGCGGTGCCCTTCCAAAACAGGAATATGATTGTTGTGATGGAGAGCCACTCCACGAAAGCCTGCCTCCTTTCCGGTATTCCCTTGAAAGCTCCTCGGGGGCCGAGTTATCAGGCCGCGGCCGATGGATTAAGCTCCCTCGGAAAGCGCGCTCTCGGCTGCGGCCGATAGGTTCGTGCCACGAGTCGTACCGTCTGTAATCGGACGTCCGCAGCCTCGCTCGCGCTTCCCTCGGTCGCAGGCAAGCACGTCCGCGGCCTTCCTCCTCGTCCCCCTCGGGCTTTTATCAGCGAGGGCGAAGTGAAACTTCATGAATTATTCCCTCCCGAAGACAAGATGAAGGATTCGCCCCGAGCTAATGAGAAGCATGAGACCGCCGGCGATAGGAAGTATGCTGTAGATCCACCCCATCTTTACCCACACAAGGGAAATTGCCGTCTCGTCCCCCATCTTGTGCGTGAGGAGCCAGCCGTAGTATAGGAGCACGGCCTGGAAACTAAGGACACAGATCTCAGCAATGAACTCGGCAGTTTTTCTCGGGCCAGGGCCAAGATTGTAGACGATTAGACCAAAGCCGATATGGCGACGCCGGTAGGAGGCCACGACGGCCCCCGAAAAGGTCAGCCAGACAAGTAGATAAGAGGCGAACTCGTCGTACCATACGAGCGCGGAGTTGAGGGCGTAGCGGAAGAAAACGCCCAGGGAGACGACCACCACCATCAGGACAAGCAGCAGGACCGACCACCACTCCACGAGATCGATGAATCGTCGGAAGAATCGCTCCACAGTTTTAAGTTCTCACAACCCTCACTCTAGCCCTCTCCCTGCCAGGGAGAGGGAAGTAATAGCTATCGGAGCGATTGGATGAGCTTGACCAGGTCCGCCCCGCCCGGAACTTCTCTGCCGAATTCCTCATAGATGGCTGATGAGGCTTTAATAAAAGATTCCTTGTCGACCTCGTTGGCCTTCATGGGAGGAGCCAGCTTTCCCATGAGCTCCTTATCGAGGCGCTCTCCCTCGGATCGGGCGAAGTCCCCCATCTCCCATCCGATTTTGGACAGAGTGCTCTGGATATCTTTCGGGAGTTTTTTCCAGAAATCCTCGCTTACGACCAAGTAGGCGGGGGTATAGACATGACCGGACAGAGAGAGGAATTTCTGGACCTCATGAAACTTGGCAGACGCGATCTGCGGGAAAGGATTTTCTTGTCCGTCCATTACCCCCGACTGGAGGGCCGAATAGACTTCGGCAAAGGGCATAGGAGAGGGGTTGGCCCCGTACGCCTTGAACATCTTGACGCGCCAAACCCCACCCGGCACGCGAAGCTTAATTCCTTTCAAGTCTTCGGGCTTCACTATTGGCCGAGCGTTGTTAGTGATGTGGCGGAAACCGTTTTCCCAAACGCCGAGGATCCTGATCCCTTTCGCCGGAAGCCCGTCGAAGAGTTGTTTGTGGATTTGCTTATTCTCCGTCACTTTCTTCATATGGGCGCGGCTGACGATAATATAGGGCATCTCGAAGACCCCAAACTTCTGCTCCGCCGTGCTCATGATGGTGGATGGCACGAACATCTCCGGGGCACCCACCTTAATACCTCTCATCATCTGCTCGTCGGTGCCGAGCTGGCTGGAGTGGAAGACCTTGACCTCCACCTTCCCTTTTAAGGAAGAGTTCACCCTCTTGGCGTACTCATCAGCCATGATGGCGAAGATCGAGGCCGGGCCCGGAAAGCCCACGTGGCCTAAGCGAATGGTTATGGGTTGCTGAGCCTGGACCACAGCCGGCAAGACGCCAAGGCTTAATAGAGCACCTCTAAGAATCAGAACGATTCCTCGCTTCATGGTTGCCCTCCTTTTTTTTGACTGCTACTGCCGCTTTAACCCTTCAAGTTACAAGCCTGCTTCAGGATGCGCTGTGCCCTCGTGATGTTGAAGACGCCGCAGATGCAGAAACGTGCCATGTAGCGCGCCGCTTCGTCAGGAGTTCTGCGATTCTCTTTGACCCACTCCGTCATCTTCCTGGCGAAGCTCGCGGAGACCATTCCGTGACCGCACATGGTGCTGAGTTCCAGGGTCGTGCGCTCGGGGAGCTTGTCTAGCCGTCCGCGGAAGCCGATGGAATACTCCACGCTATGCCGCGTGATGCCGGTTTCTTGACAGCAGTGTAGAGCGTCGTCCATAGGGGCACTGATATTGATGGAAATCCCCAGGTCTGCGGTCTTTAAGTCATCGACAAACTTCCTCATGGCCTCGTAGTTGTCAAAGACCGCCGCCACGGTGGTATGCCCGTCGATCCCGGCGATCACCTGCTCGGGATCGGGATGCTGATCACGTCGCCAGTGGGCAGTGGGGTTCAGGTCTTGCCGCGGCCGGAGGATTCCCCCCTTGGTGGCGTCCCCGATATTCACCGGGTTGTACTTGAGCGCTAGGCGGAGGAATTTCCGGTACTTCTCCACAAGGTTGTCGTCGTTGACTCCCCGCGTGGACATGGCAAAGACAATGTAGTCGTCCTGGACCGGCTCCGGGTCCACCTTAGGCTCAATGGCGTAATGCTCGCTGTAGCGGTGCAGGGTATTCGTCATTTTATTGCTCTACGCCCCCTCTCTTTTATCCTCTCCCCCAACGGGGGAGAGGGAAGGGTGAGGGGAAATCCGCGTGACGCGCCCAAGGCCAAGGTTTGTCTTTCCCCGGTATCTAGGGTATCCCTCTCGCGCGAGGATCTCGCCCAGAGAATCGTTTCCCTCGGCGTCGCAACGGGTGGAGACACCGACGCTGATCACCGTGTCCACCTCCCGCGCAAGCTCCCTGATCTTTTGCAGGACCCTTGGCACCCGCTCTAAACCGGCTTTGATCTCGACGATGGCCGAGAGGATCTTCTCGTCGAGAATGTCTTCGCGGATGAGTCCACGGGCAGTGTCGGACATCAACGAGGTGACGGGGTTGCTCGTCTCGAACTTCACGTCCAGTTCGGCGAGGGTAGCGGTCACCTGTTGGATGTCGCGGAACCGTGCCCCCACGCCCGGCCGGCCAAATTCGATAACGAATCCGGCCTCTCCCTCTTTCACCCGGTTGGTGACGTCGTTGGTTTTGACCTCGGCGGTCCCGCGGCCGTGGATCCCAGTGGACTCGTGGGGAACCTGCGGGTCGGAAAAGGCACGCCGGACGATTCGAGGCCACGTCAGTTCCTGCGGGACGATGGCATCGGTGGGACAGATGTCGGGCTCCGGGTCGAACCGGAAGCGGAAGAACTGGGCTACTCGCCGCAGGGTCCGGACCATGATCGGGTTCAAGTGCTCCTTGGACATTCCCCGATAGCAAGCAAAACATTCCACACACTGGTCTTGATTGACCGTAGCCCGCCCGATAGCGGGGTCGATATGGATGGCGCCCATAGGACAAACCGGCAGGCAGTTGCCACAGGCCACACATTTGTGGGGATCTATGTTCATCTCATGGCCCGGCTACGTGTGCTGGGGTCTCCAATAGATAGGATTCAGCCGCGGCGAGACCCGCACCGATGGGTACGGCGATTCCAAAACTTCTTAGCGCCATCTCGACACCGGCAAGACTACCCAACAACTCCAACTCGTTCAAGCTTCCCAGGTGGCCGACGCGAAACACCTTTCCTTTTACCTGTCCCAGTCCTATCCCTAGCGAGAGGTCCAGGCTCTTTTGGGCGTGGGCGACAAAGGCATCGGAGTCAAAGCCGTCGGGCATGCAGACGGCGGTCAGTGTACTCGAGTGCTCCTGGTGGTTCTTTGCAAGGAGTTCTAAACCCATCGCCCGCACCGCGCGGCGACAAGCCTCGGCCAGGCGGGCATGACGCCAAAAGACATTAGGCAGTCCTTCCTCTGCGAGCATGGATAGACTCTCCTTAAGACCAAAGATAAGCGCCGTGGCCGGAGTGTAGGGAAATTCACCCCGACTGTTCCGCTCCAGGACAGGCGCCCAGTCCCAAAAGGACCGCGGGCACTGGGCGGACCCGCTGGCTTGCAGGGCCTTTTCACTGACGGCCAGGATCGCCATGCCGGGCGGCAACATGAGTCCCTTCTGTGGTCCGGTCAATGCCACATCCACTCTCCATTCGTCGAACCGAAAATCTATGGAGCCGAGCGAGCTCACCGCGTCAACCAAGAGGAGCGCGGGATGCTTTGCCCGATCCATCCCGTGGCGAATGGCGGCGACGTTACTGGTCACCCCTGTTGAGGTCTCGTTGTGCACTACAAGGACGGCCTTTATCTTGTGGTTCTTGTCAGCATGAAGGCGTTCTTCAACCCGATCCGCTGGAATCCCCACTCCATAGGGGACCTCGATCATGTCCACCTCGATACCATGGGCCCTAGCTGTTTGGCAGAAAAGAGCACTGAAATGGCCGTTGACACACCCTAGGACCTGATCGCCTGGCGAAAGCGTGTTGACGATGGTTGCCTCCCAGGCCCCCGTGCCTGAGCCTGGATAGAGAACGACGTGCCCTTTCGTCGTCTGGAAGACATCTCTTAGCCCCTTTAGCACCTCGCGCAAGAGTGTAGCGAATTTCGGTCCCCGGTGGTCGATAAGGGGTTGGGAGATGGCGCGCATGACCCTCTCAGGAACAAGGGTCGGGCCGGGAATCTGAAGGAAAGGGCGACCTGGCATGCTTTTAACTACCCAGGCGGCATTTTAGATGAAATAGGGCCTAATGGAAACAAAAGAAGCCAGGAGTAATTTAGGCAGGTTTGCGTGAGAGTTCTTCGTGGACTTCTTTCAAGATCTCCTCTATGTGCTGGCCCTGGAGAAAAGTGGCTGGGCCCACTGCTCCAGTTTGCTCCCACATTCGATAAAGCAAAACCCCCAAGTTGGTAAAACCAGGCCCACGCTGCTACACCCTCACCCCTACCCTCTCCCTCGAAGGGAGAGGATGAAGGTGAGGGTCTAGGAAATTTCAGAAATATAAGGCCGCGCTAGGCCTTCAGATGTGTCTTGAAAAATTCGAGCGTTCTTGTCCATGCCTCCTTGGCGGCCTCAGGATGGTAGCTGGCGGGCCGGTCGTCACTGTTGAACGCGTGCTTTGCACCAGGATAGATTTTATACGTGAAGGGTTTCCCGTATTTCTTCATCGCTTCTTCGGTTGCCGGAATTCCTGCATTTACTCTCGGGTCTTCTCCACCGTAGTGGGCGAGTACCGGTGCCTCGATGTTCTTGACAAGGTCCAAGGGTCTGGGACTTGTGCCGTAATAGACGACCGCCGCCTTGAGGCCCCTAATCTGTGTGGCAGCCGCAAAAACCATTGACCCGCCCCAACAAAATCCCGTGATTCCGAGCCGGTCGCCGCGCACCTCCGGAAGCCTTTTTAGGTAAGAAAAACCGGCATCGCTGTCTTCGATGACTGCTTGGGCCGGAGCCAGCTCGTCAATGTTTCTTAGCCCCTCGCCTTTAGGGTTGGCTTTCGGCGTTCCGCCGTGGCGGGAGAGTAAATCAGGAACAAGCGCCACGTAGCCTTCCTTGGCAAGGCGGCGGGCTACGTCACGAATGTGATCGTCCATTCCCGTCCAAGCATGAACGACGATTATCGCGGGAAATTTGCCGGAAGCTTTGGGGCGAGTAAAGTAGGCAAACACTTTCCCCGCCTTACCCGGATACTCCGCATCACCAGAGACAAGCTCTGGATCATTCGGATCGACCTGCGCCGCGTGAAGGGGAGACGAGAGGAAAGGTCCGAGGAGCGCGTTGGCCGCAGCTAAGCTACCAGT
>JACPAM010000074.1 GCA_016180805.1 Deltaproteobacteria bacterium | reverse complement strand
GAGCGCGAGCGAGGCTGCGGACAAGCCCTTCGGGATTTCAAATGGCAAATTTCAAATCTCAAATCTGAGATATGAGATCTGCAATCTGAGATTCCGAGCTGGGCGAGGACAGCCCATCGGCCGCAGCCGAGAGCGCGCTCCCCGAGGGAGCCTACTCAATTGGCGTCAACCCGACGCACCCGGTAAGCGCAGCGCAATGAACGTTTCGTCTTCGGATCGAACAGCTCGGCCTCAAAATAAGGCTTTGGCGCAAACGCCCCCCCGATGAGCGGGATCGTGCCGGTGAAAATCGCGGCCCCCTCAACGAGCTTTCCCAGCCGACGGCGGAGAATCCCAAGCAACTCCTCCGGCGCGAGCACCGCCGACATCCGGCCTTCCTGGTAAAGCTGGTCCCGTCCCTTCTCGCCGACCCAGCTTCGAAGGACCAGATCGTCCCAGCGATCCCGAACGTCGGAGTACTTCCACACCTCAGCCGAAACCGGCTTGGGGCAAACTTGCTTGGAGGCCGTGATGCTGAGCTTTTCCAAATCCCGATCGGTGTGATCGCTTCCCACGGTGACCCACCACGTATCCCCACTGACCAGAAGCACGACCTCCGCCTCCCCTGAACTATGTCCTCCGAGGACCTCTGCCTCGCGCGCCGTCGTCAACCTGTCCAGCGTCGTGCGAAAAACGGTGGGTATCTCCGCCGGAGCCGGGATCCCGTGCGCCGCCAGCTCGTCGATGTGGGCGCGAACTTCCTGCTGGTTTCGCCCCGTATAGCCGGCGATGATCACCCGCTGGGGTGAAAAGCGGATCCGGCGGCGGCTGCGCTGCAACTTAAAGCTTAGTTGGCTCATCGACCTGACGCTCCCTTTACTTGCTCGGTTTCGAATGCATTCTAAGGACCGCTGCCTTCATTCGGCCCATGGCTTCCTCGATGCGCTCCGGCGTGGCGGCATAGGACACTCTGACGAAGCCTTCATAGTCAAATCCGCTGCCGTTGGTCAACACCACTCCGGCCTCTTTGACCAGATACTCGACGAACTCCAACGAGCCGATGCCGAGCTCTCGAATATCCGCGAAGGCGAAGAACGACCCTTTCGGGAGATCACAGTGAACTCCGGGGATGTCGTTCAGCAGTCCCACGACCAAGTCACGTCGCTTCTGGTAAGCGCTCCGCATCTCTTCGACGCAATCCTGCGAGCCCTTGAGGGCCACGATGCAAGCGACCTGGCAGGGAACATTGGCGCTGATATTGACGGTGTGATGATATTTGAGGAATTGCAGCAGCTTGTCCGCCGACGCCGCCAGGTAGCCTACTCTCAACCCGGTCATGGCGTAAGTTTTCGAGAAGCTATTGACCTGGACGACATGCTCTTTGGCCTCGGGGAACGAGAGAAGGCTCGCATGCTCATGGCCGTCGTAGACCAAGCTCTCGTAAACTTCGTCCGCGATCACGACGAGGTTGTGCCGCTTGGCGATATCCAGGAGGCGGCGCAAGGTCTCTCTCGGGTAAACAGCTCCCGTTGGGTTGTTGGGCGTCAAGACGATGATGATCTTGGTCTTCTTCGTGACGGCTTTCTCAATGTCGTCCGGATTGGGCACAAACCCCTCTTCACTTTTCAGCCGAACGAAAACGGCTTTCGCCCCGGCCAACTGCGCGTTGACGACGTAGGGCGGATAATGAGGCAAAAGGATGATGATTTCATCACCGGGATTGGCGAGCGCCATGACGGCCACGTGCAGCGCCGCTTGTCCGCCTGCGGTCACCAGGATCTCGTCTTGCCCGTTATAGCTGGCGCCGTATTGTCTGCGAATTTTCTCCGCGATCAGCTCGCGCAGCTCGGGAATCCCGCGGTCCGGGCCGTAATGGGTATGGCCCTCGTCGAGCGCCCGCTTGGCTGCCTCACGGACGTGCCCGGGAGTGACGAAGTCCGGCTCGCCCAGTTGCAGATAGATGCAATCGCCGCGCTTGGCCGCCAATTCCATGATGCTGTAAAAGGGCGATCGCTGGACCCCGAGGATGCGATCTGCGAGCATAGGACAGTCTCCTCAAAAACTAATCGCCGCGCAAAACGAGGCCCCGTTACTATAATGGCTGGTCATCCCCCTTTCAAGCAGCCCTGATTCCTCACGGCCGCTTTCCCTTGACTTTGATTCAAACAGGGTGATAGCTTCGGCCCCACGAGGTCAACCGGGTAACAACAGCCGAAAGTCGCGAAAACAAGGAGGCAGGTTGCCATGAAGAGAATTTTGTGCGCAGCGCTTGCAGCAATGGCCGGGATGGCATTTTCGGTCGGCTTCCCCTCTCACTCGGAAGCCCAGAGCAAAAGGGTTCTCGTGCAGTTCGCCTGGGTCGTCGGCGGGCTCCATGCGGGTTTTTTCGTGGCCAAGGAAAAAGGGTATTACGCTTCGAAAGGCCTTGATGTCAGCATCAACCGCGGCTTCGGTAGCGGAGACACGGCCAAGGTGGTCGCGGCCGGAAAGGCTCAATTCGGTGAAGTGAATCTCCCGACGGCGATCATCTCGCGCGGCAAAGGAGCCCCGCTAACGATTCTCGGCGTCATCATCGGCAAAGCCCCGGAAAGCTTCCTTTCGTTCGCAGAAAAAGGCATCCGCAAACCCAAGGACGTCGAGGGAAAGAGCTTCGCGGAGGCCTCAGGAGCTGCCATCATGGTTACCTGGCCCGCTTTCGCCAAGCTGGCGGGGATCGACATCAACAAGGTTACCCATATCCCGGTGGAAGCCGCCGCCAAGCCGGCCGTATTTTTCGGCGGCCAGGTCGACTGGGTCGCGGGTTTTCGCCCCGGCTTTGATGAACCGGTGATACTCCGCGCCCGAAAGGAAGGCAAGAAGCTCGTTTTCGTCCGGTGGGAAGACTACGGCTGGAAGGTCTACGGCAACGGTCTCGTTACTCACCAAGACCTGCTTAAGCGGGATCCAAATATGGTCGCCAATTTCGTCGGCGCCACCATGGACGGCTATGCCTATGCCATTGAGCACCCCGAGGAGGCCCTGGAGATCACGCTCAAGGCCAACCCTGAACTGGAACGTGAAACCACGCGCCTCTCGCTATTTTTCGCTATCGACGCCATTATGACCAAAACTGCGAAGGAGAAAGGGTTGGGCTACATGGAACCAGATCGGATGGCCTTTCAGATCAAGCTTATGTCCGATCTCATGAATTTCCCTGCGCCCAAGGATACGTACACCAACCAGTTCATTCAAAAGAAGCCTTTCACGGTGCCTCCCGCGCTGGCAGCGGACCTGACCAAACTACCCTAGCATGCCGGAGTCGATTCGCATCGATCGGCTGTGCAAGGTCTATCGCTCCCGGGACGGAACGGATGTCGAAGCGCTGCGCGACGTGTCCTTTGCGGTGAAGCAGGGGGAGTTCGTCTCCATCGTCGGGCAGAGCGGCTGCGGCAAATCCACCCTGCTCAAGATCCTCGCCGGGCTCCTGCCGAAATCGAGCGGGGCTTTCTCCATCGAAGGACAGGCGGTGGAGGGGCCCCGCCGCGACATCGGCATTGTTTTCCAGAAGCCGCTCCTCCTGGAATGGCGCCGGGTACTGGATAATGTGCTCCTGCCGGTGGAGATCTTCCAACTGGAACGGCGCGAATTCGAGGCGAAGGCCCTGCGGCTCCTTCGGACCGCGGGTCTAGCGGAATTTTTGCGGAAGTACCCCTTTGAGCTTTCGGGCGGCATGCAGCAGCGGGTCGCGCTCTGCCGCGCCCTGGTGGCTGAACCGTCCCTGCTGCTGATGGATGAACCTTTCGGAGCCCTCGACACTCTAACCCGCCAAAAAATGGGCTTCGAGCTGCTCCGGCTCTGGGAGGAATGGAAAAGCACGGTCCTCTTTGTAACCCACGATATCGACGAGGCCGTGATGCTTTCCGACCGGGTCCTGGTCATGTCGCCGCGCCCCGGGAAAATCCTCGACACCCTGGAGATCGACCTGCCGCGACCGCGTGAGATCTTCGTCAAGGATACGGCGGAATTCATCCGGCACAGCAGCCGCATCAGACGGCGCCTGTGGGAGGAAGATGGCCATGAATGAGGGAGGCCGGATAGGGAGGATCATCCGGATCACGGTCTTTTATGCCGCGACCCTCCTCGTGTGGGAAGCGCTGGTACGCTTTCTCCAGGTCCCGGAATGGCTCTTTCCCGCTCCGTCGCACATCATCGACGTCATCGCCGAGAAAAATGCGGTGATGCTTTTCCATACCCTGGCAACTCTCCAGGAGACCGTCCTTGGATTTGCCCTCGCCCTGGCACTGGGGATCCTATTCGCCGTCGGTATCATCCACTTCCCCATCCTGCGCGACACGCTTTATCCCACCCTTATCATGTTCAATTCCTTTCCCAAGATCGCGGTTGCCCCGCTATTCGTCATCTGGATCGGCATCGGCATCGAATCCAAGATCGCCAATGCCTTTCTCGTCGCCCTTTTTCCCATCGTCATCAACATGATCATGGGGCTGGTCGACATGGACCCGGAATTGCTGGAGCTCGTGCGGGCCATGTCGCGCAGCCGCTGGGTTCTTTTCTGGAAAATCCGGCTCCCGCACTCCCTCCCCTACCTCTTCGCTGGCTGCAAGATCGCGGTCTCTTTCGCCGTCATCGGGGCTATCGTGGGGGAATTCATTTCGGGAAGGACCGGCCTCGGTTATCTGGTCCTTTCGGCCAACAGCCAGTTCAATACGCCGCTCGCGTTCACGGCGCTTTTCTACTTGGTCGTGATGTCGCTGGGACTGTACGGGTTGGTCATCCTGGCCGAGAGGCTCATGCTCCCGTGGTATCACCGCGAGCCCGCAGCCTAAAGCCGGGGTTACTTGCGATGGCGAACGGCGAGGATTTTTTCTATCTCGGCTTTAAGCTTCTCTGCTTGCGCGGGAGTTGCCCGGCTCTCGAAGAGGGGAAAGAGTTCCCGCTCCTCTTTGCGGATGTGACGCTCGAGAAGATCTCCTAAATCGAACAGCAGCTTACCCAAACTAGGGTCTTCCTCCAGGCGAGCGACGCTTTCGCGGATCTGGACGTGCTCTTTCAGAAGGGCCTCAAGAATTTGCTGACTCTCAGGGACCAGCGAGCGCATGAGCGGGAACAGAGCTTCCTCTTCGGCCTGGAAGTGGGGCTTGAGATCGGTCTCGACAAAGCTTTGCACCTCCCGTGCCCTTTCTTGCAAGCCCCGGGTTCCCATCGGCCTCAACTGACCTAAAGCCTGCTTGCGGCACCGCAAAGCCAGTGCGAGTCCGTGATGGTGGTCGTGCGAAAGCGGAATCAAACTTTGATGGCGCATCTTTCTACACTCCATTTACATTGATTTGGTCCCATGTTACAAGGCGCCAAAGGTCGGAGGGAGAGAGCTATGAGATTGAAGATCACCCTTGTTGTTTCGTTTATCTTTCTTTTCATCGCAGGCACGGTGTCGCCGGGCCGGAGCGCCGGGAAAATACCGTTCGCTTACGGCGCTATCAGCAGCAACGTCCTCCCGCTCTGGATCGCCCAGGATCAGGGCTTTTTACGGAAGTACGCCATCGACGCGGATCTAGTGTTTATCATTGCCGGCAGAGCGGCCCAGGCCATGCTCGCAGGTCAGGTTTCCGTGGGGTTGGTCGGCGCGACTCACGTGACGAACGCCGTGACCGGCGGCGGTGATCTTACGATGATTCTGGGATTGGAGAATTCATTGGACTATCTCTTCATTGCCCGACCCTCGATTAAGAGCGGCGAGGAGCTCAAGGGAAGAAAAGTGGCCATCGGGACCCCATCGGGCTCGGCCGCTCTGGCGACTTACGTAGCGCTCGATTATCTAGGGCTCGTCCCCCGAAGGGACAACGTCGTCCTTCTGCAGGTGGGCGGGGTTCCGGAGCGGATGGCTGCCCTGCGGGCGGGAAGCGTCGATGCCACAAGTCTTTCACCGGAGCTGGGGCAGGTCGTCACGGCGGAAGGCTACCGCGTTCTCGTGGATACCGGCAAAGAAAATATCCCTTTTCAATCCAGTGGTCTGGTCACCTCACGCAAACTCATAAAATCAGAACCTCAGCTCATCGAGAACATCGCCAGAGCCATTATAGAAGGAGTGGCTTTTATCCATAACCCGGCAAACAAAAAGGCCGTGGAGCAAACCATCGCTAAGTATCTGAGGTTAGACAAACCCGATCGTGTGGAAAAGGCCTATCAGGACCTGAGAAAAAAGCTCCCGCGCAAGCCCTGCCCGACGATCCAGGGTGTGGCCTCAGTGTTAAAGCTTATGGCCCAGCACAACATAAACGTCAAGGCATCTCAACTCAAACCTGAGGACGTTGTGGACATGAGCCTGTGCAAAAGACTGGACGAAAGCGGGTTTATGGACCGGCTCTACCAAGGTTTGTAAGGACGGTACGACCACGGACTTGAGGGAGATAGTGCCGTCGAGTTCCCATCGGGAGGGGCAGCAATGAAGCCTTATCGTGTCGCCCTGATCCAGCAGCAAACGCGCGTTATTGTAGATCCCAGAGCGCGCGACGAAATCATTCGCGAGAACCTGGATCGCATCTTCGAACTGTTAGACTGGACGTTCTTGAGACTGGGGGGCGTCCAACTGGCAGCCTGCTCCGAGTACGGGATCATCGGCCAGTATCGCCCTCGTTCAGTGGAGGAATGGCTGGTTTTGGCAGAGACGATTCCCGGAGAGGTTACGGAGCGGATCGGGAAGAAGGCGAGAGAAACAGGTTGCTACATCGCCGCGAATTTATATGAACGCGACAACGACTGGCCCGGCCGGCTCTTCAACACGAGCTTCATCGTTAGTCCCGAAGGGAAAGTGATACTTAAATATCGCAAGAACAACGGACCCAACAACCTGAACACGGTCTACACCGGTCCGGGTGACATCTATTCAGAATACGTGCAGCGCTACGGAGAGGATGCCATGTTTCCCGTGGTGGAGACGGAAATCGGCAAGCTCGCGTGTTTGACCTGCACCGACGTGGTCTTCCCCGAGATGGCCCGCTGCTTGGCCCTGCGCGGGGCGGAGGTGCTCATTCACTGTACCTCGGAGCCCTACGCTCCTGAGGGTGAGGCTTGGGATATTCTGCGCCGGGCTCGCGCATACGAAAATCTCTGCTATTTTCTCTCGATCAACGCGGGAGCCTTTGTCGGGTCCAACCGGCCCACCTCCGGCTACCGGGGCATGACCCAAGTCATCGACTACCTCGGACACGTCCAGTCCGTCGCCAACGGGCCGGGAGAGGCTGTGGTCACCGGAACCCTCGACCTCAGCAGCCTGAGGTGGGAACGAACCCGTATGCCGGACTCGGGCCACGTGTGGAACTTCCTGATCGAACTGCGCAGCGATCTCTACACGAGCGTCTACGCGAAGGCCAAACGCTGGCCCAATGACGGCTGGCGCGACCGCAAGCTCCAAAGTACCGATGAGACGCGCGCCCTGGCGCGGCGGATTATCGAGCGCTTAATTCGCGAAGGGAACCTGATCCTCCCTGATTGA
>JACPAM010000073.1 GCA_016180805.1 Deltaproteobacteria bacterium | reverse complement strand
GACGGTGGCGGAGTATCGCAAGGCGGTGGAGGAGGGCAGGAAGAAAGGCAAAGGGATTCTGTTCCTGGTGCGCCGGGGCGAAAGCACGCTGTTTCTCGCTTTGAAACCGCAGTGAGCTTTTACGGCATTCGAGGTCGAAAGAGGAGGGTCGGGTGGTTTCATCCGGCCCTTTTTTTATATGGTTTTTGACACAGCCGGGAGTCGGTGGTACCTTCAATAAGGGAGTTTTGGGCTTGAAAAAGTCCCGATCTAACATCCTCAAGTTCGTCCTGTCCCTCGTTATCCTTTTTATCGCCAGCGGGATCACCTTGGGTGGCTGGTACGTGCAGTACCTAGAAGGGGTAGTCACCGCGAAATTCGAGGGCCGCAAGTGGCGGTTCCCGTCTAAGATCTACTCCGACACGCTTTTGCTGTATGTCGGCATGAACCTCCGGATGGAGGATTTGTGGGATAAATTACGCCGCCTCGGCTACCGCGAAACCCGGGAGCTGCCAAAAGCCAGAGGCGACTACCGCCATTTGAAGAAAGACGGATTGTTGGAGGTTTATCTCCACGATTTCGCCTACCCGTTGGAGCCGTTCAAAGGTTTTCCCGTTCGCGTCGCCCTGGAGGGCGCGACGATTACGCGAATGGAGAATTTGGAGAGCGGAGAGGAGATCTTTTCGCTGGAGTTGGAGCCCGAGTTAGTCACGGGTCTCTACGACCGGATCTGGGAAGAGCGACGGCTCGTCAAGATCTCGGAAGTTCCTCCCCCCCTTGTCCGTGCCATTCTGGCGATCGAGGACGAGCGATTTTATCGCCACCGGGGAGTCGATCCGCTCGCGATTTTAAGGGCCTTGTGGGTGAACGTGCGCCGGGTCACGATCGTTCAGGGCGGGAGCACGCTGACGCAGCAGCTGATGAAAAACTTCTTTCTTGAGGACGAGCGGACCCTGCAGCGCAAGGCCAAAGAGGCTCTGATGGCGATCATCGCAGAGCGGCGGTATTCCAAAGAAGAGATTCTCGAGAATTATCTGAACGAGATCTACTTGGGGCAGAAGGGGGCGCAGGGCATCTTTGGCGTCTGGGAAGCGGCCCAATTTTACTTTTCTAAGGAACTCAGGGAACTTACCGTCGGAGAGATGGCCATGATTGCTGGCCTGATCAAGGCGCCGAACCGCTACTCTCCTTACCGGAGCGTGGAGGCGGCGACCCAGCGCCGCAACGTCG
Source organism: Deltaproteobacteria bacterium (assembly GCA_016180805.1). Classification (GTDB taxonomy): domain Bacteria; phylum Desulfobacterota; class Binatia; order UBA9968; family UBA9968; genus 2-12-FULL-57-22. The sequence goes on along the minus strand of JACPAM010000073.1, from coordinate 6,337 downwards.
TTCTGCGCAAGATGCTGGAGGAAAAATTCGTCACGCGCGCTGAGTACGCGGCCGCGCTCAAGGAAGTCGTGCAGCGGCGCGAGTTGGTCAAGCTGGCGAACGACGCGCCGTTTTATGTCGATTTCCTCAAACGCGAGCTTGCCACCCACTATTCCCATGAAGTGCTCACGGCCGACGGCTACAAAATTCTCACGAGCCTGGACTTGCAGCTTCAGAGGATCGGCGAGCGCGTTTTGACGGACGGGTTGAAGCGCCTCGAGGAGGAGTATCCCCATCTACGCCGCCGCGGTGAAGAGGACCGGTTGGAGGGGGCCATCGTCGTGATCAAGCCGCAAACCGGCGAGATCAAGGCAATGGTTGGAGGCCGAGAGTACCAGACATCCCAATACAACCGTGTCTTTCAGGCCAAACGACAGCCCGGCTCGACTTTTAAGCCCTTCACTTTTCTTGCGGCCCTGATGTACGGCTCTGCCGAAACGGGGAAACGCTTTACCGCGGTTAGTCAGGTGGATGATTCTCCCTTTACTTGGAGCTACGAGGGGCAGGAGTGGACGCCGCGCAATTACAAGGAAGAGTACTTCGGAATCGTGAGCTTCCGCACCGCGCTGGAGCGGTCGCTCAATTCGGCAACTGTCCGCATCGCGAAGGAGGTAGGGCTTCAAAAGGTTCGGGATATGGCCCATCGCCTTGGAATCGAGAGTTCCCTGCCTGCCTTGCCCTCCTTGGTTCTCGGCAGTGTCGAGGTGACGCCTTTGGAGTTGGCGACGGCCTTTTCCACATTGGCTAACAATGGTGTGCGCACGCGACCCCTTGCGGTCAAACAGGTCGTCGATCAAGGCAGCAAGGTATTGGAAAAGAGAGATATCCGGGTGGAAAAGGTTTTGGCGCCTGAGATGGCGTTCATGATCAACTACCTGCTCAAGGGCGCCGTCGATCGGGGAACCGGACGAGGCGCGAGGCTTCGGGGTTTCGACCGCCCCGCCGCGGGAAAAACTGGAACCACCAACGATCTTAAGGATGCGTGGTTTGTCGGTTATACACCAGACCTGCTGGCGGTCGTCTGGGTCGGGTTTGACAACCAGAGCAAGCTCGGGCTGTCTGGGGCGCAAGCGGCTCTACCGATCTGGACGGAATTCATGAAGCGCGCTACGGCTGAGGCTCCCGCGACCGATTTCAACCCGCCGGCGGGGATCAAGATGGTCGATATCGACCCCGAGAGCGGGTACCTGGCCACGCCGGCCTGTCCGCAGGTAATTCGAGAAGCCTTTTTCGAGGGCGATGAGCCGACAAAATATTGTCCGCTTCACCGCTCTTCCGCGGCGCGAGCGTCCCCGCCGTCGGCCCAGGTGAGAGAATAGCGGATGAGCACTCGGGTCATCGGAGCCACGACGGGAAAACAGGCTTTCAGGGCCTTATCCCTCATTTGGGCGTTTCCGCTGGTATTTTTTTTGCTCTTCACGCTGCAGGCGTGCGCCCCTGGCAGGGCGCCTTTACCGCCGTCGCCGCCGGTGCCTCCTCTATCACCGCCGCAGGTAACTCTATTGCCCAAGCCCCAGGAGCCCCCGGCAGTGCCGCGGGCGCCGGAGCCCAGAATAAGGGAGGAGACGATCAAAGAGAGGCGTCCCGCGCCGCAACCGAGAAGCAGGGAGGTCACGCCGCGGCTCCCTCCCAGGCGCGAGCCCGCACCGCCTCCCGCGGAGGATGGCTCTCTGATTGCGAAAATAACGCCGAAGACTCCGCCGCGGCGGGCGGCTTCGCTGCGCCTTACCGAAGAGGGCCGCAAACTGCTCGAAGCCGGCGACTATGCCAAAGCTTTGTCTCGTTTCGAGAAGACGATCGCCGTTGATTCCACGAATCCGTACGGCCATTTCTATCTGGCCAAAGTGCACCACCACATGGGGCGATTTCAGGAATCGCTTAATTTTCTCGACGTGGCCGAGTCCCTTCTTGGCCGGGAGCCTTATTGGTTGGCGGAAGTCTTCGCGCTCAAGGGGGAAAATTTCCGTGTGTTGGGCTTCTCCCAGCGGGCCAGTTCCAATTACTCTGAGGCGCTCCGTTTGAACCCGGGAAATCGGGTGGCCGCTGACGGACTCAGCCGTGTGAGAGAAGGGGTTGAGACGCCGCAGCGATAGACGACCTGGGTACGCGGGACGATGTTGGTTTTGGGCGTAGAGACGTCATGCGATGATACGGCGGCCGCTGTTCTCCTCGACGGCCGCGCCGTGCTCGCCAATCTGGTTTCCTCACAGGACGCCGTGCATGGCCCCTATGGCGGGGTGGTGCCGGAGTTGGCTTCGCGCCAGCATGTGCGCCATATCCTGCCGATACTCGACGGCGCGCTTCACCAGGCGGGGATCGGGGTCAAAGATCTGGACGGGATCGCGGTGACACGCGGCCCAGGACTCGTGGGCTCTTTGCTGGTAGGGCTCTGCGTGGTCAAGGGCATCTCCTACCGGTGGGGGATCCCTTACATTGGCGTCAATCATCTGGAAGCGCACCTCGTGGCGATCTTTCTGGAGCGGGTGGTCGCGTTTCCCTACCTCGCCTTGCTGGTCTCCGGCGGTCACACGCTTCTCTATCTGGTTCGCGGCTTCGGCGATTATCGGTACTTGGGCGGCACGCGGGACGATGCGGCTGGCGAGGCCTACGACAAAGTCGCGAAGATGATGGGCCTGGGCTATCCAGGTGGGAAGGTCATCGACCAACTCGCCAGGCAAGGCGACCCGAGGGCGATTGCTTTCCCGCGCGCCAGGATCAAGCGGGGGAGTTGTGATTTTAGCTTTAGCGGTCTCAAGACGGCGGTGTGGCATCATCTAAAGTCGCGAGGGGATGGATGGGACTCAGAAAGGGCGGATATCGCGGCGAGCTTTCAAGAAGCGGTTGTCGACATGCTGGTGACTCCGACGCTCCGCGCGGCGGAAGAAGTCGGTGCCAATCGGATCGTGCTGGCAGGTGGGGTTGCCGCCAACAGCCGGTTACGGGAAAGAATGAAGGCGGAAGCGGAGGCGAAAAATTTTGCGGTTCATTTTCCGGCTCCGGCTCTGTGCACCGACAACGCTGCCATGGTAGCGCTCGCCGGCCATTATTGGCTCACCCGCGGGCGTAAAGACGACTTCCGTCTCAACGCCGATGCCGATCTCACCCTGTAAAAAAAGCCAATAGAAAATAGTCAATGGTCAATCGCCCCGCCGAACTTCATCCCCACAAAGATTTCTTGTCCGTGGCCCCTATTGACTGTTGACGTTTGACCATTGACGGTACTCCTGTGAGCCTTTACCAAGAAGCCAGGGCGGCCCTTCGGGGTGCCTCCTTTAAACCTAGAAAGCGATTCGGGCAGAATTTCCTCGTTCACGAAGGAATCCTCGACGCCATCATCCGGCTGGTCGATCTTTCGCCGCAGGATGAGGTCGTCGAGATCGGTCCGGGGCTGGGCTTTCTCACGCGACGACTTTTGACGGTCGCGCGAAAGGTTTGGGCCATCGAGGTGGACGCTTTTTTGGTGGAGCGGCTGCGCCTGAGCCCTTTGGGATCTCATCCGGCCTTGGAGTTGCGCCACGCCGACTTCTTGAAGGTCCCCTTGACCGACATGCTTCCGCCGGGAAAGGTTAAGCTGGTTGCCAATCTTCCGTACAGCATCTCTACACCCGCTCTATTTCGGATCTTCGATTTCAGAGAGCATTTTTCTCTGTTAGTTCTCATGCTTCAGAAGGAGGTGGCCGAACGGCTCATCGCCGAGCCGGGTACCAAGGCCTATGGCTCCCTCTCGGTGTGGTTTCAGATCCACGGGCAGGTCCTGGATAAGATCTCGGTTTCTCCGGAGGCTTTCTTCCCCCGGCCGAAAGTTCGATCCATGGTGCTGAAGATCGGGCTTCACCGGGAGCCACTGGCCCCGGAAAGGGATTACTCGACGCTGCGTATCTTAGTGCGCGCGGCGTTCGGCCAGCGGCGTAAAATGCTGAGCAACGCTTTGGCGGCGGCGCTTCGAAGGGACAGCGCGGAAGTAGCCCTGACGCTGCGCGGTGCGGGAATCGATCCCAGGCGACGGGGAGAGACTTTGACCATCGAGGAATTCATAAGTTTAGCTCAGGCTCTAAAGAGGACAGGGCTGACAGCTGAGAGCTGACAGCCGTTTTTTCTTATGCCCGAGCTTCCCGAAGTTGAAACCATCTGCTGCGGCCTGCATGCACTGCTGCCAGGTCGGAGAGTGGATCGAGTCGAAGTCCTTAACCGGCGTCTGCGTCGCCGCGTGAGCCGTGACTTTCGGGCGCGCCTGGAGGGGAGGATAATTCAGGGGGTCGGGCGCCGGGGAAAATACATTTTGGTCACGCTCGAAGAGGACTGGGTTTGGATTTCGCATTTGGGAATGTCCGGCAAGCTCATCTACGTGGAAGCCTCTCGCCCGCGAGAAAGACACGACCACATCATTGTCAAGCTCAATCATGGGCACGAGCTTCGTTATCATGACCCTCGCCGGTTCGGCTTGAGCTTGGTGGTCCCGGCGGCGCGCGTGACTAGCCTATCTCAACTGAGGGACCTCGGACCCGAGCCGTTCGATCCTCGATTTTGCGGCGCTTACCTTCGCGCGGTTTTCAGCAAGTCTCGGCGGCGCGTCAGAGACCTCCTGATAGACCAGAAGGTCGTGGCGGGCTTGGGGAACATTTATACCAATGAGATTCTCTTTCGCGCCGGCATTCGCCCGACGAGGCGAGGATGGAAGCTGGGGCACAGCGTTGCGGATAAGATCGCCAAGACCATCCCGGAAGTCTTGCAGGCGGCGATCCGCTGGTGTGGCACCTCGTTTTCAGACTATCGAGACGCGCAGGATCGCCTTGGGGAGTTCCAGAACCATCTCAAGGTCTACGATAGGGAAGGGGAGAGGTGCCGGGTGTGCTCGACCGAGATTAAGCGGGTCTCCTGGGGCAACCGCAGCGCCTTCTACTGTCCGAGCTGTCAGGAGTAGGCGCTAGGCTTGCAAGACCGGCATTTACTCATACTTTAGAACGATCAAAGGTGACCTCGAACGGGCCTCACGCATCAGTGCGGGCTTGCCGGGCGTGCTCTTTGCGGTGGGCGCTGAGGTCGGTGGCGGTCTTGAGGGCAATCAGCAAGAGCAGGGCAGCCTCGGGGGCTTGCAGGACCATTGTTAGGAAGCCCCCGATGATAATGGTGATGTGCATCACGATGATCCGCTTGTAGGGCTCGCTCATCTGTGTCTTCAGATCCATCCCAAGGTACTCGCGCCGGGCCAGGTAGTTCGTGAAAAACGAGATACCGTGGCTGATGAATAGGGCTGCGAGGGCGGGCCAGAGGGGAACAAAAAGGTCGAGCAGCGCCGCGAGAGCCGCCGGCTCGGGGCCAGCGGCTCCGATCCCGCGGACGAAGAAGTAGTAAATGAAGAGGAAGTGGCCGGCCATGAATCCGCCGAAGTGGCCGACAAAGAACGGGGCTGCCAACAGGGCCGCCCATTTTCCGACGATCCCGAGCTTGATCACGTTCCAGAATCCGATCACGGCGCTCTCGGCCCAGAACAGGACCATCACCTCGCCGAGATGCCACCCCAGGAACCACACCCCCGCCAGCGGGGTTAGGTTTGCCCCAATCAGGGCGAGGGTGGAGGGGGATGTGAGCGAAGGAGGAGCAGTCGCGAGCGCTCGGGACGGGGCTTTGGCAGGCTGACCAGCGCCCGGCGTCGCGATTTCCTCCGCCTCGACGCGGGGGACGCGGGATACCGCTTCCCGGATCAGCGCGATCAACTTTTCCGCCTCGAGCCGAGGCATCACGTCGCCCAGGCCGTTGGTGCCGTCGCCGTAGTTAAACCTGATCTGAACGAGATCCCCGCGATGTCCGGAGGCGCGCTCCAGCCGGAGGCTGCGGATCTTTGCGAGATTGTACTCGACACTGATCCGCAGCGGGCCAAGGCGCGGCGTCTGGATCAGGCGACCGTCACGCAACCGCGCGGATTCCCCGTAAAAGAAGAAGAGGACCGCCAGCGCGCCCAGAATGAAGACGCCGACCGACCAGGCGAGGACCCAGAATCCCTGGAACAGGATGGCGACGAGGTCGAAGACGCTCTTAACCTGGTGGCCGCGCATGGAAGCGATCTGGCTCCAGGCGATCCCGGCGAAGATCAGAAACACGACGCCAAAGACGAGCCCTACCGGCCACATGCGCCGCGAGGGGAGAGGGAGCGGCGTGCCACCGGCCTCGTCGCGGAGCGAGATTCGGAAGCGTTCGGGTCGGGCTTTGCGCGTTCGCATAGCCAGGGTACGTTGAGAAAGGGTGGATCGCCCCATTTTTCTCTACGAAAGCAGCAGAACCAAGAGGGCTTGTGGTCGAT
>JACPAM010000072.1 GCA_016180805.1 Deltaproteobacteria bacterium | reverse complement strand
GCGATCTCGACCGGGTCTCCGGCATCGCGCAGGCCGACGAAGTTGACGCCCTTAACCACCCTACCTGCTTTTACGTCGAGGCAGGGAATGATCCGCTTGGCAAGCATGGAGCTATCGCCAGTCTATCCAAGAGACCGGTGTAGCTCAAGGCGCCAATGGCTGTCGAAAACAAAACGGTTGACAGAAAACTCTTCGGTCGGTTAGGGTCTCGGAAAACCCGAACCCGAATCCGGCGTATGCCGGCGCGGTTCCAGAGTGCTTTGATGGGGACCATTCGCCCGTGGCGCCGCACAATCCCGCTTCTTGGGATGCTCTCGTTGCTGCAAGCTTTTTCTCCGGGCTGCGCCTTTTATTCACCATCTGTTAGCGAACAGCGCGATGACTCGGGACGCTTTGAGTTCCGGGAGTCTGCCGGCCGCGACGGCGTGGTCATCGGCGCGCCGCACGGAGCGACGGAGAGGGGCGCGAATCGCTTGGCAAAAGCGATCAGCGAACGGACCGGCGCCGGGCTCGTCGTGGCCTACGGGTTTAAGTCCAGGCGCCTCAGTGTCACTCAGCCGCTGGTAACGTCCCGGCCTTATCCCTCCGAAGCGAGCGGCGCGTTCGAGCGGGTGAGCGTATTTCGAGAATACAGGAGGATGCTCCGAATGGCCGCGCGCGGCACACTTGAGCTTTATCTTGGCATTCGTAATACCGATGAGCCGGAGCTCGCGGATCGGATCGAGGTGGCCACCAGCGGGTTAACGCACGAAGAGGCACGGGCGGTAAAAGAGTCTTACCTGAGGATACGGGATCGAATGACCGACGGGAACGGAGGCGCGAAGCTCGCCCTGATGATCGAGCCCGCGGACCGGATCTCCTGGCGCACGGCGGGTGTCAAGCATCATGGAGTCCTTCTGTATGCCGAAAGGGGGATGAATCTGCGTGTGCCTTCTTCCCTCCACGGGAAGCCGCTCGAGGCGATTTACGGTGAAATTCTCGGCCAATGGATCGACGAGGTCATCGGCCACTTGCGGGAGAACCCGCTTCGCCTGCCCCAGACTCGGGTGCGGATCATGGAGTGGGGCCGGATTGAGCTTACCCGCTCGCGCAGGCGCCTCGCGGGGGTCGTTGTCGGCGCGCCCCACGGCAGCTTCGATCGGAACACCGCGGAGATGGTCAAGCAGATCAGCTATCTTACTGGCATCGCGTCGGTGGTGGCGAACGGGTTCACGCCGACAGAGGCGGGGGGATGGAGGATAAACGTGAACCGGCCCACGGAGAAAACCTTTCCCTCGGACGGAAGCGAACTTTACAGTCCGCGGGCTAGGCAAGTTTACCGCGCCTTTCGGGCGTTGGTGCTTGAGGCGGCGGCGGGGGAGCTAACACTTTACGTCGACGTCCATCGATACAATACGGGGAGCAGGATTCAAGTAGCGACCGTTGGCATCGGGCGTGACGAGGCGCGGATCCTTAAAACGCGTTACTATGAGATTCGCGACCGCTATCTCTTGGGGCAGCCCGCAGTGCCCGCGGCTGACTTTGCCATCGAACCGCTCGAAGAAGTCGCGATGCGCGCTTCGGGGGCCAAGTCAGAAGGGATTCTTTCCGTCGCCCGAAAAGGCCTTCACTTCGAGCTTTCAAGCCGGACCGTGTTTGCGACCGCCGAAGCGCGCGCCCTCTATACGCGGATCATTGCGGACTTGCTGGTGGAGAGCCTCCGGACCCTTCTCGGCGGGCGGCTGGATGCGACGAAAGCCTTGCATCGAGAAGCCGCCTTTACGCTGCATTCAAATTCTTTACTTACGACTTTCGGTCGGTAATCTACCCTGCCCATGAGCCTCCCGTCGAGGGGTAGTTTTTCCCTCTTGACAAGGTTTGAGTATTGAAGTATACGCCTTGAGTCGTATACGTAAGGTATGTCCTGAGTCGTAGATAAGCGTCAAAGAACCGGAGGGCAACATGAAAAGTCTACTCTCGCTAACCGCGATTGTTTTTCTCGTCGCTATTGCGGCGCTCTCTTCCTGTGCGGTGCAGGAGGAGGTAGCACCTACCAGAAAGCCGGCTCCGATAGTTGAGGCAAAAGTTTCGCCTCCTGCCAAGGTTCCGGAAGTAAAAGTGAAGCCTGTGAAGGCTTCAGGTGACTTGGGTCTCCTGGACCTGGAAAAAAACTACCTGATCCTGGTTACCAAGGAAGGGAAGCTCATCACCGCAGATTTCACGGGCAAGACCAACGTGCAAAAACTCGTGCCTCAGCCGGCCAAGATGAGCGATATCAACCTCGGCCAGTCTGCGATAGTTACCTACGTAACCAAGGGGAACAAGAATCTGGCCCAGTCAGTGGAATATACAGTAAAGGCAAAAAAGGGTGAGTAAGGTAAATGAATAGAGGAGAAAAAAATGGCCAAACTTCTTAGTTGTGGAGTCGTCCTTTTGGTGCTTGTTGCGGTTTCTCCAGCTCTAGCTCAAGAGAAAAAGGCCAAGCCTCTCAAGGTAACGGGTGATGTGGGTCTTTTGGACTTAGAGAAGAACTACATGATCGTGGTGACGAAAGAGGGGAAACTAGTCACGGTGGATTTTGATAAAAAGACGAAGGTGACCAAGTATGTTCCCCAAGGAGCTAAGGTGAGCGATCTCGGCCTGGGAGACGCTGCGACGATCACGTACCGAAAACAAGGGGACAAATCCGTCTTAGATGCTATCGAAGTCAAAATGAAAGCCACAAAAGGCGAGTGAGCGGTCAACCACCCGCTCGGCTGCCGGCACCGGCGGGGCCTTTGCCCGCCTTGCCTTGGAGCGAGGTCTCGCGCGCCGCTAGGGTTGTGCGCCGCGGCTTTTTAGGGGTGCGGTGAAGGAAATCCGGGTCCCGTTTCCCGGTGAACTATCGATCGTGAGCTGCCCGCCAAGCTTCTTGATTCTCTCTTCCATGGCCACCAGGCCGTAACCGGCGCGCTCCGACGCGGAGGCGACGAAGGCGAATCCCACCCCATCGTCCTGAAGGCTACCGCGGATCTCACTGTTGACTTGATGTAACGAGAGCCGGGCTCGAGAGGCGTGGGAGTGGCGCGCAATGTTCATCAGCCCTTCCCGTAAGACGTAGAAAGTTTCCTCCTCGACTTCGGGTGGGAGCGTTAGCTCCTCGGGCTCGCTCTCCATGAGCACGAGCACGCCCAGCCCGTCGCGTAAAAATCTCATCTCTTCTCGAAGCTTCTCAGTGAGCGTCCCCGGTATCCAGGCCCTCGCGTCGTGGCCCGCGAGAAATCGCCGGATCTCCTGCATCGAGCCCCGAGTCGTCTCTTCCATTAACTGAAGTTCACGGGTGAGTTCGGTAGGGGAGTCGATCAAATGCCTGCGGCAGGTCTCGAGGCGCAGGGTGAGGCTTGCCAAAAGCTGCAGCAGCCGGTCATGGAGCTCGCGGGCAATTCTGCGCCTCTCTTCTCGGGTCGCCGCCTCGCTTGCGGTCTTGTAGAGGGCCATGAGCTTTTGGTTCTGCTTCTTCTCGAACTCGCTGATGAAGCCGAAGATGTAGGCTAGGACCACAAGGTAGATGCTACGGATGATAAAGGTATCGATGCCCAGGGGATTTGCGTGAACAATGGAGAAGCGGATAAAGCCGTACGAGATGACTCCGATTAACGCGACGATCAGCCCGCCTTTGATGCCATAGCGCGAGCCAGCCGTGATGACGGGAAAGAGGTAAAAGGCGAAGAAAGGGGTTCGCGAGCCTCCGGTGGATAACACGATCAAGGAGATCCACAAAAGATCGAGGCACGTCGTCAAGAGCCCGATCTTTTGGGAGTCCAGCCTGTCTCCTCGGATGAGAATGACAATGAGCAGGCTGTAGACGAAAAAGGAGAATAGAGAAAGGTGAGAGAGTAACGGGAAACTTGCCAACCGTTGCGGGTTGAGCTGAATGACAAGGATGGCCGCAACCGAAAAGCCGAGCCTTAACCAGGCAAGAACCCGTTCTTTTTGCAGGAGCCATTGCTCTTCCGGGGTCACGTTTCCCCTCCCGAAAATGCCCGGCCGGCTGCGGCGCTGCGCCGGGCCGGTGATTACCGCGTTTTTTCGCTCCTCGCCACGAGCGGAGCTGCGGGCTCGGCCTGGCGTCCCATAATCAGGAGCGCGGCTTTAAAGCGGTTGTTGACTTTCAGCTTGTCAAAGATGTTGGTCAGGTGCGTCTTGACGGTTTTTTCGCTGATGAAAATCCTTTTTCCGATCTCCTCGTTGGTGAGCCCTTCGGCTACCAGCCGCAAAATCTCCAGCTCGCGCTTGGTGAGGCTTTTAACGGCCTCGTTGGCAGGCTCGCTCTCGTAGGGCGTGGCCTGCGCGCGCGCGATCTCCTCAAAAGCCTCGGCCGACGGCAGCTCCTTGTCAATCCACAAACCGCCTCCGTGTACGGCTTTGATCGCTTGCACCAGAGTGAGGGAAGAGACGCCCTTGAGCACGTATCCCTTGGCGCCTCCTTTGGCGGCGTTAAGAATGTTTTCGTCTTCGGAGAAAGCTGTGAGGATCAACACCCTGGCGGTGGGGTTCTTGTCGTGAACCTCAAGGAGGGTCTGGATGACATCGCCTTTCGGCATCTTGAGATCCAGGAGCAGCACGTCGGGCTTGGTTCGCTCCACGACCTTGGCGACCTCGTCTCCCCGAGCGGCCTCGCCAACAACAAAAACATCCTTTTCCAGGGAAAGGATCCGCTTTAGCCCCTCCCGAAAAAGGGTGTGATCATCCGCTAAAACTACTTTGATTGGCACCATCTCCGCCCTCCGTAGCAGTGGCCGTAACCCGGAGGTAAAATAGCTTAAATTTACGATGAAAGCCAACGAGTTCTTACGACCCGTAGTCTTTCACGCGCCTACGACGGGAGTCCTACTTATGGCCTTCTGCGGGCTCTGAGTTGACAAAAAACCTACCTTTTTCGTATTGCACAGGATTTTGGCGGAAGTTATGTTGCGCTTGAAATGGTGACCAAAGGAGGAGCGACAATGAAGCGTAGGTCTGTGTTTATGACGGTAGCCCTCGTTGTTTCCTTGAGCCTGGTTCTGCCGTTGATGGCTCAGGAGAAGAAGAAAGCTGAAAAAGCGAAGGGGGATGTGGGGCTGTTGGATCTGGAAAAGAACTACATGATTCTTGTGACCAAGGAAGGAAAACTCATTACCCTGGACTTTGACGAAAAGTCCAAGGTGACGATGTTGGAGCCCAAAGGTGCCAAGATGAGCGATGTCGGTCTCGGCTCATCGGCCGAGGTGGAATACCAGAGCAAAGACGACAAGAAGGTCGTTACCAAAATGGAGTTTAGAGCAGCCAAGGGCGGGGAATAAGTCCCCGCCTCCGTTCTCTCTGCGATATCGGGGCATGTCCCGGCCTCGCTAGGGCATGCCCCGATTCTATTTCTCGGTACCCACTCCATCATCCCCAAGCCTTGCCTCCTTGGCCTGATTTCATCTATAGTTTTCGTTCGTGAGCCACGGGACAACCAGGAGGGCTTATGAGCGACGCTGAGTTTATCTTCCAGCAGGGACCGAAGGCCTTTGTTCAGGTGTGGCGCAAGGTGCTGTTGGATCCCCGCAGCTTCTATCGCGGCATGCCGGCCTCCGGTGGCTTTGAAAACCCGTTGATTTTTTTGGCAAGCTGCGGGCTTATCTACTTCATTCTGAAGATCATCGTGAGTGGCTTCGTCGACGGCGTCAATGCGTTGTTTCTGATCGCTCTGACCTACATTTTCGGACCCGGCATTCTGATGCTCGCCTGCCAGTTTCTCTTTCAGGGCGAAGGGGATTATGAAGGGACTTCTCGGGTTTGCGCCTACGCCGGGTCTTGCCTCGTCCTTGCTTGGATCCCCGCCTTGGGCGTCTTCGCCTATTTGTACAGCTTTTACTTGATTTTTCTCGGCACGGAAAAAGTACACAAGCTCGACACCACGAAAGCCGCCATCGCCACGCTCGTCGCGATCCTGGTCACTGCGGCGATTTTGTTCTTCGTCCTTGGGGAAGAGCGGATTCGCCGGCCGCTATTGTAAGAAGAAGGCAATAGGCACCAGGAGGGAGTTCTTTACTGTTGCCTAATGCCTGTTGCCTCGGTCGGGCTGGTGAAATTGGGTGGGGTTAAAGGTTCTCGTCCTCGATGTCCGTGATGGCAAGCTTTCGGTAGCTACGCTCGTCCTCGAATTTCTTCTGCAGCTTACTTTCCCTCTCCATCTCCTCCTGGCACTTCACGCACAGGCGGGTGAAGGGAAGAACTTTCAGGCGTCCCAACTGGATCTCGCCCTCGCAGTTCTCGCAGCCGCACTCGCAGATGCCGTAGGTCTTGTCCTTGATGCGCTGCAGGGCCTCATCGATGGCCAGCAATTTCTCTCGCTCCCGGCCGCTCAGGATGAAATTGATTTCCCGATCCCGCTCGTCGCTGGCCAGGTCATAGGTGTCCCGCCCCTCGTCCTTACTCCCCTCGGTTTCCTCCTTGACCCGATCCTGGATTTCCCGGAGCAGTTGCTTTTTGGTTTCCAGCAGCGCTTCCTCTGCCTTCTTCAGGAATTCTTTTCTCACCTTAGCGTCCTTAGTGGATCCTGATTTAGGCATCTAGTATCTCACCAATTAAATCGTAGTCAAGGCCTTGCGTGATTTTTACCGCTGCCACGCTGCCTGGATGAACACGCGCCGCTGCGGGGACCTCCATGTAAACCACCCCGTCCACTTCCGGGGCATGCGCTTGGGTACGGCCAAAAAACCTTGCGCTCTCAGCGTCGAACCCCTCAATCATAACCCGGTGCACGCCGCCGATCAAGGCCTCGTTTTTTTGCCGGGAGATCTCCGCTTGGACCTCCATGAGTTCCTGCCAGCGTCGCTCCTTTTCGTCTTCCGAAACCTGATCCTCCATCAGGGCAGCCGCAGTGCCCTCCTCCTTCGAGTACTTGAAGACTCCCAGCCGGTCAAACTGCGCTTCCTGGACAAACTCGACGAGCTCCTGGAAGTCGGCTTCTGTCTCCCCAGGAAAACCCACGATGAGAGAGGTTCGGACCGTGAGCTGCGGGATCGCCTGGCGGAGCTTGTTGAGGGCTTCCCGTACCGCGCTGCCGCTTTTGCCGCGACGCATCTGGTGAAGGATTCGGGGATTGATGTGTTGAAAGGGGATGTCCAAATATTTACAGATCTTCTCGTTCTCGCGGATCAAGCGGAGCAGCGGCTCATCCAGGTAATTGGGATACGCATAGAGAAGACGGATCCACTGGACCGCGGGGACCGAGACCAGCTCCCGCAGCAGGCCATAGAGCGTCGTCCCATCACGCCGCTCGCGCCCGTAAGCGGTCAGATCCTGGGCGATGAGATTGATCTCCCTGACGCCGTCTTCGACCAGCGCCCGTACCTCCTGAACCACGGACGCGATCGAGCGGCTTCGATGGGCCCCGCGCAGGCGGGGAATAATGCAAAAGGCGCACTTGTGATCGCAACCCTCCGACACTTTCACGTAGGCCCAAAACGACGGCGTCGAGCGCTGTCGCGGCGTGGCGTGATCGCGTGGCGTGATCGTATAGGTAGCTTGGGATCCCGATGTGGAGCCGATGGTTATTCCTCTCGTGCTCGCCTAGGATTTCGACGATCCGTGCGACCTCCCCCGTTCCGATGAAAAGATCCACTTCGGGCAGCGCGCGCGCGAGCTCCTTAGAGTACCTTTGGGGGAGGCAGCCTGCAACCACCAGGGTTTTAAGCCCTCCTTCTTCTTTGAGGCGCGCGGCCTCCAGGATGGTATCGAGAGATTCCTCTTTGGCGGCGTCGATGAAGCCGCAGGTGTTGACGAGGAGAATCTCGGCATCGGCCGGCTTCGCGACCACCTGGTAATTCCCCTGCTCGAGCAGGCCCGCCATGACCTCGGAGTCCACGAGGTTGCGCGCGCACCCTAGGCTGATGATGTTGATCTTTTGCCCCATACCCGTCAGGAGCCGATCTCTACGACGTCCACGCCGTCGGGAACCTGCAAGCGAAAAAGAGAATCTTTCAACCCCACGCCTTTCTTCATGTTGATGAAGCGAACGGTTGTAAGGTTGCCGACGGCGTCTCGAATCCGGGCCCACAGGACATCGAACGCTTGCCGGTCCACTCCGAGCTCGATCTCGCCCAGCGCTCCGGCCTCTCCTTTCGGCCCGAGCTTAAGGACGTAGTGCCCTTCTTCCTGGCCTTTTACCGTCACCTTGAAGTCTCTTTTCAGGCTGCCCAAGCCGAGCAGGAAGGAGAGCGGGATGTCGGAGCGAAACGCGTTGCGGAGCGGGCTCTTGAGAATTTGGGACTGCTCGGGCTGGTAGAGGTAAAGGCTTTTTCCGTCCGCCAAAACCCACTGCCCCTTCGGCTCATCGTAGCGCCATAGCATCTTTCCGGGCCTTTTGAAATAGACCTTGCCGCGGGCCTTGAGGCTTCGGCTGAGAGTTTTGATTTCCGTCTCCTGCCGAAAATCCGCCGTGAAATCTCCGGCCGCGTCGTAGCTCTTCTGAAGCTGGTCGACGATGGATGCTTCTTGGCTCTTGTCGCCCCTGTCCTGGGATTCGCCGGAAAGCTTTGCCGGCAAAATCAGGAGGCCGACAAGCGCAGCGAAGAGGAGCCCTTGTAGCTTTCTAACCTTCGATCTTCCGTGCATAGACCTCTCTCGGTTTTCCTGCCTCGGCGGGACCGACGACCCCATCCCTTTCCATCTGCTCAATCATCCGCGCAGCTCTATTATAGCCCACCCTAAGCCTTCGTTGAATCATCGATATCGATGCCTGCTGCTCCTCCGCTACTATCGCTACGGCCTGGTCATACATTTCGTCGTAATCATCATCTCCGTTGGCAGCTTCGGTCTCCTTTTTCGCTTCAAAGACCTCAGGCCGGTATCGAGGTTTTGCTTGCTGCCTAATGAACTCGATAACCTTACGGACCTCCTGATCCGACACATAGGCGCCGTGAATCCGAGTGATACGAGCGGTCCCGGGAGGCAAAAAGAGCATATCGCCATCACCGAGCAGCCGTTCCGCACCGATGGAGTCCAGGATCGTCCGGGAATCGATCCGCGAGGTGACCTGGAATGAAATCCGGGCAGGGAAATTAGCTTTGATCAGTCCGGTTATGATATCGACGGATGGGCGTTGGGTTGCCAAAATCATGTGGATTCCCGCCGCCCTGGCTTTCTGAGCGAGGCGCGTGATGTATTCCTCGATATCTCTACGAACGGAGATCATCAAATCCGCCAGCTCATCCACGACAATCACGATGCGGGGGAGGTGTTCATGCACCAGGGGACTCAGTTCTTCGGCATCCCCTGTTATCTCATCGTTTTTTCCGGTCTGTTCAGGATCTTTGAGGTCAATGACATCGCCTTTATCAGCCATCTTTTTTTCCAAGATGCGGTTATAGTGATCGATATTTCTGGCTCCCTTGTCCCGCATCAGCCGATAGCGCCGGTCCATCTCGTCCATGGCCCAGAACAGGGCCGATGCCGCCTTCTTGGGATCCGTGACTACCGGGACCAGCATGTGAGGCAGTTCCTCGTAGACGCTGAGCTCGAGCATCTTGGGGTCGATCATGATGAACTGCACATCCTTTGGCGTCGCCTTATAGAGCATGCTCAAAATCATGGCATTGATGGAGACGGACTTTCCCGTCCCCGTGGCGCCGGCCACAAGCAGGTGGGGCATCCGGGCCAGGTCCGCCAGGTAGGGAAGCCCTGATATAGCCTTTCCTAATGCCAGGGTGAGCTTCGACTCGGCATTTTGGAAATCATCGCTCCCGATGACCTGCTGTAGGAAAACTTTCTCACGCCTGGGATTGGGTATTTCGATGCCCACAACAGACTCTCCGGGGATCGGAGCCAAGATCCTCACATTTAGCGCGCGCAACGCCATTGCCAAATCATCTGCAAGCGTGACGATCCGTCTTACTTTAACCCCCGCAGCAGGCTCTAATTTAAACATCGTGATAACCGGTCCAGGGTGTACACTTTTCACCTGTCCCTCGACGCCCAAATCCGCCAGTTTCTTTTGCAGGGTCACACCAATCGCGTTGAGAGTTTCTTTATCGATCTCCACATGCTGACTATCCGGAGGATCTAAGAGAGATGGGGAGGGAAGCGTATAGCCCCCGCCAAATTCGGGAAGAGGAAATTCCTGTTGCACGGGCGGCGATTTTTTCTTTGGCCTCCTTGGAGGCTCGTCTTTTACTTCCTCTGAGAGGACGATCGGCGGCGGAACGTACTCGCGCCGTTCTTTGCGCGTGTTCTCCGCCCTTCTTCGCTCCCGCCTTGACCGCCAGAATTTCCGGATGAGGTCCAGCTTGGCGACCAATATCTTGCGGCTCTTCTCTAAGCCCTCTCCGCCGTGCTCGAGTACGGCGACCACCGAGCCCTGGGTCAGGAACATCAGTGAGAGCAGCAAAGCGCAAAGAACGATGACATACCCCCCCACGGGACTAAAAAGCGAGATCAAGAACTCTTTCGACAGATCACCCAGGATCCCGCCCGCCTCGCGGCTAAGGTCGGCCGGCCGTGCCAAGCTCAGAAGGATCGCCGCGCTCCAGAGAAAAAGCGCCGAGCCGCCCATTTTTGTCGGGCTGAAGGCCCGATGCGAGCTGCGGAAAAGATTAAAGGAGACCAGGAACAAAAACAGAGAAAACAGATACGCCGAGAGGCCAAAACCCTGCAGGAGCAAATCCGCGAGGTAGGCCCCAACCACGCCGCCCCAGTTGTGGGTCTCGAGCTTTCCCGACGGGGTATTGAGAGAGCGATCTGCGGGGTCGTACGAAAACAGGCTAAGCCCGATCAGGAGAGCGAAGGCGAAAACAATAATGCCCCAGATCTCCCGATTAAGTTTCGAACTGCGCTCCATCAATCAATGATCCGTGCTCACGTTTCCACGATCAGGGGCACAACGACGGGTCGTCGCTCCAGGGTTTTGCTGAAATAGCGCCGGAGCGCTTTGCGCACCTCTTCTTGAAGCTCCACCGGATCGGTGCGGGTTTCGCGATTCATGTTCTTGAGCGTGTCGAGCACTACCTTTTTCGCCTGCTGCAAGACTTCCTCGCTTTCTTCGGCGCGCATGAAACCTCGCGAGACCAGATCGGGACCCGCGACGAGGTCTCCGGTTTGCTGGTGAATGGCCATCACGGCCAACACCATCCCGTCCTCCGAGAGGTGACGCCGGTCGCGAATCACGACCTCTTCGACGTCTCCGATCCCTTTGCCGTCCACAAGAACTCTCCCCGCGGAGACCGGCGCGACTTTTTTGGCCGCTGTGGAGCTGAGCTCGAGCACATCGCCGTCTTCCAAAAGAAAACAGTTTTCCTGAGGCACCCCGACTTTCTCAGCCAGTTGCAGGTGGCGCACGAGGTGGCGGTATTCTCCGTGGATGGGGACGAAGGTGCGCGGCCGGGTTAGCTGAAGCATCGTCTTCAGCTCTTCCTGGCTGGCATGGCCCGAGACGTGGATCTCCGAGACCCTTTCGTAATGGACCTCGGCGCCGCGGCGGTACAGGTGGTTGATGAGGTTGGTAATGGTCTTTTCGTTCCCGGGGATGAACTTGGAGGAGAGCACCACGGTATCGCCCGGCTCGATCTTGATCGACTTGTGGTAATCGAGGGCGATGCGGTGCAGGACCGAAAGCGGCTCTCCTTGGCTTCCCGTGGTGAGAAAGGTGAGCCGGTGGCGTGGGAGGTCCTGCCAGCGGTCACTCTCGGTCATTACCTCTCTTGGCAGGCGAAGGTAGCCGAGATCGGCGGCGATTTGGGCGTTGTGGATCATGCTCCGGCCGCAGAAGACCACCCGGCGGTCGAAGTTTTCCGAGAGCTCGGCGACCTGCTGGATGCGCGGGATATTGGACGAAAAGGTGGCGACGAAAACCCGTCCCTGGCTCGCCTGAATGATCTCCGCCAGGTAGCGCCCGACCACGCGCTCCGATGGCGTATA
>JACPAM010000071.1 GCA_016180805.1 Deltaproteobacteria bacterium | reverse complement strand
CCCTTTTTCGTCGGCCAGATCCAGCACCCGGTAGCCTTCGAGCGGGGCGGTCATCGCCATTCCCTCGAATGCTTGTCGGGGGCCGAGTCTTCGGGCCGCGGCCGATGGGTTTGCGCCATGAGTCGTAGCGTTTGTAATCGGACGTCCGCGGCCCTCTTCCTCGTCCCCCTTAAGCGTCCATCAGCAAGGGCGAAATCGAACTTCATGAACATTCCTTCACCTCAGCCATTGCGGATCGAGCCTGCGCTGGCGTCGGGCTTTCGAGTTTGCCAGCGATCCCAAGCCTGGACGACCTCCTCGGAGGACACGACATGGCCGAAGTAACGATCAATGCTTAAGGAGTCTGATGGCCGGCGGGCCGGAATTTCGGCAACGAGATTTCCTCAGTTACATCCTCATAAACCAAAACAACCGCATCTCCGATCTTCACCTCATCGGGCGGGCAACCGATCACGTTGCTCCACATCTTAACGCCTTCCTCCAGCTCGATGATGCTGACGTTGTAGGGCACGTCTTTCTCCCAAGCCGGACCGTAACTATGACACATGACCAGAGACACATACACACGGCCGCGACCACTAACGGGACGCCACTCAGTCTCAGTTGCATGACAGTTCGGGCACAGGGAGCGAGGAGGATACCTAAACTGGCCACACGAGGCGCACCGTTGTAAGGCCATGGAATGATTTTTACAACTGTCCCAAAGCGGCTTGTCGTCCAGATTTTTCGATGGTAAGGGCTTTAAATATTCCCCCATCATCATCACCTCCCATCAAGGTTTCTCGCGGCCCAAAATGAGTGTCGCGTGGGCGCTTAAGCTGGCGCCATGACCGCTCACGATCCCGAGCTTCGCATCGTTCACCTGCCGCTCGGGCTCCACAGAATGTCCGCGTAGCTGCTTGACCGCCTCAGTGATGTGCAGCATACCTTCAATATGCCCTTGGGATAACAAGCCGCCATGAGTGTTCACGGGCAAGTCTCCGCCGATTTCGATGCGTCCATTCTCCACCCACGGTCCCCCCTCTCCTTTGGCGCAAAACCCATAATCTTCCAATGTGACCATCACGATCGCCGTAAAGCAGTCGTAGATTTGTGCAAAGTCCATATCCTTGGGTCTCACACCGGCCATGCGATAAGCCATCTCCGAGGCCTGCTTGCCGCCCAGCGTCGTTAAGCTCGACGACTGTAGCGGCCCGGCGATGTGCCCCTCACCAAAGCCCCATATGTAGACCGGCGGTTTCGGAAAGTCGTGGGCGCGATCGGCAGACGTGACCACGACCGCCCCGGCGCCATCAGACACCAAGCAACAGTCTAAAAGGTGAAAAGGCTTCACCACCCAGCGCGACTCCAGCACGTCCTGAATGGTGATCGGCTTGCGCATGGTCGCATTGGCATTGAGACTGGCGTGCCGGCGCATCGCCACCGCGACGGCGGCAAATTGCTCGCTCTTTGTACCGAATTCGTGCATGTGGCGAGCGGCTACGCACGCGTGCACCGCCGGGGCTCCCAACAGGCCGAAGGGCTCTTCAAAATCTTCGTTTCCGTCCCGCAACCGGCCGTGTCGAGGCTCCAGTCGCCCGGTTGCCTGCTTGTGTCCCAACACACAAACGACAGTTGAGCACAGACCCGTCACAATGGCCATGACCGCATGCGCGACCATGGCGACGGGTGTGGCTCCGCCGATGGCCAAATCCGTGGCATAAGACGGATGTATCCCGGCTGCCTGTGCGACCGTTAAAGCGTATGAGCGCTGCGGATCATTGCTGGGTTGAATGGCCAACAGGCCGTCGATGTCCTTGGGTCCTAGACCGGCATCCTTGACGGCTCGCCCGATGGCTTCCAATTGAACCCCCAGGGTTGTCATTTCGGGTAATTTCCCGACTGCCGTCTCCCCGACCCCAACTATCGTACAAGCCCCTTTTGGATTCATGGTCGCTCCCTCCTAACAGACCCCGCTGCAAGTCCCCTTGTCAGCGACCTTTCCATTGAGGGGGACGTTTTTCCGCGAAGGCACGAGAGCCTTCCTTCTGATCCTCTGTGTTCGAAAGAAGCATCGCCAGCTCGCTCTCGAGTTTCAGTCCCTCTTCGAGCGGGAGTTCAACCCCCCTGGTAATCGCTTCCTTGATCGCGATCAAGGACAACGGGGCTCCCAGGCAGATCTTTCCCGCGATCTCTTCGGCTGTGGACATCAATTGATCGGCCGGCACCACGCGATTCACCAAGCCTACTCGATAAGCTTCCGCAGCGTTAATGGGCTCACCGGTGAGGCAGATTTCCAGAGCCTTGGCGGTCCCGATGAGTCGAGGTAGGCGCTGGGTACCGCCGGCGCCTCCGAGCCTTCCGCGGCGCACCTCCATCATACCGAGCTTGGCATCCTCCGCCGCCACACGAATGTCACAGGCCAACGCGAGTTCCAGGCCCCCGGCCACCGTCCAGCCGCGAACCGCAGCGATCGTCGGCTTGTCGATGGCCGCCACCGCCTGGTGATGGGAGTGAATGCCCGGCAGGTTTCGCGCCCGGCGCTTGTCAAAGAGAGTCGTCTCGTCTGTCTCTTTGGCGCGCTCCTTCAGATCGAGGCCGGTGCAGAAAGCTTTCTCCCCAGCCCCGGTCAATATCACCACCCGCACTTCGGGAGCCCGTCTAACCTGCTCGCAGGCATCGATGATCTCACTAGTCATCTGGTAATTTATCGCGTTCATCACCTCGGGGCGATTGAGGATTATATACCCGATATGACTTTTCACGTCGTAAATTATCGTTTGGTAATTCATCGGTTTTTCTCCCTTTCCCGATCTGTCGCTGCGGCGTCGTGAGGCCCCGGACAGCTCTCGGCAAACGTATCCCTAAAACGCGTCCGGATCTCTTCCGTGGCAATCTTTCCCAGTTCCGTGTGGGGAAGGTCTTTCAAAAAACGGACGGCTTTGGGCGCTTTGTACGGGGCGAGCTGGGAGCGGCAGTGTTCAATCATCTCCTGCTCCGATGCCTGCTGTCCTGACGCGAGTGAAATCACCGCGACGACAGCCTCGCCCCACTCTCGATGCGGAACACCGACGACGGCCACTTCGTTCACCTTCGGGTAGGCCTGCAACACGTCCTGGATTTCGTCCGGGAAAATACTGACGCTGCCACTTTTAATGACATTTTTTTTCCGCCCGACAACGTACAGATAGCCGTCTTCGTCAAAGTAGCCGAGATCGCCCGTTAGAAACCAGCCGTTTCTAAAGCTGGTTTGGTTGGCCTCCGGATTCTTGTAGTAGCCGGCGCACACGAGGGGACCCCGACAAACGATCTCGCCCACGGATCCGGTCGGGAGCGGCTCGCCCGCATCGTTCATGATCATGCTCTCCGCCGCCCAAATGAGTTTTCCCGAGGAACCTCTCTTGCGAATTTGATCCTCCGGCAACAATAAGCTTACCGATCCCGCGTCGGTGGACGCGTAGGATTGATAGATGTTCGGCGTGACGAACTGAATCAAGCCATCCACCGTACGCGGATGAAACGGCGAGCCCGCCTTCCGCAAGTGACGCAGTGAACTCGTGTCGTACTCACGGACAGCCGCCGCGTTGAGGAGCCGATCGGCAGCAACGGGGGCGAGCGCGATATACGTGACGCGATCCCGCTGTATCGTCTCGAGCACGTCGACGGGGTCGAAGCGCTCCCTCAATATTACCGTCCCGCCCCAGAATAAATGGCCCAAGGCAGAACTGCGACCGGAATTAAAACAAAGGGGTGAGACAAGTAACTCGATATCCTCTGAACTAGACCCTCTGCCTCCTAACGCGTGGTTTAAACAGCTAAGTACGTATTTCTCGTGCGTGCTGAGACAGCCCTTGGGGAATCCCGTGGTTCCGGAAGTAATCATAATCAAGAACACGTCGGTGCTCCCGACCTCAATTTCTGGTTCTCGTGGATTTTCCCGCGCTATCAGTTGCTCGTATCCGTAAGCGCGGAAATCGCCGCCACCCAATCCTGTACCCCCATCGACCTGAACAATCGGACCGTGGAACTCTACCCGAGAAAGCGCATCGGCAAGGGACGGCATCACCGAGCTTTCGAGAATAACCGCGGCGACATCGAAAAATTTGATGGCCGCTGAGATTTCTCGACCCCGCCACTTGGGATCTATGGGGAGACCTGTCAGACCAGATTTAGCAAGCGCAAAAAGCACTTCAACATGCTCGACGCGATTACCCAGGAGGACCGCGACATTATCACCCTTCTTAAGGCCGAGTTCCGCAAGCGAGTTGGCCAGGCTGTTCGTCCGAGCATTGAGATCAGCATAACTCAACTTTCTCCGCCCGTCTTCCACGGCGACCTTTTGTGGAAATTTCAGCGTATTTCTGCGTAGAGCGTCGCCCATATTCATAGAAAACTCACCACACAAAGCAATCTGTTTAACGGCCTGCCTTTTTCAACTCCTCGTTCAGAGATTGTAAGATGCTGAAATCGTACACGCGCTCCGGGAGAACCTCTTTGTCTACTTTAACATGCTTTTTTTGGAAGGCTATGACACGTTCCTGATAATCGCGCGTGATAGTCCCGTCATGCGAATGGACCCGCACGCCTTCTTTGTAGATCTCAAAGGCCTCGCTTTCGGGGATCTTAAAATCTCCAGTTATCCTGGCTACAGCTTCTTTTTCGTTGGACCGGATCCAGAGAAAGGCCCTAAGGGTCCCCCGTAAGAAACGGCGTACAAAATCCCGCCTTTCCGATACAAGCCTCTCCCTAGCCAGCACCCCCCCATTTACTGTGTCGACAAAATCACCGTAGAAGGCTAACTCATGAAGTCCGTTCCTCTTGGCGATGATTCTTTCCGAGGGACTCACGACCGCCGCGTCGATGGCGCCGCTCAGCAAGGCTGCCATCCGCACCGCGCCTGTGCCCGTTCCCTGAATGACGACATCGCGCTGAGCATCGATCCCCTTTTTAGCAAATACCTCGCGGGTCATCTGATCTGTACCAGCTCCAAGGCTGGACACTCCCACTAGTTTCCCGCCCTTAAGATCCTCAAGCGTGTTGATCCCTTTGCGACCGTAAAGCCAAAAGAGCGGTTTGGTTTCAAAGACCATGAGGATCTTAAGTGGTGCTCCGCGGAAGATTGCCACTGAGCCTTGCCCGATTATCTGGCTATAATCAAAGCTTCCTCCGAGCAATCCCTGAACCCCTGCCTGCGATGTTGCTACGATTGGCAATACCCGCAGTCCCTCGTCCTTGTAAAAGCCTAAATCTTCCCCAATTTTAAAAATAAGTGCGTTGACAGTAGCACTGCCTGACGTGTGGACGGTTGCTTGTTGTAGTTCTACTGCAATTAGGACCTCGCTACTGGTCAACAAAAAACCCAATACGGCAGCCGCTGTAAATGATCTTGCCCAGATTTTCATAATCTTCCCTGCCTTCTTTCGCGGATCGCCAATCAGGTAGCGCCGACAAAACCGGAGGTGCTTCATTTACCCCCATCCGGGCCTCTTGAACATTTGCCTCTTTCGCCAGTGGCAATTTGTAGTGCCCAAACCCGGCGTCTGAGGAAGCTCTCTGTGCCCCTGGCCATTTGTGCTCTTCTGATACATCCCTCCCTTGGCTAACGTCAAGAGGTCTGATCCACCTCCGAGCCCTTGACAGCAAGAGACGGAAGGTGATAGCGAGGCAGACATCGATGGGGCCGGAAATAAAAAAGATCGGGGAGCTGGCCTACGCGGTCATCGGCCCTGAAGGGGCGACTAATTTCGGCATCGTCAAAGGGCATGGCGGCTCGGCGATTCTTATCGATGCGGACATTCGCCGGATCGACGAAGTTGAAGAGGCGCTGAAACTCACCGGCTGCACCGAGGTCCGTTACCTGGTCAACACGCACGAGCATTTCGATCACACCTCCGCTAACTACTACTTCGAAAAAAAAGGCATCCCGATTGTAGCGAGTGAGGGCTGCGTGCGAGCCATGGAGGAAGAGGGCGAGAAAGATTTCGCCCGGATGATGGCGCCCGAAGCCGCGCTTCGCGTGCGCTTTCCGGACCTGAGAATGACGCTGCCACAAGTCATTTTCCGCGATTCGACGACGCTGACACTTCCGGGAGTAACACTGCGGCTAACATACTGCGCCGAAAGAGGCCATAGCCACAGTAAAGGCGACACGACGCTATTTCTCGAGGAAGAAGAGACCCTTTTGGCCGGCGACCTGCTCTACACGGAAAATCACCCGGTTGCTTTTTTCGGCAACATCCCCAACTGGCTGGTCACTCTCAAATCGCTGCTGCAAAGCCACTTCAGCCGGGTTGTTCCCGGTCACGGTCCGGCGGTGGAAGGCGAAAATAAAGGGAAGGAGTATTTCAAGAAACTCTACGATTACCTCGAAGATTTTTACGGCCAGGTTTCGGAAGCCAAAGCGGGTCGCAAGAGCCCCGATGAGGTGGCTAAGCATATGTTGAGCGGCGTCTATGCTGCTCTAGGCAAGACCCGAATGGTTAAGAGGAACATCGATCAATTTCTCACCGGGAGGTGGTATCTATGAGACTGCCCGCCGGTGTTTGTAGCCTAGCCCTCGCTTTGGCTTTGGCTGCCACCCCCCTCCATTCCGCTGAGAAGATCCGCGTCGCCTACCCGACAGTGGCGCCCGGCTTGGCGCCTCTTTTAGTGACCGGAGCAGCGGGGATGTGGGAGAAATACGGCTTGGATGTGGAACTGATCCTGGTGAGCGGCGGCGCGCGGGCGGTACCAGCCCTAATCAGCAACAGTGTACAGTTCCTTATGGCTTCTGATACCGGTGTCACGCAGGCGATCCTGCAAGGAATCCCCCTGGCCAGATTAGGGGTGACTACAAACACGCTGGGCTCTTCTTTGGTGGTCCAGCCTGGTATTCAATCGGTCAAGGAATTGAAAGGAAAAGTACTGGGAATCTCTATGGGGCGAGATCTTAGCTACGCTCGCTTGGCCAAGGTGCTCCGGGACAACGGCCTCAGCCCGACCGAAGACGTTAAGCTCCTCCCCATCGGAGGCGGCGAACCCGGGAGATTCTCGACCCTGAAGGCCGAAAGGATCCACGGCACGATGCTTTTCCCGCCATTCGATTTGATGGCGAGAAACGCCGGGATGAACGTCTTGGTGAAGTTGGACATCCCGAGTCCGGCTGGAGGCGTTAACACCACGCCGGCTTTCTTGAAACAAAAGCGCGAATTGGTTATCGATTTCGTCAAAGGTTACATGGAAGGAATCCGCTACATGACTCGGCACAAAGAAGAGAGCGTCCGGGTTTTTTTCAAATATTTCAAGAACCCTGATAGGGCCGCCATGGAGTACCTATATGACGAGACCGTTAGCCGCCTGGCGAAGGATTTGCGGCCCACCCCGGATTCCATTCGGTATCACTTCGATATTGCCGCCCTCGATGATCCGCGCGCCAAGCAGCTCTCCGAGAAAGATTTCTGGGACTCCAGCGTCGTTGAAGAGATTCACCGCTCTGGCTTTGTGGATCAGCTTTATAAGAAATAAAGTTTGCTAAGAAGAAAAAGCGTTCGGGCTATGTATCCAGGGTCGTTTTGTAGAAAATATCCTCGATCTTAAACCTCCTAGTCACTACACCTTGTTCCAAAGCGCCTCGCAAAGCCGCCTCAAACATGCTTCGATTAG
>JACPAM010000070.1 GCA_016180805.1 Deltaproteobacteria bacterium | reverse complement strand
CAAGGGCAAAACCTGTTTCATGACCATTCCTCGGTCATCCCCGAGGCGCCGGCTCAATTCTACGTCGAAGTTTATGCGTGCCTTTTTATCGCTGATCGGTGCGCTTCTTGTCGTTGTTGCCCTCGCGGGTCCAGCCCGATCCCAGGAGAAAAAGCTCCTCCGCGTCGTGTCCGTGAGCCTTTCCTGGAACAGCCAGCTTCCCTACGGCGTCGCCGTGGCAAAGGGCTACTTCAAGGAACAGGGGATCACGATCGAGCCCATTTTTATCCGCGGTGGGCCGGTAGCGTTGGCCGCGCTCGTCTCCGGCGAGGTGGACTTCGCCGCCATTGGGGGCGCCCAGGCCGTCATTCGCTCTCGTGCGAGAGGTCTGGACGTTTCCATCATCGGCTCGATCTCGAACAAGACTGACTATATCATCGTGGGCAACAAAGAGACCAAATCCATTGACGACCTGAAGGGAAAGATGATCGGGGTTACCGGCGCCGGCGCCTTCTCGGAATTCGCGGTAAGAACCTTCTTAAAGAAGATGAACATCGACCCGGACAAGGATGTGATCCTTCGCGCCATCGGCGGAACCACGCTGCGGGCGGCGGCCCTGGAGAAGGGACTGATCGGCGCAGCGCCCTTTTCTCCCGAAGACGCCGTCCGGCTGGTCAAGAAAGGGTTCCCACTGATCATTAACCTGAGCGAATTGCTAGGAATCCCGCAGAATATAATAGTGGCGCGCGGCGAGGTCCTGCAGAAGTATCCGGAGACCTCCAAGCGATTCCTGAAGGCCCTGGTCTTGGGCATTCAACTGGCCAGGAAAAATAAAGAAGAGGCCATCAAAGCGGGCTACCAGGCGGGTCTCAAGGGGGATGTGGAAACGGTCAGCCGAGCCTACGACCTCTATGCGCCGGGGCTGACTGCGGATCTTTCCATTGCCGCGGATGGGATTCAGCTCATGCTCGATGAAGACATACGTAACGGCATCGTCGACAAGAAGATGACCGTCGCCCAGGTTGTTGATGACCGGATCTTAAGACTGGCGCAAGAAGAATTGCGTCGAGAGGGGCGGCTCAGCCCGTAGAAATTCTTTCGCAGCTCTCTAAAATCCACCCTAATCAGTGTGATTATCACTCGATGATGCGTGTACTCACGAATGGAGGGAGGTTGATGAACGGATCCACGGCAGACATCGTGGTACTGGGCGCCGGGCACAACGGGCTCATCGCGGCTGCATATCTCGCGAAAGCCGGTCTGAAGACCCTGGTCCTGGAAGCAAAAGACCAGGTCGGAGGGGGATGCGGGACCGAGGAGCTGACTGCGCCGGGCTTCCGTCATGATCCCTGCGCCGCCGTCCACGGCGCCATTCAGGCCGGCCCCGTCCTGAAAGAACTGGGGCTCGAACGGTTTGGCCTCCGCTACATCTTCCCCGACCCCCTGCACGCTAGCGTCTTCCCCGACGGCAGCTCCCTGGTGACCTGGCGAAGCGTAGAACAGTCCGCCAGGGAGATCGAGCGATTCTCGCCCAAGGATGCCGCTGCCTATCTTCGGCTGGTGGCCTTCTGGGATCGGCACATCCGGGATGTGTTTGTCGCGTCGCGATATGCTCCGCCGCGTAGACCCAGCGAGCTTTACACCCTCCTGGAGCGGAGAGAGGCGGGCTTCGAGGTCATGAGGCTCATGGCCAGCTCTCCCCTGGAAGTGGTGAACGAGTTCTTTGAGGAGGAGCACGTGCGCCTTCACGTGCTGAAAGCCTCCCTCCAGGGGGGGCCCTTCCCGGACCAGCTTGGCTATGGCCTGCTGGTGTTCGGCACCGGCTCCGGCGCGCGCCACAGTTTCGGCTGGGCCATGCCCGAGGGCGGCTCCCTGGAACTGCCGCTCAGCCTGGTCCGGGCCCTACGTGCCTGCGGCGGCGATGTCTTCACCCGCTCCGAGGTCAAGGAGATCATCGTGGAGGACGGTGTCGCCAGAGGGGTGATGACCGGGGATGGACGGCGCTTCACTGCAGAGAAGGCTGTGGTCGCCGGCCTGCACGTGCGGCAGGTGTTCCTGGAAATGATCGACGACCGCTGGTTGGATGCGAGCCTAGTGGAAGCTTGTGCTCCATCTCGCGCTGTCGGAGCCGCCCCGGTATCGAGCAGATTTCGGTGTAGACCGTGTTGTCCACTGTCACGTTCCCGAGACGATGTCCGATCTTTTGGCTGCCTACGCCGAGTGTCGCAAGGGCCATCTCTACTCCCGAGCACCCTTCCAGGTGTTTTGCCACACACTTCTGGACCGGACACGTGCCCCCAGCGGGCAGCATGTCCTGAACACGGGCCGCTACGTGCCATACGACCTCTCAGGACGCCCCGAATCCTGGCGGGAAATCAAGGACCAGCTCCTGGGCGAGGAAATCGAGCGGGTCCGGGAATATGTCCCCAACGTGACCGAGAAAACTGTGCTGGGCAAGGCAGTCATGACACCCCTAGACATCGAGGCGCACGATCGGATGTTTTACCGCGGCGACATCATGGGTCTCGGGCACGTCCTTTCCCAGGAGGGGCATCTGAGGCCGCACCCGAGCATCTCCGATTACCGGACCCCTATCCGTAACCTCTACCTCACCGGCGCGTGCACCCACCCGGGAGGCACTATCAGCGGTGCGCCTGGCCGTAATTGCGCGCTGACGGTCCTGGGTGACCTCGGTCTTCGCGTGTCTCCCTGAGACATCCAACAGGCTCCGATTGACGGAAGAACGAAGGAGTGGAGCTTCACTTTGAAGCCCGAGGGGGACGAGAAGGAAGGCCGCGGACGTCCTTGTCCGCGAGCGAGGGGAGCGCGAGCGAGGCTGCGGACGTCCGATTACAAACGGCCCGACTCATGGCACAAACCCATCGGCCGCGGCCGAGAGCGCGCTCCCCGAGGGAGCTTAGTCCATCGGCCGCGTCCGCCTGAGGCGGATCGGGCCCCGAGGAGCTTTCGAAGGAACCGTCGAACTGTATCATTGGAACTCTGGAGATATTTGCGTGATGTCACCAAGCCTGTATGGGGATAATGCGCACCGACCTTCGCCATATCCACTAGAAGTCTAGCCCCTACCTCTCAACTCTACGCCTGGGTTCTTTCATCGTTTCAGCGCCCATCATAGGTTCCACTTCCTTTCAAGCCGTTGCTTGTATTCTCTAGGAAAGGCATTCACAGGAGGAAATTCGTCCAGCCACTGATAAGGACGGCAGGCATCGATGAGAACCCGATCCATGGTGTTTCCCCTGAGAGAGCGGGAAGCCGGACGAACAGCGGGCTCCACCGGCGTAGTCCATACCCCTTTTACAAGGTCTACTCCTTCGCGCACGTTACACCGAGTGGCCATAGCCCATATGACGTCCTGCAAATCTGTGATGTCCACATCATCATCCACCACGACAACGAACTTTCCGCCCACGACACCGGCCTTTGCCCCGCAAGCCACAAGAGCTGTCTGCTTAGCATGTCCCGCATAGCGCTGCCGAATGGCGATTACGGTAAAGGGCCCGGTTGACCCGTAGACGAAACCCCACACTCCTTTGACGTCGGGAATCCCGGCCTTCTCCAGTTGGTCCCAAAGACTGGCGGCACTCAGAGGGACCGGAAGATATTGGTTTGGAGGCTTTAAGGTCGGAACCCCCAGCAAGATTGGATCGGTTCTATAGTAGACCCTTTCCACCTCCATGATAGGCACTTCTCCTACCGTAGTATGCGTGTAGTAGCCCGGCCATTCTCCGAAAGGCCCTTCCTTGGGAAGATCTTCCGCCTCATAGGGAGGAATCTCCCCTTCAAGAACAATTTCTGCCGTAGCTGGAATCGGAAGCCCGGTTATCGGGCCAGGAACAACCTGGACCGGCTCGCCTCGAAGCCAGCCAGCAAACTCGTACTCGCAAGTATCCATAGACAGGGGTGACGCTGAAGCCAAAAAAAGCCAAGGGTCTTGTCCCATCGAAATGACAACCGGGCAGGACCGGCCTGCCTGGTGGTATTTTTCCTGGGCCATGCGGCCGTGTTTCCCTTTGTCCATCTTCACGGTAATCCGGTTTTTCCCCTGGATCATGCAGCGGTACGTGCCTACGTTGATATGTCCGGACTCTGGGTCCTTGGTCACCACACAGCAGCCGGTCCCTATATAGCGGCCACCATCCAACTCATGCCAGATTGGGGCGGGGAAACGGTATAGATCAATTTCTCCTTCGGCCATCGTGTTTTCAAAAACCGGCCCACCTTCCGAGATCGTGACCGGTACGGGCTCAAAGCCCCTCAGTTTGATACGCCAAGCATTCAAAAGTTCGAGGCCGCGAAGATTCGTATCCAGGCCGAGCGCTGATGCGAGACGCGTTTGGGTTCGAAAGGGATTGGTCAGGACACGAAAACCTGGCGGGTAATCCTTGATCCGATCGAACAGCAACGCCGGTCCCCGCTTTTCTGAAAGCAATTCCGTCAGGCCGCCGATTTCCAAGTTCCAGTCTGCTGCTTCAATTTTTTTGATCTCGCCCATCGACTCCAAAAGGCGAATGAAACTTCTGAGATCCTGAGTCTCGTTCATAAATACTCCCCCTCATATGGCCGGTGGCCTTGGCTACCACTTAGCCGGTTCCGTAGCGGACCTGCCCCTCGCATCCCATTTTTTAAGGAGACCTCAGACCCAATTCTCTCTGCACTTCGTAAAGGATACTGAAATCGGCAACCTCACCAATAGAAATCTCGCGCGTGATTTTTGCGTCCTTTCTGGCCAGGTCGATAAGCAGTTTTAGCCCGTCCATAGGAATGTTTCCGTCTTTGCTGACGACTTTGACGGTGGAGTCATAAGAAGCATACGCGTGTTGCGCTTCGACCTTGCCCCATTCCATCAATACCCGAGCAGATTCTTCCCTGTTTTCGCTAATAAATCGCGATGCCCTAAGCAGTGCCTTTACGGCCCTTTTTGCCTGTCCGGGATTTTCCTGGAGTTTCTTGATGCTCACCCCAAGTCCAGACAGCGGAAAGTTGACGAAGTCGTAAGCTCTCGCGAGCACGTTGTATCCCATCTTTTTCCCTTCGAAGTCCCACGGCGGGGAGGTCACAACCACGTCGGTCAACCCTTGCTGCAAGGCGGCAAAGCGGGCCGAATCTGTTCCTAAAGATACGAATTGGATCTCCTTATCGGGATCAAGGCCATAACGTCCGATGATTATCCTCGCCAGCACGTGCGTCGCAGCGCCAAAGCTATCGACCCCTACTTTTTTCCCCTTGAGCTCTTTAACAGACTTGATTTCCGGTCGCGCGAGCAGGACATGAGGCGAGCTGGCCATAAAACCGGCAACGAGCCTTACCGGAAGTCCTCTGATGGCAGCCCTGATCACCGAACCGGTGAGCATGGTGTAGTCTATGTCCCCGCTGGAAAGAGCGGCGATCGAGGTTGGTGGCCTCATGACGACGATTTCCGCGTCAAGATCCTGGTCTTTGAAAAAGCCCTTTTTTTGGGCGACCCCTGCGGTAAGGAAGATCATATTGTAGCTGCCGGCGACGGAGATTCTGATTTTCTCCACGGCAATGACGTCCCCGGCGAAAAAAAGGAGAACAAGGAGAAGCGCCGGAATAGCTTTAGCCATAGCTGACCTCCTTTAGACCCTCGATCTCAAAGAACCCATTCCGCTCGGCAATGACTGCGGGTAGCTCGCCAGGTGCTTCTGCGAGCACACACATGCTACAAAATTTTTACAATTGGTAAAAGGGAAAATTGCATGGATAAGAAAGAAGAGACCCCAGTTCGATTCATTCTTGCAAAAATTCCCCCTCGTTGGCCAGGATTTTGCTGAGAAAAAGGCTGGCACGAAAGTTGCCAAGGCATAAAACTGGAAAGGAGGTGTAGCGCCATGTCATTGGAAATGTTTTGCAGGCGGCCAGTCGTTACGATTTCCCCCGAGAGCACTGTCTACGAGGCCTGCGGGCTTCTTAAGGACAAGAATATCGGCTGTCTGGTAGCGCAGGAAGACGGGAAGCTGAGCGGCATCCTGACCGACCGCGACATCGCTCTCAAGGTGGTCGGCGATGGGAAAGACCCCCGTAGCGCAAGGGTGCGCGATATCATGACGCCCAATCCCGCTCGCATTTCCGTCGATAAAGACCTGCACGACCTCACCACCCTCATGCATGCGCTTCATGTGAGGCGGATGCCGATCGTAGACGGTGGCGGCAAGGCTGTCGGAATCGTGACCCTAGACGATCTCATCGTTCTTTTCGCCGATGAGATGTGGGAGATGGGGAAAACCGTTTCCGAGACCTTTTTTCATAAGGCCGCATAGGCGAGCCCACGCACGACCTCTCGGGATTTTCCCAACGATGCAAAAAGGCCCGCTCTCGCC
The DNA here is from genome assembly GCA_016180805.1 of Deltaproteobacteria bacterium. Lineage (GTDB taxonomy): Bacteria > Desulfobacterota > Binatia > UBA9968 > UBA9968 > 2-12-FULL-57-22. Next base: position 3,384 of record JACPAM010000070.1, on the reverse strand, counting down.
CGGGCCTTTTTTATGTTGAGACTTGAGAGGCCTGGCCTTCAAGGTGGCAATGCCGGCGAAGGCAGAGTTTGGCAACTTCCAATGGAGCCGGGCGCGCACTTTCTCCCGTCAATCCAGGTCGCCTCGCTCAAATCAGCCTGGGTAAGATCGGCCTCGGTCAAATCAGCCCCGTTCAGGTTCGTCTCTTGAAGGGTCGCCCGGCTGAGAATCGCTCTCTTAAGGCTCGAGTTCTGAAGGCTCGCCCCCCGTAGGCTCGCCTCCGTGAGGTTTGCCTGGTCCAGAAGGGCCCCGCTCAGCTCAGCCCCACTAAGACTTGCCCCGTCCAGCCGGACACCTGTGAGGTCCGCCCACCTGAGCGTCGCCGCTGCCAGGTTGGATTCGCTCATATTGGCGGCGCTGAGGTTAACCCCGCTGAGCTCCGCCTGCCTCAAGTTGGCTTTCGTCAGCTCGGCGCGCGCCAAATTGGCGCCCCGCAGATTGGCGCTTTCAAGGTTAGCCCCGTAAAGGTCGGCCTCTTCCAGGTTGGCGCCGCTCAAGCTCGCCCCGCTCAAGTCGCAGCGGGGACATCTCCCGGTTGACCGGAGATCTTTTAACTGAGCCGGGTCGAAGGCAAAAACCCCGGCCGCAGCTAGAACGACAATCAGAAAAGCGAAGATTGGGTTTTTAGGACTTCCACGTTGCAAAGTCCGGTGAAGATCCGTGCGTCTTTTCATGGCTCGATGGCTCACAAAACTTTTGACCGATGAGTAAGCAAAAAGGCGGCCAACTGTCTAAATTTGATCTTTGATCTTCCGGCCATCCATCATGAGCTTCTGGCTCCCTCAGCTCACATTCACTTTTGTGTTGACAGACCTTTTCTCTTTTACTAGCTTCAAGTTCAAAGTTGGACATTACGGCCCCTCAGGATCGGTTGCATTTCAGTGATGATTAGACAGCATTGAATTGCCCAAACTCGAAAGGAGTATCCCATGGTTAAGTTCGGACCCAGGCTTACCTTTGGCCAAGAGATCTCAGATTGGCAGGAGCGAATCAACACGGAGCGCATGCGTCAGTACCGGGCGGAGCGCGGCAAACAGTCTATGCGCAAACATGGCGTCCCGGTGCTGCTGGAGGCGGTTCCTGCTAATGTCCGCTACCTTACGGCAACGAAGGGCTACGAATATCCCATGGTCCGCTACATCCTCTTTTTCGCGGAAGGGGACCCGGTGGTGTTCGAGCATGACGGCTGGCTCCATCAGATGCCCGACCAGGCTCCCTGGATCAAGCACTGGCGCCCCGCTCGCGCCTGGCTTACCGGCGCTCCCGGACTGGAGGCCTGCCAGGACGAAGCGAAGCAATTCGCCGCTGATATCCACGGTGTGCTCCAGGCCCGTGGCCTTCTTGGCGAGAAGATCGGCTTCGGCGGCTTCGATGGCATCGCCCGCGAAGCGCTGGTAGCTGCCGGTGTCAAGAACCTTGTAGACAGCAGGCAAATTATGCTCGAGGCCAGGTGCATCAAGAACGTGGATGAGATCAACTGCCTCAAGATGGCTGCCGCCATCGTGGAGGGTGTCTGGTACCGCATCTGGGAGACCATCCGCCCCGGGATTAAAGACAGCAGGCTGGGGGTTGTGGCGGTGTCGACAGGGTACGAGCTGGGCGCCGAGATCGCCATTCCGGGGGGCTGGCGTACTGGACCTGTCAGTTTTGACCGCGGTTTCCACCAGGCTGCTCGCATTCTGCAAACGGGCGACCTCGTATACGGATCTCTGTGCGGCCTGGCTTACATGGGTTATCGGACCTGTACCTACCGGACTTTCATCGTGCAAAGGCAGCCTAACCAGAGAGAGAAAGATTGGTACAAGAAGGTCCTTGACCGCGTTACCGCGATCATAGAGGAGATCAAGCCGGGGAAGACCACCGCGGATGCTGCCAAGCACTTTCCCCCCGCTTCCACCTGGGGCTACAAGGAGGAATGTGAGGTCTTGGCCAGCGAGATCGGCCACGGCATCGGGATGGGCGGAGCAGGAGGGAACTACGACATCCCCATCATCAACCGCCAGTGGTCGCTCAAGTTCCCGCAGCCCTTCGAAGAGGGGATGGCGATCGCTGTGGAGTGCAGGGAAGGTGAGCACCGGGTGGGCGGCGTCAGGCTGGAGAACATGGTTATAGTGACCAAAGACGGCGCCGAGATCATCGACCACTTTCCCAGGGACGAAATCTTGGTCGCCCCGCGCTGAGCATTTAGCGGCATCGGGAAGATAGCTCTGTCGGCTTCACCTTTGAGAGTCTTTCCGCTCAGAGAGGAGACGCAGCAACCGAGCAGTGGTGTAACATTCAACGCCCATACCGATCAAATCATGTACCTCCGCCTTAGGCGGAGGCTTGATTTGTGATCAGCCTAAGGCTGACTGGCCAGCTTACGCTGGCACTACGAACGACAACCTGCTTTGCCTCCTCTCCCTGCAAGGGCGAGGACAGAGGTGAGGGTGAAATCGCTGACAGTATCATCTCCCTCACCCTTTCCCTCTCCCAAAAGGAGAGGGTTGAACAAAGGACTTCGCCAATGACCACTCCCGCAAATGTCAAACTCTGCCAGTCCCCCAGCAGAGCTGGGGGTTTACCTCCGACTAAACCATCACATCGAACTCGGTGAACACCCGCAGCGCCGCTTGTCCGACCACGGCTGAGAGCAGGACGTTGGCATCAGCGACGACGCCTGCGATAGGCATCAGAATCCTCTGCCATTTCCTTATCAGTGACCCCCTAATGGTCCCTTGACCCGAGATCGTCGCTTAAACGTCAAATACGGAGGTCGTTTTTTTGTAGTTTTTTCCCTCTACCTTTTTCTACAGGCTCAACGCTTAGCGTGAGCGGCGCCACCATCAATGTTTTCGGAAAGACCGTAGCCCTCTCGTTGTCGGCTCCATGCTATTTGTTCGGCGGCCGCCCGCTTGCCATTTCTTCATGGCAGCAACTCGAGCGCACGTGTAAGACGTGGACCGATCCGAATCGCCCCAAAATCTCGACGGTCGGTTGTGAGAACTCGGTAGACACGTCGCCGTTCAGCAACAGCTGCAACCGTTCCGTCAACGAGACCCAAGTTGAGATCCTTGAATCGGGCGTCGAGCTCGAGCGCTCGAATCATGTCGAGGGGAACAGGAGGCTCATAGTCGTAGCGGGTCTCGGGGTCAAAGATCTCCGCCATGAGTTTTCGCATTGCCGACCGCTTGTCTCGAAGAAAGTAATCCACCTCGGCGAGAACGAGCGCCGGCACAATCACCAGACTCGCCGAAGTCAAGACCTCCTCGTACTCAGGGAAGCTCGGCTTGCCGTCCGCGGTACATGCGAGGGCCCGAAGAAGTCCGCCGGTGTCTGCAACGATTGGCGGGATCAAGTCTCAAG
>JACPAM010000069.1 GCA_016180805.1 Deltaproteobacteria bacterium | reverse complement strand
GCTAAAGCCGACGACAATTCTCACGGTCTTCCCTTTATAGTAAGGCTCCTGGGCGTTCGCAGGTTGAAGGGTTAAAGGGATCAAGGGATAAAGGGTTAGAAGCGTTAGGCCCAGAAACCCTTGAACCTTTAAACTCTTAAAGTTTTCACAGATGGTTGCGCGCAGTTCCATAAAGAACCTCCATGTCATTTCGTTTACATTCCTAACCACATGAAGAGCTGGGCCTCTGGAAAGGGGAGATGGAGTAACCTGTCAAATAGCCCCCAGAAGAGAAGCCAACCGGCAGCAGTGAGGACGATGGAAAGGACCCAGGGTTCGCGCGACTGAACTTTGAGATAAAAGAACAAAAGGAGGGTAATAGCCAGGGAAAAGCCGAGCAACCAGATGGCCAGGAAAAATCCCAGGATCCAGGCGAAGATGTTCACGGTTCTGCGGCGCGCAAGTTCGGGATCGACAGGCTTCTCGAACTGAAAATCGACCGGGGTGGCTCCTGCTGTCTTTACGGGAGACACGCCTTTGAGTTCGAGCCAGATTTGGACGAGCGCCAGGACAATCATGGGTATGCCGATCGCCCATGGGTAGAGCCGCGCCTGAAGCCGCCACTCCCACGCCTCCCAAACGAAATAGGCAAAGAAAACCAGAAGCACCAGACTAAAGAAAAACTGCGGACGGACCTTCATCGAATTTGATCCCTCTCGACTGGTTGCTCGCTCAGCCTTCCCATCCGTACAGGCGTTTCGCGTTATCGCCAAGAATCTTTTGCTTGGAGCTTTCCGAGAGGTCCCTGCGTCCCCGGATCGTCGAGACGACATACGGGAACATGCCATCCCAGTGGGGATAGTCGGAAGCAAAAAGGATCTTGTCGTCACCGATGCGATCGATCACATAGGGAAGCGTACTTTCCTCCGGCTCGGTCGCGTAAAACCAGTTCCCGCTGGCCATGTATTCGCTAGGCTTCGCCTTGAGCAGGGGCGCCTCTGACTGCCGTTTCTCCCACTCCTCATCCATCCGGTCCATCCAATAGGGAACCCACCCCACGCCGCATTCGAGAAAAGCGATCCTCAATTTTGGAAACATCTCTGGTGTACCACCATACATCAAGGCGGCGCAATCGAGCAGCGTCTCAAAAGGGCGGCCGATGGTGTGTTTAAAAAGAAAGGTATCGAAGCGGATCTCGCCCGCCGGACCCTGGCGCGAGTTATGGACCAGCAGGGGGGCCTTCAGCCGTTGCAGCTCTTCGTAAATGGGCCAGAAGGTCGGCGCGCCAAGGTGCTCTTTCAGCCCGAAGGAGGCGATGGCGATGCCGACGAGCCCAAGCTTGGTGATGGCTCGATTCACTTCCTCGACGGCCGCAGGCACATGCTGAAAGGGAGCGAGCCCGATCCCCTTGAGCCTCGGGCTCTCCGTGCAGACGCTCGCGATCCAGTTGTTGTAGCCGCGGCACAAGGCCGCCGCGTAATCTTTCTCGGGAAGGCGCGAGACGCTAAAGGCGCCGGTTGGAAAGAGAACCGAGACCTCGATCCCTTCTTTGTCCATATCGCGAAGCCGCGTTGGGACGTCGTGAATGTCTATACCGAGCTTGCCGTACATGCTCGAGTCCCATTCGTCGTGAGGGAGGAGCGACCCTTTCCGCCGACAATAAGGCTCTTCCATAAATGCGCGGATGTCGGCGTCTCTGTCTCTCACATGGCCGTCAGCATCGATCACCTGTACACCGGTCATGGAGCTCCTCCTTTACTCTCTGCATTCGTATGGTGCCAGCCGTCGGTCGTTGAAACCATGGGCTACCCATCCCTTCATGGTTTTCACAACCGCGCCTCTATGGTTGGTCCCCTTACCACGAGCCCCATACAACGTCAATCACCTTGGCGCCCCTTTTTTGTTCTTGCCTGGCGTGATATAGGGGAAACGCTTCCGTAGAAAAGCTGAGTCTGGCACCTTCGATGATCGAAAAAAGTATAGGAAACTGGTCCAACGCAGCCACTTGCCATATTAAGAAAGGAGAGAGAATTGCGCCGCAAGAGAGTATGTTTCGTTGGCTACGGTTCAACGGAGTATTCGCGAAAGTCTGAGGAGCCTCTTCTCTGGTACTACGCCGAGGCGATCCGCCGCGCCTTGAATCAGACCGGCCTTAGGAAGAGCGAGATTCAAGGACTCTCCATCACGACTCAGGCAAGTCCAGATTATTCGCCCTATGTCGCGGAACAGTTGGGTTTGGAGCTGGATTGGGTCCTGAACGGCGACTATGGCGGGGGTGGAGGGGTGATGAGCGTGCGCCGTGCGGCTGATGCCATCGAGGCGGGGCACATCGGCATCGCTGTCCTGGTGGGCGGCAACTCTTTCGATAGAAGCGCCGCCCATCAGAGAATTCTCGAGTATCAACGGGCGAACTATGTGGATGTCTTCGGCTACGGTGGCCCCAACACGCTTATGGCATTGGTGCAGGTCCGCCATATGGAGGAGTACGGGACGACGCTAGAACAGATCGGCAAGATCGCCGTCTCACAGCGCGCCAACGCACTAGAAAACCCGCAGGCCCTTCTGCGCGATCCGATGACGATAGACGACTATCTCAATTCGCGCATGATCTCCGATCCGATTCGGCTCCTTGACTGCGTTATGCCCTGTTCAGGGGCAGAGTGTATAGTCCTTGCTTCTGAAGAGCGGGCTCGGCAGATCACAGATAAGATAGTTTATCTTGTGACCGATGCCGAGAGGGTTAACTATCAGGTCGGGAACATGCTGCCCGACAAGACGACGTTTGGCATCAAAGTGGTTGCGGAAAGGCTCTTCAGAGAGGTGAGCCGTGACCAGATCGATTTCTTTGAGCTGTACGATGACTATCCGATCGCTGTCTTAATCCAGGTCGAAGATCTCGGTTACTGCAAAAAAGGCGACGGGGGAAAATTTATTGCGGCGCACGATCTCACGTTTAGGGGGGATTTCCCCGTGAATACGGGTGGCGGTCAACTTTCCGTGGGACAGGCAGGGCTGGCTGGCGGCTTTCTCCATATCGTAGAAGCCGTGCGACAGCTCAGGGGCGAGGCGGGTCCAAGGCAGGTGAAGAAGGCGGAGAGAGCCCTTGTGACAGGAATTGGCTGGCTTTCCTATGGCCGCAATCTCGGGACCAAGAGCCTCCCTCATGTCAACCAGATTGATCGGCCGTTCTGGGAGGGTGCGGCCGCAAGAAAGCTGCTTCTGCAAAGGTGTCGAGCGTGCGGCAAAATCCAGTTCTTCCCCCGAGCAGTTTGCGTTGGATGTTTCAGCAGCGATCTTGAATGGGTTCCCTCAACTGGCAGCGGCAAGGTTCATAGCTTCTCCTGGGTGAGAGTCCCGCGGAATCCAGCCTTCAAAGACGAAGTTCCCATTTGCTATGCCAACATTATTTTGGACGAAGGCGTCATAATGGAGAGCCGGATTGTGGGGAGAGGGGTGGAAACGGTAAAAATTGGCGCCAGGGTAAAAGTTGCCTTTAAGGAGACTGCCGATTCTGAAATCAAGCTGCCGGTATTTGAGCTCGCAGAATGAGGAGGTTCTATGGAGAGCGGGTTAGGACTGAGGATGATCCTTGTTCTTTTTGTCTTGCTCTTCTCTCCCTCTTTTCTCTTTGCCCAGGCAAAGCAGCTAAGGGAATTGAACACCTCTTATCCCTTGGGTGGATCGACCAGTTATTTCTGGGTGGCCTACCGTTCCGGCGCCTTTGAAAAATACGGCCTCAAACTTAGACCTGTCTTAATCCCCGGAGGCGTGACCGCACTCCAGGCTCTTTTGTCTAGAGAGCTCTTCATTCAGTTGACGGGTGGACCGGCCGCTATCCGAGCGTGGGCTCGGGGTGGCAAGGAGATCACGTTTGTCGGAGCTGTGGGGAATCGGCTAGATTATGTTCTGGTGACCACTCCCTCGGTGCGTGGAGCGGAGGATCTGAAAGGCAAAAGGGTGGGGGTAAGCCAACTCGGAGCTAGTCCTGATTTCATCGCCCGCTTTGCACTTCGCCAATTGGGGTTGAACCCAGAGCGAGATGTGACTATTGTCCCGATTGGAGCACCCGGGGAGAGATGGGCGGCCCTGAACAGCGGCCACGTCCAGGCTTCGGTCTTTCAACCCCCTTTTACCCTTCGTGCCCGTAAAGCAGGCTTCCAGGTCTTGATCGATCTTTCCGCGCTAGAGTTTCAATACATCATCTCCGGTGTGCTGACCACGCGCTCCTTTATCCGCTCAGATAGAGAGACTGTTATGAATTTCATGCGCGGGCTTGCGGACGGGATGGACTTCTATCGTGACGAGAAAAACCGCGAGAAGGTAATCCGGTTTCTCGGGGAGTACTACAGGTCGAACGCAATCGAAGAGCTAGAGGAGACCCAAAGGGCTTACAGCCAGCTTACCCCCGACCTTCCCGTGGTGACGGCTAAGTCCGTTGAGAATGTGATTGCTAATGATCGAGACCTTGCTCCCATGGGCCTTAAGGCAGTCGACATGGTCGATCTATCTTTCTTGCAAAGACTGGAGGAGGAGAGAAAGGCGAAGGGGCGCTGAAGAGCCGTGGCGGTCAAATAGGCTACTTTGACGAAGAAGGCCATCTCCACGCGGTGAGCAGGAAAAAGGATAGGGTAAAAAGCGGCGGGATCAGTCTCTACCCGCTCGAAGCCGGGGCGGAAAAGAACCGGAGGTTATTTATGCAACTGTGCTTCGTCTCTTTAATCTTTATACTGTTCTTATCGCTCGATCAACCTGCTTTCGCTCAGGAACCATTCTACAAGGGCAAGACCGTTCGATTCCTTGTGAACTATCCTGCGGGCGGGCCTACGGACGTCTTTGCCAGGCTCATCGCTCGGTACTTCCCCAAGCATGTTCCCGGGAGCCCGACGGTGATGGTCCAGAACATGCCTGGCGCCGGCGGCGTCATAGGAACCAACTATGTCTACGAAGTGGCGAAGCCAGATGGGTTAACCGTCGGGGTCTTTTCGGGAACGTACCTGCCCCAGATCCTGGGCGGCTCTGGTGTCCGCTATGATCTTAACAATATGCCGATCATTGCTGGGGCAGCTGAGACCACAGTCGTGTACGTCCGGGCCGACGCTGGTGTGAAAGCTCCTCAGGATCTTTTAAAGCCCGCAAAACCAATCGTCGTCGGGGGCTTTGGTCGGGAGAACACCAAAGACCTAGGTCTCCGACTGGCCCTTGAGCTCCTGGGGGTCCCCTACCGTTATGTGACGGGATATGCAGGAATCCCTGAACTCAGGGTGGCGATCCAACGGGGCGAGATCAACTACACCTCCGAGAGTTTAACCGGCTATAACACTGGTGGCGTCTTAATGGTTCGGGAAGGCGTTGTGGTTCCTCTATATCAGGAGGGTTTGCTCGGAGCCGAAGGAGAGATTGTCCGGGACCCTAGATCTGACCTCCCTTCTTTCAAGGAGTTCTTCAGAAAAGTGAAGGGGAATGACCCCTCCGGGCCGCTGTCGGAGGCCTTCAAGATTTCGGGAGGCTCCCTCACCATGCTACGGTCCATTGCAGTTCCCCCGAAGACTCCTCCTGAGTTAGTCGAGATCCTGAGGAAGGTCTTCCGGGCCACCTTTGAAGACCCCGAATTCAAAGCCGAGTCAGACCGCGTCATGCGCTTCCAATTGATGACTTTTGTCGGGGAGGAAGCGGAGAAGATCAACGCTGCCGTGTTCCGAGCCGCTACTGTCTCCGCGCGCGATGTCATGAAAAAGTTGACCAGACAATAAGCAAAGAGAGAAAACTAAGGAGGGGATATGGGGTTTAAGAAACTTCACAAACTGTTTGGTCTTATAGCGATCGGGTTTGCTTTTGCCGCGGGCTTTGGACCTGCCTTCGCGCAAGAACCATTCTACAAGGGCAAGACACTCAGGCTGCTCGTCAACTTCACGGCGGGAGGCCCTACGGACATTTTTGCCCGGCTCATGGCCCGTTACCTCTCCAAGCATATCCCTGGAACGCCCGGTGTGATCGTGGAAAATATGGGAGGTGCGGGTGGCATTATCGGAGCCAACCACGTTTACGGCGCAGCCAAGCCTGATGGCTTAACCGTGGGGGTTTTCTCAGGTTCGCACGTGGCGCAGATTCTGGCTTCCTCCGGTGTCCGCTATGATCTCCGCAACATGCCGATCATCGCGGGGGCCGCCGAGACCTCCGTCGTCGTCATACGGGCGGACACCGGGGTGAAAGCGCCGTCGGATCTTCTAACGCTGCAAAAGCCCATCGTTGTGGGCGGGTTGGGGCGGGAGAGCCCCAAGGACCTGGCGCTGCGGTTGGCCCTGGACCTTTTGGGTGTTGGTCACCGTTATGTAACAGGATACAAGGGAGTTGCCGAAATTCGATTGGCCATCAAGCAGGGCGAAGTCAATTACAGCTCTGAGAGCTTGACCGGCTATAACTCGGCTGTCGTCCCTATGGTTCGCGAAGGGGTTGTGGTCCCATTGTTTCAAGAAGGCGTGCTCAGCCCTGACAGCGAAATTGTCCGTGACACTCGCTCGGCTCTGCCGAGTTTGAAAGAGGTCTTCGTTAAGGTCAGGGGGAAAGAACCTTCAGGCTCCCTCTGGGAAGCGTATAAGGTCCTTGCTGGGGCAAACAGCATGCTTAGGTTTATTGCAGCTCCACCCAAGACTCCTAGCGAACCCGTTCAGATCCTAAGGGGCTCGTTCCGAGAGACCTTTGAAGACCCCGAGTTTAAAGCCGAGTCAGACCGCATCTTGCGGTAAAGGAGTCTTAAGAGAGTCGGAGCAAGTCGTGGATGTGCAAAGGCCCCAGGCTTTTGCCAAGGAGGCATTATGTTGAAAAGAGCTTCTTGGAGTCTTGTGGCTACCATTTCTGTGGTTACAGTGTTCCTGAGTATCGAACCCGCATTTGCCCAGGAGCCATTTTATAAAGGGAAGACTGTCGAATTTCTTGTGAACTTCTCGGCCGGCGGACCCACGGATGTGTTCGGCAGACTCATTGCCCGCTACTTGCCCAAACATGTTCCAGGCAACCCGACGGTGATCGTCCGGAACATGCCTGGCGCTGGCGGCATCATCGGGGCCAACTATATCTATGAAAAGTCCAAGCCCGATGGGTTGACGATCGGGGTCTTTTCGGGAATGTACCTGCCCCAGTTCCTGGGCGGCCCTACTGTCCGCTACGATCTCAATAATATGCCGATCATCGCAGGGGCGGCTGAGACCTCCGTCGTGTACATCCGGGCCGACGCGGGGGTAAGAACGGCGGCGGATCTTTTAAAGCCTGCCAAACCGATCGTCGTGGGGGGCTTTACCCGGGAGAACAACAAAGATCTGGGGATGCGTCTAGCGCTTGAGCTCCTGGGCGCCCCTTACCGCTATGTCACGGGATATGCGGGAGTTGCTGAACTCCGTGTGGCCATCCAGAGGGGCGAGATCAATTACACCTCCGAGAGTCTGACCGGATATATGACGGGTGGCACGCTGTTGGTTAAGGAGGGTGTGGTGGTTCCACTTTATCAAGAAGGTTTGCTCGGACCCGAAGGAGATACGGTCCGCGACCCCCGATCTGACCTCCCTTCTTTCAGGGAGTCGTTTAGAAAGGTTAAAGGGAGTGATCCCACCGGTCCTTTAGCGGAAGCCTTCAAGATTTCAGGGGGCTCACGCACTATGCTTAGATTCATCACGGTGCCCCCCAAGACGCCTGGCAGGCTAGTTGACATCCTGAGAAGCTCCTTCCGGCAGACCTTTGAAGACCCGGAGTTCAAAGCGGACTCGGAACGCGTATTGCGCTTCCAACTGTTCACATATGTCGGGGAAGATGCGGAGAAGATTAACGCCGCTGTCTTCCGCGCCGCTGCCGGCCCGGGACAGGCGGCCTTGAAAAAATTGACACAACAATAGGCAAGAAAAGGCGAAAAAAGGTTTCAAATAAAAAAGGAGGGCATCATGACAACGGCAAAAACTTATAAGACCGTAAAGGTCGAGAGGGAGGAAGGGATCACTTGGGTCATCCTGAATCGGCCGGAGAAGCGAAATGCGATGAACCCACAATTACATTATGACATGCTCGATGTCATTGTCGAATTGGAGACCGATGATGAGACTCGGGTCCTCGTTCTGACCGGTGCCGGGGATAGCTGGTGCGCCGGCCAAGATCTCAGGGAGTTTTTCCGCGCGCTGGATGATAAGCCGGCGGAGCGCCGCCGGGCCGGATGGGCCTCACAGGAATGGCGCTGGCGGCGGCTATTCACATTTCCCAAGCCGACCATTGCCATGGTCAATGGCTATTGTTTCGGCGGCGCCTTTACGCCGTTGATCGCCTGCGACTTTGCCGTCGCTGCCGAGGACGCGATCTTCGGATTGAGCGAGATCAACTGGGGCATTTTCCCCGGCGGCCTGGTGAGCAGGGTGCTGGCCGACGCGATGTGCTACCGTGATGCCGTCTATTACATCCTCACAGGTGACCCGTTTGATGGCAAGAAGGCTGCGGAGATGAAGCTCGTGAACTTTGCCGTGCCGCGTGCGAAGTTGAGAGAGGAGACGATCAAATTGGCGAAGAAGCTTATGGAGAAGAACCCGCAGACATTGCGCGCAGCGAAAGAGGTTTACAAGCTCTGTCGAACCATGGACTACGCGCAGGCGGAAGACTATATGGCGGCAAAGGGTACTGCCTTGCGGGCGACGGACCCGGAGAAAGGGCGCGAGGAGGGAACCAAGCAGTTCCTCGACGAGAAAAAATATCGCCCGGGCCTCGGCGCCTACCAAAGAAGGGCCAAGTAAAAGGCTAAACAGTTGGAGTCGTTCGAGTCGTTCGAATAGTTTGAGTCGTTCAAATTGTTGAACGATTGAAACGGAGCGAAGCGATTGAACGAATTGAACTGCTCAAACCGAGAGACAAGACAAGCGAGCGATTGAACGTTCGAAGTTTGACTTCGGAGGATGTAGGATGGATTTCAATCTACCCCAAGAGCTCCGGATGCTCAAAAGAAGCTTGAGAGGCTTTGTAGACAAAGAGTTGATTCCCCTCGAACAAAAGTTTCGCCCCGAGGGAGAAGAGATGCCGCAGGACCTTCTGGGACCGCTCCAGGAGAAAGTAAAGGCTATGGGGCTTTGGATGCTGGATGTTCCACAGGAGCACGGCGGCGCTGGCCTAGACCTCCTCACGCGCTGCGTCATTGCAGAGGAGGTCGCGCGCACAGCGGTTCTTCCGTTCCGCGGAAACGAGCTGTTTGGTCCTGAGGTGCGCCCGGTGCTTTTCCATTGCAATGAGGAGCAGAAAGAACGTTTCCTCTTTCCTGTCATCAGAGGGGAGAAGCGGGTCTGTTTTGCCCAAACCGAGCCGGATGCAGGAAGTGATCCGGCGAACATGAAGACGCGCGCAGTCCGTGACGGGGATCATTTCATCCTCAACGGAACCAAGCGCTTCATCACCGGGGCCGGCAGCGCCGATTATGCTCAGGTGATGGCCGTAACCGACACGGAAAAGAGGGCCCGCGGGGGCATCACTTGTCTCATCGTTGATATGAAATCCCCAGGGGTTAACTTGGATCGGCATTGGCCCACAATGATGGGGGATGCCCCGTGGGAAATCGTTTTTGACAATGTGCGAGTCCCGGCGGCTAACGTCATTGGCACAGTGGGGGAGGGCTTTACGCTCGCTCAGAAATGGATCACGGAAGGCCGGATCCGCGGACATGGGGCGCGTCCCGTAGGAATAGCTCAACGGGCCCTAGAGATGATGATCGATTATGCCCAGCAGCGCGTCACCTTCGGCCAGCCCCTATCGGAGCGCCAGGCAGTTCAGTTCATGATCGCGGACTCGGCGATGGAGCTTCACGCGGCTCGCTTAATGGTCTATGAGTGCGCCTGGCGTCATGATCGGGGCGAGGATATACGTAACCTCGCCTACATGGTTAAAGTGATGTGCTCGGAGATGGCGGGCCGAGTAGTCGATCGCGCGATTCAGATCCACGGGGGCGTCGGCCTCACGAAGGACTTGCCATTGGAATGGTGGTACCGCCAGGTGCGGAGCATCCGGATCACCGAGGGGGCGACGGAGGTCCTGCGCTGGCGCCTCGCGCAAAACGTCATCAAGGCGCACAAAAGGTAGGTCGCTCGTTAGACGAGCAGAAGAGGGGAGATCGCATGCTCAGGAAGGGTGTCCTGGCTGTATGGCTTGTTCTCGGCTTTCTCTCTCTTTGTCTTCCCGGTTTTGCCCAGGAGACGACCAAATTGCGGGTCAGCGCGGCGACCAAAACTTTGGGCTACGGCCCGCTTTGGGTCGCCTCCAAGATGGGTTTCTTCGCGCGGCAGGGGCTGGATGTCGAGTTGGTGGTCATACGCGGCTCGGACGTCAACGTCCAGGCGCTCGCCGGGGGATCGATCGAAGTTTCGGGTGGCGCCGCGGATGCTCCGATCGCAGCGGTGGAGCGGGGTTTGGATCTTGTGATCATCGGCGGGGTCATCAACGGCCTCACCCAGTCCCTGATGGGCGGAAAGAGCTATAAGACTTATGAAGACTTGCGTGGGGCAACCATTGGGATCATCAGCCTGACCTCCGGCGTCGGCTTTGCTTTGAGGTGGGTGCTGAAGAACAAGGGCCTTGAGTACCCGCGGGATTACAGGCTCCTTGTGGTGGGCGGGACCCCTCAAACCTTTGTGGCCTTGGCCTCCGGACAGATCGCTGCCGGCCCGCTTTCACTCCCGCTCAATTATGCGGCGGAAGAGGCGGGCTTTAACGAGATCGGGCGTTTCATCGATGTCATTCCCAATTACCAGTTAGCCTCGCTCACGGTTAAGCGCTCCTGGGCGGAGAAAAATAGAGCCGTGCTCGTTCGGGTCATGAGAGCCATGGCGCAAACCGCCCAATGGCTCTACCAAAACAAGGAAGCCGCGGTCGATTTTCTGGCCAGCGAAATGAAGCTTAAGCGCGAGCACGCGCGGCGGGGTTGGGAATTCTACACGGAGAAGCGAGTCTGGCACCCCAATGCGGACGTCAACATCGAAGGCTTGAAGAATACGATTCAGATCTTCTGGGAGGTCACGCAGTCCAAGCCGCCGCCGCCGAGCCCGTCGAAGTATGTCGACCAGAGCTATTTGGAGGAGGCACTAAGGGGACTAAGATAGCCGGAGCAGTGGAATTTCTCTGGCTCGCCGTAGCCAGACCTGGTTATTTCTTTACGACAACAGCCTGCACTCCCACGCGGCTATCCGCGCCATGCTCATCTCTACGAGGTGACGTTTCCCGTGGAAAAAGACGAAGCGCCTGATCCAACCAAGCCCGACTTTGACAATGCGCTGGCAGGCTCTCCCTAACGAAATGAAGGGATTACGTTAGGGACGGTGAGGGTGGATTTCCGTCGGCCAGTTGAGAAGCCACGGGGAGTGAGAAGAAGAATGTCGTGCCTTTGCCTTCCTGGCTTTCCACCCAGATTTTTCCGCCGTGGGCCTCGACGATCATTTTGCAAATCACTAGCCCCAGCCCGGTGCCTTTGTGTTGTGAGGTCTTGCCGCTCATAGTTTGGCGGTACTTTTGAAAGATCTGGCCCAACTCCCGAGGCGGAATCCCGGGCCCGGTATCGCTAACCGATAGTTGGATGCGGTCGCCATTCTCCAACGCCCCGTTAACTTGGATCTTGCCGCCTGCGGGGGTGAACTTAATCGCGTTGCTCACGAGGTTAGCGAAGACCTGCTCCAGCCGGCGCGGGTCGGCCCAAATTCGAGGGCGCTCGGGCGATAGCGAACTGATCAAGGACACACCTTTGTCCCTGGCGACAATGAGATAATTGTCCAGGCAGTTTTTGACCAAGCCGTGGAGATCGACCTCTTCCTTCAGGAGCTCAATTCGCCCCGCTTCAATCTTTGAGAGATCCAGGAATTCACTGATAAGATCTACCATATGTCGGCTACTAGCCTGGATTTTCCCGAGCCATTTTTTTTGATCCGGGTTGACCGGCCCTGCCAGACCTTCTTCCATCATCCCGGCCCCCGACATGATCGTTGTGAGCGGCGAGCGCAAATCGTGGATAATCATCGCCGTGAAGTCGGCCCTCAGTCTATTTGCTTCTTGCTCCAGCCGCTTTCGCTCGGTGATGTCTCGAGCAATGGTGGAGAGCCCAGTGACTTTGCCCGACGCGTCCGACACCGGAGAGACGGTTAGATAGACGTCGATGGGCTTACCGTCTTTTCGAACCCGCACGGTTTCGTAGTGTTCGATGCGCTCGCCGCGCTTCAGTCTTTCAAGGATGTCCGTGATTTCATCCTTGCGCTCAGGTGGAGCCAAGGTCGCGATCGAGCGCCCGATGATCTCGTGCTCGGCGTAGCCGTAGATCCGCTCGGCGCCGCGATTCCAGCTCGTGATTGTTCCCTCGAGCGTTTTGCCGATGATCGCGTCATCCGAGGACTCAACAATGGCCGCCAGTCGCAGCCGCGCCTCCTGTGCCCGGATGCGTTCGCTGATATAGCTGACGACAAACGGGTTCCCGATGAACCAGGCCGCGGCCAGAGCCAGCACCGCAACCAGGCCCAGCCAGACGAGGTTGCGGAGCAGCGAGCGATGGACATTGGCGAAAGCGGCGGCTTCAGGAATCCCAACGATGACATAGGCGTCTCCGCTCGGGCCGCCCTTCAGGGAAGCAAAGGCATAAAGTCGCCTCACGCCGTCCGCGCCCGCCATCTGGGCCGTGCCCTTCCTGCGCGTCAGCACGGTTTTGAAAACCGGCAATTCCGGCGCAGATTTTCCGATCCAGTTTTCGGGATCGGGGTATCGCGCTAAAACCGTGCCCCTATAATCAATGACGGAGAGGACCGATCCCGCCGGCAGATCGACTTCGGCTACCCGACTGTTAAGCCATCCCAAATCCAGCGCAGCGAAGACTACTGCCTTGATCTTTCCAGTCTCATCCGAGACCGGATAGCCAAAGTTCAATGTCGGCTTCTTGGTCAGTCGGCCGATCTGATAGTCGCCGATGGCGAAGTCCCGGCTCTGGACGGCGCGGCGAAAGTAGGAGCGGTCAGACAAGTCTACGACGCCCTCAAACGGGACCGCGCTGCAGTACAGCTTGCCATCAGGCCAGATGGCTCCGAAGTTCGCATAGAGCGGATACTGTGCCTCAAGGTTGGCGAAAAGCGCATTGCAGGAGCGAGTGTTGCCATCGCGCACATCGGGGAGCTGCGCCAGCGCGATGAGGAGCTGGCGCGCCCCCTCAATGTATCGCTCCTGATCCTGAGAAAAGAGCCGGACGAGCCGCTGTGCGTCCTCGAATGTCTCGGCCGTTTCAAGCCCCCGCTCTTCCCACGCGATAAAAAGGACCAGGGCGAGCGCTGGGATCAGAGCCAGAAGGACGAGAGCGACCAAGCGGACACGCAAATTCACCAGTAAAGGAATGCTTGCCATCATCGCTGTTTCTTCGAGGCCGAGATAAAAGCGGTGAAGATCTTTTTTTGGCAGGCGTCTATATCGATCAGGCATTCCGGATGCCACTGGAGCCCTATGACGAAACCGTGGTTTGTGCTCTCCAGCCCCTCGATCACGCCGTCTTCGGCGGTCGCGTTGACGATCAGCCCTTTGCCCAATTGCTTCACCGCCTGATGATGGGTCGTATTGGCCTCCAATTGGTCGCGGCCGACGATCCGCTTGAGCAAGGTCCCGTCATGAATCTGCACCGGGTGACCGCCCTGGTATCTCCGTGCCCCCTGCTGGTGTTCGAGCGCCTGCGGCATCTCCGTGGTGATGTCCTGATACAGCGTTCCGCCGCAGGCGACATTGATGGCCTGGGCGCCGCCGCAGACTCCGAGCAGGGGCAGGTTCCGTTCGAGGGCGAGGCCGATCAGTTCGAGCTCGAAGCGCGTGCGCTCCTCGTTGACCTTGCCCAGGGCTTGGATCGCGGCCTCGCCGTAATATGCCGGGTCGATATCGAAGTTACCGCCGCTCACCAGGACGCCGTCGAGGTGCGCGAGGGTCTCCTTTATGGCGCTCCGTACCGACGTGATAGGCAAAATCAGGGGGAGTCCCCCGGTATCCAGGATCGCCCGCGCATAACGTTCCGGGAGCTCGATCACGCGGTTTGCGGTTCCCGGCGGGGAAGCTCCCGGCAGCGATTCCACGTCGGGGGTGATCCCGATCAGCGGGCTAAACCGGCCGGTTTTTCTTCTCATCGGTCGCGGTTATAGAGCCTTGTGTAGATTCGGTGATTGCGCAGGACGAGCTTAACATAGAGGCGGGTTTCCGCATAAGGAATGCGTTCAATGAACTCCTCCTCGTCTTGAGCGGGAATCTCTTTTTCCCATCTCGCCACGGCCGTCTCCCCGGCGTTGTAGGCAGCGATCGCCTTGGGCAGGCTTTGCGGAAACTGCTGGCGAAGCTCCTTCAAGTAGTGGCTGCCTAGCCTGAGATTGAGCTCCGGCTCGAACAATCTCTCCGCGGTGAAGAAGTCAAGGGAGAGTCGCTTGGCCACGCGTGCCGCGGTGGAAGGGAGGAGCTGCATCAGACCGTACGCCGATGCCGGAGATAT
>JACPAM010000068.1 GCA_016180805.1 Deltaproteobacteria bacterium | reverse complement strand
CGGTAGCGCGGATGGGTAAGCCGGGCGCTCAGCTCGCCGTCGTCCGTCAGGAGCAGAAGGCCCGAGGAATTGAAATCGAGTCTCCCGACCGGAAAGACACGCTCCCTGATCCCGACCCGCTCCAGGTACTCCCCCAGATGGGGACGACCGCGAGGGTCACCCAAGGATGTGATCAAGCCGACAGGTTTGTGAAATAAATAATAGCGGCGCTCAGGGGCTACTCGGACGGGCTTGTGATCGACTTGGATCTTGTCGCGGGCCGGATCGGCCTTCAACCCCAACTCCCGCACCACTACCCCGTTTACGCGTACCCGTCCTTCCAGGATCCATCGCTCCGCCTCACGGCGTGACGCCAAACCCGCCCGGGCCAGGATTTTTTGCACTCGCTCCATCGATAATAGTCATGAGGGATTACGCCCTCGCCCGTCACAGCTCGCACCCTCGACCGGCATGCTTTCACTTCGAAGCCCGAGGGGGACGAGGAGAAAGGCCGCGGACGTCCTTTGCCGCGACTGAGGGGAGCGCGAGCCCCGTTGAGTAACTGCACGGTCGAGGAACCATCACGGTGGTCAACACCATACTCCACGGGGCGAGCGAGGCTGCGGAGGTCCGGTTACAACCGGTGCGGCTCATGGCACAAACCCATCGGCCGCAGCCGAGAGCGCGCTTTCCGAGGGAGCCTCATCCATCGGCCGCGTCCGCCTGAGGCGGCTCGGCCCCCGAGGAGCTTTCGAGGGATACGGTGAGCAGTAAACTTACTCATCGCTGTTCACTGGAGGGATCTTGTTGGGACGGAAGGGATGCCATCTCTTCCATCTCCTTTAGGGTGGGGAGTTGGCTTAAATCCTTCAGGTTGAACAGCTCGAGAAACTCCGGGGTGGTGCCGTAGAGGAAGGGTCTTCCGGGAACATCCTTGCGCGCGACGATTCGCACCAGCCGCCGCTCCAGCAGCGTTGCAAGCACGCCGTCGACGTCCACGCCCCGGATGGCTTCGATCTCCGCCCGCGTGATCGGCTGCTTGTAGGCGATGATCGCGAGGGTTTCGAGCAAAGGCCGGCTCATCCGCGCCGGCCGTCCCTTATAGAGATTTTTCACCCATTCGGCGTTTTCCTTGGGGGTTCTCAACTGGTACCCGCCCGCAACCTCCACGATGCGGAATCCCCTCCCGCCAACCTCATACTCGTTTCCGAGCTCTCCCAACAAAGCCTCGATCTCCCTTTTCTCGACCCCGCCGACGATCTCGCGGATTCGGTGAGCGGTTAACGGTCCCTCGGCCGCAAAAAGCAGACTCTCCAGGATCGACTTCAGACGATCACGCTCCATCTCCATCGTCTCCGACTCCCTCCTTTGCCATCCGGTCCTGAACCTCTCCCAGAGGCGCCGCCAATTCGATCATAATCGGGCCCATCCCCTCTTCCTGGGAAATTCTGATTGCGCGGATCCTCACCAACTCCAACATGGCCAGAAAAGTCATTACAACCTCCAACCGAGAGGTCGCGGTTTCGAACAGATCCTGAAAGATGGCGCGTCCCCGTTGATGCAGGCTGTCCAGAAGCAGGTTCATCTTTTCCCGCACCGATACCCGCTCCAACACGACCTCGTGAACGCGCTCCTCCGGGAAGCGCTCGAGAATCTGGCGCAGGGCGGCAATCAGGTCAAAAAGAGATGGCTGTTCGATGACGACGGTTGGATTGTGCTCGGGCGAGTCGGGAATCCGCGCAAAGACATCTCGCCCAAGGATCTCCCGGCTCTGGAGTTCCTCGGCGGCCTCTTTGAACCTCTGATACTCCAACAACCGGCGCACCAGTTCCGCGCGCGGATCCTCGCCTTCATCCCCCTCTTCCTCGTCCTCCCCCGCGGGAAGCAGCATCCGCGACTTGATGTGGATCAGGGTAGCCGCCATGACCAGAAACTCCCCCGCCACATCGAGGTTCATAGTCTGCATTAGCTCCAGCGTTGCGAGATACTGTTCGGTAATCGTCGCAATCGGAATGTCGGTAATGCTCACCTCGTTTTTTTTGATCAGGTGGAGCAACAGGTCAAGCGGCCCCTCGAAAATCTCTAGCTTTACGCTGGTACTCATCGAGCAAAAACTTTCAATTCAAATTGACGGCAGTCATTCTGAGGCGAAGCCGAAGAATCTGAGATCCTTCGCTGCGCTCAGGATGACCCGCGGGTCAATTTACATTTTGCATTGACGCGTTACAGTCCCACGGCGCTGCGGACCTCCGACATGGTCTGCGCGGCCTGCTCCTGAGCAACGCGATTGCCCGCGGCGAGCACGTCCTTGACCTCCTCCGGCCGACGCTCGTAACCCGCCCGCTGCTCCTGAAACGGGGCCAGCTCCTCGATGACGTGCCGGATCATGACCTTCTTGCACTCCAGGCAGCCGATCCCCGCGGTGCGGCAGCCTTTGGTAACGTAATCGATCTCGTCCGCCGTACAGTAGATCTGGTGCAACTGAAAGGCCGGGCACTTCGCCGGCTCTCCCGGATCCTTTCTGGTCACCCGCGCAGGGTCGGTCATCATGCGGCTGAGCTTCTGATCGATCTCTTTGGGAGAGTCCGAAAGAAAGACCGCGTTGTTGTAGCTCTTGCTCATCTTCCGGCCATCGAGGCCGGGAAGCTTCTGGGTTTCCGTCAGGAGGACCTCCGGCTCCGGGAAGATAGGACGATAGACCTGGTTGAACCGTCGCACGATCTCGCGGGTAAGCTCCACGTGAGGGGCTTGATCCACCCCGACCGGGACCTTGTGTGCCTTGTACATAACAATGTCCGCTGCCTGGAGGACCGGATACCCCAAGAAGCCGTAGGTGGACAGATCTCGCCCTTCAAGCTCGCGCATCTGCTCCTTGTACGTTGGGTTTCGCTCCAGCCAGGAGACCGGCGTGATCATGGAAAGAAGGAGGTGAAGCTCGGCGTGTTCTTTGATCCGGGATTGGCGAAACAGGACGCAGCGCTTGGGGTCCAAACCCACGCTCAGCCAGTCCATGACCATCTCCAGCGTGTTCTGCTCGATCCCCTCCGGCGACGCATAATCGGTGGTCAGAGCGTGCCAGTCCGCAACGAAGAAAAAACAGCGGTAGCCATCCTGGAGGCGCGCCCAGTTACTCAGGGCGCCGTGGAGATGGCCAAGGTGCAGGCGCCCGGTGGGCCGAGCGCCGCTAACGATGGTTTCCATGCAGCTCCTTTCTAGAGCATCCAGTCGAAGATTCCCAACAGAAAACGGACAGGCGGACCGATCAAACCATCCAGCACGTTCGTCATCAAGAGCAGCAGGATGATGAGAAACCCGTAGGGCTCCACCCGGGCCAGGGCTGAAGAATGGGGTTCCGGTAAGAGGCCCACGAGCACCCGGCCTCCGTCCAGCGGCGGAATCGGAAACCCGTTGAACACGGCGAGCACCACGTTGATGATCACGCTGTTCTTCGCCATCAGCGCCAGCGGAGTAAGAACAGCAAGCCACAACGAGCCCATCGGACCGTGAGCGAAAAAGTCGAGCGCGAGCAGCACCTTGAGCACGATCACACTCACTAGCGCAAGCAGGACATTGGTCACGGGACCGGCCAGCGCCACCCAAATCATATCCCGCTTGGGATTGTTCAGATTGTAATAGTTGACCGGAACCGGCTTGGCATAGCCGAAAAGAAACGGCGCGCGCATCACAATGAGCAGGAGCGGCAGAAGAACCGTCCCGAAGAGATCCACGTGGGAGATCGGATTCAGGGTCAGTCTTCCCATCCGCGCCGCGGTGGGATCGCCGAGGCGGTAAGCCACCCACCCGTGAGCCACCTCATGAAACACGATGGCCGCGAGCACAGGCAAGGCCCAGATAGCAATCTGGCGAATTGTGTCTTCAATCATGCGGAAGTCGCTCGTCCAGGGCGTCCTATCGCGGCGGACACTCCCTAAAAAAATACGGTACTTGGTGTAAAAACACAAGGAAAAAGGCGGGCGTTAACCGAATAAATGCTGCCTAACAGGCTGCGGGAAAAGTGATTTTCATGCTTCGAGAACCTCAGCATGAACGGAAACTCGTCAATGTTTTCAACACTCGCTCCGTTCGCCCCTTCGATAAACTCAGGGCAGGCTCTGAGCCCTTCGACTCGCCGTTCGTCCTGAGCATAGTCGAAGGATGAACGGCGGCTCAGGACAGGCTGTGTCGAAGGGTGAACGAAGGCTTTTTCAGCAACCTGCCTAAGCTCTCAGGCGGCGGATCGTTTCCACGTAATCCCGAACACCCCTCTCAACATCGTAAACAGGCGCATAACCCAGGTGATCTCTCGCTGCTGAGATGTCAAAGATGCAGTAGCTGCTCTTGGACCTCCCGAGCTTACTTAGGCCTGGACCCATCTCAATCCGCGCATGGGGAAAGAGGCTCTTCAAGACGGTAACAAATTCCTTCGGAGTGGAGCCTCTTCCTGTTCCGATATTGAACGTCCATTGATTGAGCCTCTCAACCCTGACGGCTAACCAAATAGAGCGCGCGACATCACCCACGTACATGGCATCGTTGATCTGATCCCCTCCCTCAGGGAGATTCACCTCCTCGCCACGCATCACCTTTTCGATAAGCTGCCCATAAAAAGAAAGGGCGCCGTGCCGCACCTCTTTTCCCGGCCCATAAATGGAAGCGAAGCGAAGGGAGACGAATTCCACTGCGTATCTTTCACGATAATAGTTCCCAATGGTCTCACAAGAAACCTTGATGGCGCCGTAGAGATCCGCCGGTTTCTGCGGATGATCCTCCTTGACCGGAACAAACTTCGGATAGCCACACTCGCCAACGATCTCGCCATAGACAGCCTTGGAGCTGGTAAAGACAACTCGCGGGATGTTGTAAGCTCGCGCCGCCTCCAGAATATTAACGGTCCCCTCCACGCCTACCTTGACGCCAAGGCGGGGATTCGCTTCCGCCGGATCGGGCATGAGCGCGGCCAGATGCGCGATGTGGGTGATGTGATGGTTTGAGATGGCTTTCCTTAGACCTTCAGGGTCAAGCACATCGCCCTCCACGAGATCGACCTTTTCCTTGATGTCAGCGATCAGGGAGAAATCCATCCGGTTATCAAAAAGAACCGGCCGGTCACCCTCCGACAGAAGGAGACGCGCCAGCACTGCGCCGTTGACTCCGGTCCCGCCCGTGATCAGAACGTTCATGTACGCACCCTCCTGGACGACGGCCCCATCCTAGCGCGCCGTGCTTGCATTTCCAAGCGCAAAATTCTAAACGTGGAGCTTCCGAGCGCGAAAGCAAGCACTGATGAATGACACGAATCCGCGTTTGGAATCTCGGAGCGGCGGCTTAATCGAGAGTGGACCGGGATTTTGGCCCAGCGTCAAAAACCTCCCCGGCAGCCTCACCCTGTCGGCGCTGAGCTACGGAGTCACGGCTTGGTTGTTTGCCGTGACCGGTCCCTTTCTCATCTACGTCAACGCCGCGAAACAAGGAAATTTGTCGGCCGCCGAGTTCAATTCCTGGATCTTCGGCGGCTACTTTATCTGTGGCGCCCTCAGCATCCCGCTCACGCTCTATTACCGGCAACCGCTTTTGGCCGTGATCACCATCCCCGGCGGGGTACTGGCCGGCGTCGCGCTCACGCATCTGAGCTTTTCCGAGGTCACCG
This sequence comes from Deltaproteobacteria bacterium, assembly GCA_016180805.1. Classification (GTDB taxonomy): domain Bacteria; phylum Desulfobacterota; class Binatia; order UBA9968; family UBA9968; genus 2-12-FULL-57-22. Next base: position 2,142 of record JACPAM010000068.1, on the reverse strand, counting down.
GCGCCTACCTCCTGACCGGCATTCTGGTGACGGCTCTCGGGCTTAGCGGTCTCATCAAGCGCGCCATGGACTGGCTCCCCGTGCCGATTTCCATGGCCATGGTGGCCGGAGTGCTCCTTCCCTTTGGCCTGGGAATGGTTCGAGCGGTTACAGATACCCCGGCCCTCTCCCTTCTCACCTTCGCCGGATTCTTAGCGGTCTCTCTCGCGCGACCTGTAGCGGAGCGGTTTCCCCCTGTGCTGGGCGCGATCGCTGTCGGGCTCTTCGCCGCGACCGCCCTGGGGCACGCGGACTGGACAAACATGAGCTTTCAGATCGCCGAACCGGCGCTCGTCCGCCCTCAGTTCACGTTGGCGGCGGCTGCGGAGCTCGTCATCCCTCTCGCGCTGACCGTCATCGCCGTCCAGAACGCTCAGGGCATCGGGATTCTCCACAACATGGGATACCAGCCGCCGGTGAACACGATCACGATTACGAGCGGAATCGGCTCTTTGCTCGTGGCTCCGTTCGGCAGCCAGTCGGCTTCCATTGCCGGTCCCATGACGGGGATCGTGACGAACCCTATGGTCGGCAAAAAAGAAGGGAGATATGCGGCGGCAATCGTCACCGCGGTTCTGTGGATGGCCTTCGGCCTGTGCGCGCCGATGGCGACCGCGATCAGCCAACTCCTTCCTTCCTCATTGGTCTCGCTTTTGGCCGGACTGGCGCTACTGGAAGTCCTGTGGCGCTGCTTTCACGTCGCCTTCGGCGAAAAATTCCGCCTCGGCGCCCTGTTTACTTTCATCATCACTCTGTCAGGACTTCGGCTTTTCAACATCGGCGCCCCGTTCTGGGGCTTAGTCGGCGGGACGATGATTTCGCTGCTTTTGGAAACAAGCGACTTCAGGGAGCTGGGTCGCCGTCAGGAACAAACCTAGCCCGGATGATTCACGGAGGTCGGCCCCGAGGGTCGGCGCGATGGTTCACCGATCTCGGGGACAAGCCTCTCCGGCCGATGGCAATAAGCCTCTACCTTGAGGAAGCCTCCAAACGAAACGATCACACTTTCACTTCGAAGCCCGAGGGGGACGAGAAGGAAGGACGCGGACGTCCGATTACAAAGGTTACGGCTCATGGCACAAACCCATCGGCCGCGGCCTGATGGCTCGGCCCCCGAGGAGCTTCCAGGATTGGCGAACGTCTCGCGGCTCGCCCCCTCAACCGGTTGCGCGACTGAGGGGAGCGCGAGCGAGGCTGCGGACGTCCGATTACAAACACCACGACGCATGGCATGAACCCATCGGCCGCAGCCGAGAGCGCGCCCCCCGAGGAAGCTAGCCGCGGCCTGATGACTCGGCCCCGCGGAGCTTTCAGGGGAATTCAGGCTAGGGGCTCCGGCCTTCCCGGGTAGACGTCCCATCTTGACCGGCTATCCCCATGAGCTGGTGGACGAGGCTCGACTCACGCTTGTAAAAGCCTTCGGTGTGAAAGGACTCGGGCAAACGGAAAAGCTCGTAGTCGAGATGATGGCAAAGCTCATGAATCAAGGTGCGCAGAAAGGTTCGAAAGGCAACCACCTGACGGCGCTGCGCGGTGCGCATCCAAACCGTGATCGTGGCGACCGCGCTCGCTCGGCCCGGAGTGTAGAGACCGTGAAGCTCGCCCCAGCGCCGCGACGGGCGCACCGCCATGACCTCGACCTGGACCGGCGGGACCTTGAGAATCTTCGCCAGCAGCGAGATGAACTTCTGGCTCGTCAGCCGCGTCAGCGGCCGGTTGCCGGTTGCGAGCGCCCGCTCCAGTTCCTCCACCGCGCGGCCCAAAACCGGGTAAGCGGGAACGGGCACGCTGCTGATCTCGTCGCTTTTCCGATAAATGCGCTTTTCGGTTTGAGTTAGACGACTATAATAGGCAAAAGCCATCCGGAAAGTTCGCCTTTCCTCCTCAGTGCGGCAGGCCGAAAAGATAGTAGACGAGGCACAGCAGGCCGAGAACGATCGCGCCGCCGTTTAGCTCCCCGGCGCGACCGGCGACGATCTTCATGACCGGGTAAAGGACGAGGCCCGCGGTCAATCCATTGCCGATATTGTAAGTGAACACCATGATCGCGATCGTGGTGAAGGCCGGCACGAGCTCCGTCGCATCGTCAAATCGGATCTTTGT
>JACPAM010000067.1 GCA_016180805.1 Deltaproteobacteria bacterium | reverse complement strand
CGGGATAGCGAACCTCCGTGAGGATCTCCTCCTCGCCAATGCGGGTGCTCATGAAGCCATCAAAGAAATCGCTCGCTCCCGCCGTGCGAGATTTTGTCTTGCTCCGGATAACGAGCTGGGCGTCGAGCAGCGTCGCCACGAGGGCGAGCTCCGCCGTGGGGTCGCCATGGACCAGGCTTCCTCCGAGGGTGCCCCGGTTGCGGATTTGCGGGTGGCCGATCCACTTCACGGCCGCGGCGAGAAGCGGGCATTTTTCCTTTACGTCCGGGCTCTTCTCCAAGCTCCTCTGGCGGGTCCGGGCGCCGATGCGCAGCCACCCGTCCTCAGAGCGGATAAAATCGATCTCCTTCACCGGATTGATGTCGACCAACACGGCGGGCTGCGCGATGCGAAAGTTCATCATCGGCACCAGGCTCTGCCCACCGGCCAGGATCTTTGCTTCGCTCCCGTATTGCTCCAAAGCCGAAAGGGCCCCTTCGACGCTATCGACGCTCAAGTACTTGAATGCCGCCGGCTTCATTTTCTTCCGCGCGCGCTTTTTGTGGGACTCGCTGATTTGGCGTCCTGAATCAATTGCCAGATGTCATGGGGTTTGAGAGGGAGGCGGTTGACACTGACGCCGAGGGGCGCCAGCGCATCGGCGACAGCATTGGCGAGGCAGGCGGGAACACTCATCGTGCACGACTCGCCGCACCCCTTTGAGCCCATAACCGTCAGGGGGGAGGGTGTCTCGATATGGCCGATGTCGAGCTCGGGCACCTCGATCGCCGAAGGGCAGGTGTAATCGGCAAAAGAACCCGCCAGATACTGGCCGTCCTGGTCGTAAGCCATCTCTTCGTAAAAGGCGCCGCCGAGGCCATGGGTAAAGCTGCCGTAGATTTGTCCCTCGACGATTTTCGGGTGGATGACGGTACCGCAATCGTGCACGGTTATGTATTTCTTGATCTCCACCTGGCCCGTCTCCGGGTCGATTTCTACGCAGGCTAGGTCGGCGATAAACGAATAGGTTGCGGAGGAGTCCACCCGGTCCGCCTCGTCCGGGGGCTTGGAAACCGGGAAATTGTAGGTGTAGCTTGCGTAGATGGTGGGCTCCATTCCTTGCGGGAGATCTCCTTGGTTCCAGTGGGCCAGTCCGGCCAGGCGGCGGATCGTGATCTTTCGGTCCGGGGCTCCTTTCACCCGGACAGCTCCGTTCTCCAGTTCCAGGTCATCTACATCGACCTCGAGCCGGTGGGAAGCGATCTTGAAGAGCTTTTCTTTTACCCTTCTTGCCGCCATGGCCACGGCGCTAGTCCCCACCGAAGCAAACCGGCTCGAGTAGGTCCCGGTCGTGATGCTCCAGAATCTCGTGAAAGTGTCGATTCCCGACACGACGCGAACATCGTCGGGGGAGATGCTCAGCTCGTCGGCGACGATTTGCTGAACGACGGTCTCGTGTCCCTGGCCCTCAGGGACGGTGTTGATAATGACGCTCACCTGGCCGAGAGGGTCCATCTTCACGACGGCGGTTTCGCCGGAGCCGGACTTGGGATTGAACTTTTCGCTCGCCCGGTAATCGGGGGTGTAGGCCACGGTGATGTAGCCGATATTGGTCACCGAAGGGTCGACGACGGTGGCCAGGCCGATGCCGAACAGGCGGCCTTCCTTTCGCGCCTTGGCCTGCTCCTGGCGGAGCTGCCGGTATTCAGCCTTCTCCAGCGCCAGGTCCAAACACGCGGGATAATCTCCGGCGTCGTAAAAGCCGCCGGTTGGAGTCGTGTAAGGGAACTCCTCCTTGGGAATCAGATTTTTCCTGCGGATCTCGGCGGGGTCCATCATGAGCTTCTCGGCAAGCATGTCGACGATTCGCTCGGTCTCGAAGTAGAGCTGTTGACAGCCGTAGCCGCGGTTGGGCCCGGTGGGGCATTTGTTGGTCATGACGACATAGGCGTCCCATGCCAGGTTTTTGGTCCGGTAGGCGCCGAGCTGATTTCCTGTCGAGCGGTACATGCAGGCCGGCTCCGGGCTGCGCAGGTAGGCTCCGACATTGTCCAGAACCTTCTTGCGAATCCCCAGGATGGTTCCGTCTTTTTTGGCCGCAACTTCGATCTCGGTTACCCGATCGGTGCCGCTCGAGGAGGACATGAGGTGTTCCATGCGGTCCTCGATGTATTTGACCGGGACGCCCGCTTTTTTCGCCGCTAAGGCGGTCATGACCATCTGCGGGAACATGCTGGACTTGATCCCGAAGGCTCCGCCGATGTCGGGAGGAACGATAAAGCGCAGCCGGTTTTCGGCAATCCTTAACGCCGCCACGGAGACCGGATGCATGGTGAAGGGGCCCTGGAAGTTGGACCAGATGGTGATGATGTCTTCGACCGGCTCGTATTGAGCGATGACGGCAAAGGTCTCCATTGGCGTGGAGGAGTATTTCGGAAAGAAGAACTTTGCTGAGACGGTGACATCGGCCTGAGCGAAGGCGGCGTCTGGATCGCCGTAGCGCAGGTCCCGGTGATTGATGATGTTGGTGCCGAGCTTGGAATGGAGAATGGGAGCGTCTTTCTCCACAGCCTTTTCCGCGTCGACCACGGCGGGTAGGGGCTCGTATTCCACGCGAATCGCCTGCAGAGCATCCTCGGCGAGATATCGGTCCTCGGCGATGACGACCGCGACTCCTTCGCCCACATACCGAGCGCGATCCACGGCGATACAGTAGTAGTCGATGGGCTCGTCTACGGCCTGTGGAAAGGGGTTGGACATGCGGCCTACGTCCTCGCCGGTGAGGACGCCGCGAACGCCGGGCATCTTTAGAGCCTCTGACGGATCCACTGATTTGATGACGGCGTGCGCGTAGGGGCTGCGCAGGACCGCCGCATGGTGCATTCCAGGCAGTTTCATGTCGTCAAGGAACTGGCCCTTTCCGGTGAGAAGGCGCTTGTCTTCGGTGCGGCGGATGCTGCGGCCTACCCATTTTTTTCCCGTTAGCGCAGTTGCGCGATCGGCCATAGACGAGTCCTCAATAACTTACGCTGCAAGCGAGCGGTAACATGTCTTTTGGTGTCGAAGAGTGAAGCAGGGGCTTTAAGACCCGCGTTCCTTCGGGGACGTTAACAAATCTTCCGCGCGAAAACAAACCTGGCGGAGGGGGCTTTTCACTCCCTCATGAACGCATACCTGTCCTCGCTGGTAAAGGTTCCCATATCCTCTTTGCAGACGGGCGCCAAGCTATGGTACAAATTGAAAGAAAGATCGTCAGAAGAAGACCTCACTTGCGGGGGACTCAGATGACCTCCCAGGACATATTAGAAAAAGTGGCTAAGAGCATGGTGGCGGCTGGTATCTATAAGGATGCGCAAACAGCGATCCAGGCCCTCGCTGTCGAGCAAATCGAGAGGAAAATCGCAGCCTATCGCAAGCAAGTTCAAAAGTTCGAGCGAAAATACAACCATACCCTGGAAGAGCATAGCCGCCTGTTGGAAGGAAAGGCCTCCATGGAAGACGAAGAAGAGTGGATGGAGTGGAAAGGTGCAGTGGTGATGCTGGAGGCCTGGCAGAGAGCCCTCCAAGAACTGCTCAACGGTGCCTCCTAAACTGGACATTGAGGAGGTCAAGGCGATCCTTGCAGCCTCGGAGATTATTGCTTCCTGGCAAGTCGTGATCGAAGACGAAACCGACCTCCGGGCCTTGTACAGAATCCGCTGCCGTGTTCTCAGAGCAGCCTATCAACTAGAAATCAGGTTTATCCAAACAGAAAACGAAACTCTCTACTCCTATCAGCTCTTCGCGGATAGATCGATTATCCGTTGGGATAACGCCCCGCATTTTCCGGCCTTACGGGGCTTCCCTCATCACTTCCATGATGAAAGCGGCGAGGTAAAAGACTCACCGTTGGTCGGCTTGGCTGTCCAGGACCTTCCATATGTCCTGGAGCAGGTTAGAGGCTTTTTGGCGAAGCCATCCTTTTGAAAGGCTCAGCCCCAAGTTTTCGCCCGCGCCGGCTTCGCTGGGTCACCCGGCCCTTTCTGCCTATCGACTAATCTCCCGTCGAGACCTGGCGGCGTCGCTTAGGACCCTTCCTAACTTTTTTCTGCAGGATTGCTTCAGATTGGTTTGTAGGAGAATACAATCGAACCCTGCCTTTGAGGTTGCGGATCAAAAAGGCTCTGGACACCTTTTCTGGCCCGGACGCTTTCGCCGAAAGGCAACCCGGAACTCAAGAGCCTGAGGGCTGTTCTACGGGCGAGGGGAATGCAGCTTACGGTCCGTCCATTGCGGAAACACGTGGCATGAATCACGGATTTACTGCACTATCCGACGAAGAAGCGAATGGCGTTGCTCAGCCAAAACTGTCTAGAGAGGAAACCCCCCACCTTCCCGGTAGAAGTTTCGTACTTGCGCAATTGCGCAAACATGCCAAGCCCTGCCTCCTTTGCATAAACGTGGGAGTTTGCATGCAAGGTCTATGGTGAGGCGGGGGGAAACGAGCCAGAGCAGGTCTCTTTATTTTCTTGACACCCCCCCCTTCTGTGCTAACGGCCTCCCTACGAGGAGGGCAGGCGATGAAGAAGATAACTTAATGATATGTGGGAATACGATCCTCTTGCAGACACCTGGAGCCCGGTAACACAACAGGGGACTGTGCCGCCGGGAAGAGCCTTTCATGCTACAGCTCTGGAAGGAGAGTTCTTAAGAATCTTTGGCGGTGAAGGCGCCTCTGGTCCGGAACTCAGCGATAGCTGGTCGTTCGATCTTACCACCACTACCTGGAGTCGCAACGCGAATTTACTCGTTGGGGTAGGAGATGCAGCGGCTTCCCCAACTGCCAGCATACTACTATTTGGGGGACTAAGTGGGGGTGTCCCTATCAACCGCAGCTTTCGGTTTACCGCGGGGGCGCCGGTCTCTAACCAGCCGCCGGCGGTTGCGGCCAATAACGCCAGCGTCTCCACCAACGAGGGGACCAATGCGGCCAATACGGGCACGTACAGCGACCCGGACGGGGACGCTGTGACGCTCTCGGCAAGCGCGGGCACGGTGGTGAGCAACGGCGACGGCACCTGGTCGTGGTCGAACCCCGCGCCAGACGGCCCGGCTTCTTACAACGTGACCATCACGGCGGACGATGGCAACGGCGGCACGGCGACCGCCACCTTTAGCGTCACGGTCGACAACGTAGCGCCGACGAGTGTCGGCGTAAGCAACAGCGGCCCGGTCAACACCGGTTCGGCCGCGACGATCACGGTCAACGCCACTGATCCAGCGGGGGCGAACGACCCGCTGTCCTACAGCTTCGACTGCGACAACGACGGCGTGTACGAAATTGGCCCGCAGGGGGGAAATTCAGCGCAATGCACCTTTGCCGCTCCTGGCGGCTACACAGTCAACGTCCTCGTGGACGACGGCGACGGCGGAACGGCCACGGGCTCGACGGTGGTCACGGTGGACGCTCCGTTGCCGACGAACAAGAGCGACTGCATGAAGAACGGGGCGGCGTACTAGCTCACAAGACCGGGCGCAACAGTAGAATCACAGACGGGATCAAAAAGGTTCCTGACACCTTTTTTGGTCTCTTAGCTATCCAGCCGATGAGGTAGCATACCGCCCGTGCCGGGACCATTTTTGGGCCTGGGGTCAGACCTTTCAATCGATTCCGCTGAAAAACCCCTCCACTGAGCCCATCTGTCATTCTGAGCGAAGCGAAGAATCTCGTGTTTTCCGAGACTTGAGACCCTTCACTTCGTTCAGGGTGACACGCAGAGGCCTTTTTTTCAGCAGAATCTCAATCTAGACAATCTTAATCGACGGTTGGATCCAACGACGCGTCAAGTGAATCCCACGGGGTCTTTTCGGCGGGTGAATCCTATGATTCCGGAGAAGAATTGTTTGCTTGCGTTGGGATATTTGTCGGGGTGTTAGGCAGGAAAACCGGCTACACCTTTGGCCAAAATAGGTTGAGAAACTCAACCAGTCCACGGCGCGGCACGCGGTAATGGATGAGAAGATTGCCCGACCGGTAAAGATAGCTCGGTAGCGAGGGGTCATAAAAACTGGGTACTCGCCCGGGCAGGCTCGGATTCTGAACAATGGCGGCGAGGGTCCCTTCTAAGTTTTCAAGATCATGGGCAGACGCAGACTTTTCAAAACCGGCGAGTTCTTCAAGAAATCCCCGCGTCAGGACGAAGTCAGCCACGCAGGAGACCTTTTTTCCGCGCAGCCGCTAAGATACGGCCCACCCTGGGAACGCCGGAGAGCTTGAGCGTTCTGCCCTTTTTGAGGTCACTGATAGACTCCTGCATGGCTCGCAGCGCCTCAGGATCTTGCCAAAGGCGCGCCACGGCTTTGAGCGTTTCCAAGTGCCCGACATTAACAATGACGGCCTTGGGCACGCCCCGCTTGGTGACGATGATTTGGTCACCCTCGCCGACTTCATCTATGAGGGTTAAAAACTTCTGCCGGGCTTCGCTGGTAGTCAAATACCTTTCCATTAGCCCCCTCCAGTCAAGGAAATGTACAACAAACTGATGTCATCGGCAAGTTGGTTTATGCCTTGTTTAGCGTGTCGGTGGTCGACTGGAGCCTCTCTTAGCTCCGCTGGATGAGAGGGAGGGAATTACGCCACGATGCGACACGTTATCGAAACAAGGGAGAGTGGTTAGGGCAGATCAGATTCTCACGCCGAGCTTAAAACCCTCATGGATGGCATTGTGGAGCGATCGGGGGCGCACGGCGTCGCCGATGACATACAATTCGTCTACGGTGAACTCGAGGAATCCAAGCAAGTCTTGCAGCGGCTGCCGCGGTCCCGCATGCACGATCGTGTCAGCCTCGATGAAATGCTCTTCCCCATCTTTGCTCCTGACCCGAACGCCGTTGTCTCTAACTTCCTCGATTGCGCACGCAGCATAAAGGCGGATCGAGAAATCTTTTATCCACTTGTCATGGCGCCATTTCCAGGTGGGAATGACATCCCAGCCGATTTTCTCCTGTTCCTCGACCACCGCCACCGTTTTTCCTTGTTCCGCCAGGCACTCGGCCACTACCAGGCCCAGCCTGTCTCCGCCGAGGACCACGATCTTCTTTCCAGTATCGGCGCCGTGCTCCAAGACGTCGAAAGCGCTTAGCAGTTTGCTTCGGCCGCTCATTCTCCAGCGGCCTTGCGCAATCTCCGCTCCTGTGGCTACTACCACCGCATCCGGCCGCTCCGCTTCGCAGAGCTTCGCCGTCACCTCGGTATTGAGCCTGAGTGTTATAGGTAATTTTTCGATTTGGGTCTTGTAGTAATCAACGAGCCTAAGGAAGACCCCGCCGCCGTCCACTTCCTTAGAAGCTGAGAGCAACTGCCCACCTACTTGAGCTTTCCGATCGTAAACGCAGACCTGATGCCCCCGCTTGGCGGCAGTGATGGCGCATTCAAGACCACCCGGTCCCGCCCCGACCACCACAACCTTCTTTTTAGTCACCGCCGGCTTGATCTGATACTCAGGTTCGTATTCATGGCCCAACTGGGGATTCACCGCGCATATATAAGGTAGATTGCGAAACATCCGCGAAAGGCAAAGCAGCCCGCCCACACACGGCCTGATCTCTTTGGTACGCGCCGCTTTTATTTTGTGTACCAGTTCGGGATCGGCGAGGAGGGGACGACACACCTCCCAGAAATCTATCACTCCGTCTCTGAGGGCCTGCTCGGCCAAAGCCGGATCGCCGAAGCGCGGCCCGAAGGCCACGGGAACGTCAAGGACTCTCTTCGCGGCCGCCGCCAGGTGAAGCCAATGATCGGTCGGAACGTC
>JACPAM010000066.1 GCA_016180805.1 Deltaproteobacteria bacterium | reverse complement strand
ATGACATGGGGGTCCTGATCGCACCACCCGGGGCAGGAAAAACGGTGATGGGCTGCTATGCGGTTGCAGAACGCAACGTGCCCACGCTGATTCTGGCCCATCGTAAACCCATCTTGGAGCAATGGCGTGCCCGGCTCCGGGAACTATTGGGTCTTCCTTCTCGCCTCGTCGGCCAAGTGGGCGGCGGAAGAAACCGGCAAACGGGTGTAATCGATCTGGGCATGATGCAGAGCCTCAAGCGCTTTGACGATCTGGAAGCCTTTTTTTCCAAATACGGCTTCATCGTGGTAGATGAATGTCACCATTTGCCTGCCCTCACATTTGAGGCTTGCGTTAAAAGAGCGCCTGTCCGGTACATCTTGGGCCTCACCGCAACACCTTACCGTCGTGATGGTCTGCAGGAGATTATCACCTTGCAGTGTGGATCAATCCGCCACACGATGGCGTCCGTCGAGAACAGTTTCTTCCGAACGTTACTTGTTCGTGAGACTCAGCTTACTTATCCTTCAGAAGATGGTGAGCCTCCAATTCAGGAGATTTTCCGCTCCCTGGTCAGAGATGATACGCGGAATGAGTTGATTCGAAAAGATGTATGCCAGGCACTCGCTGAGGGACGGCGCTGTTTGATCTTAAGCCACTGGAGAGAGCACTGCGAGCTGCTTGCACATGGCTTGCGGCAGCGTGGTAAGAGTCCACTGGTTTTGAGCGGAATGCTGGGTAAGAAAACACGATCTGCCATGTTAAGATCACTTCAGGACACACCTTTCGACAAAGAACTGCTCATCATAGCCACCGGCCAGTACTTGGGCGAAGGCTTTGACTGTCCTCAAGTGGACACGCTCTTTCTCGCCTTTCCCCTGTCTTTTAAGGGGAAGATAGTTCAGTATGTGGGCCGAGCATTGAGAAGCCATGAGGACAAGAGGAGCGTAAGGGTCTACGATTATGTAGACACACAAGTACCGATTTTGAGAAAGATGTATGCGAAACGCCAAAAGACCTACAGGTCGCTTGGATTCGCTTCGGAGAAGGAGCAAACAAACGAGTCTTTCAAAAAGACGGCCGACGCCACAGAAATTCCCGGAGAACTTTTTAGCTCAGGTTCGTGAGGCTTTCACGACCTGCCGAATCTCTTCGTCCGCACTCCTCATGAGTTCCAGATCTTTCACTTTCCACCGCTTCGCCCAGCCCCTCTTATTGGCTTTACACAAGGCACAACTTCGCCTCTTGTCCTTTAAACCGCTTCCTCATGTCCTCTTCTCACTCTGGGTCCCCTGGTCGCTACCATCTTTGCTACCATAATTAGCCAAAAGGGCCAAAATCAGCATACAAATTATGTTTTGTCAAAACCCGCAACTCTTTGTAGTCACTCTTTTTTCTTTTCTTTCGTTTTTTCCTCGTCAGGATCTGGAAGGGATTCGTAATCAGTAGGTCGCCGGTTCGAATCCGGCGGGTGGCTCCAGTCTTTTCAATAACTCGGGAAAGCACCTCATCGCAAACATTATCGTGACCAATAGCTATAACCTAAAAGAACGGCGGCAAGACGGCGCCCCCAACAAAATTATGCAATATCTCCGGCGCCGCCCCTTTCCACAGCGTAAGACCTAAGAGCACGTCAAAACCATACCATTCGACAAGGAAAAGAACCGCGGTGTACACGAAAACCTGCCACCATGGATACCGCGCGAGCACAAGGAGAAAACACGGGACAAACAGAAGCGTAGCAGCCAAGAAGCCCAGGAGTAGAATAAGAACAAGCAGCAAACAAAACCAGGCCCCGCCAATAAGAAAGCAACGAAACGGCGGAAGCTCCGGTTCGACGAACGAAGAAACCACAGCCCCGGTTCTGTCGCCCATCCCGTCGTCGAACAACACGCCAATCCCACCCTGAAAGCGCCGAGCGAGTCCTGGCTTGAGTTCACCTAGGACACTAAGAAGAAGCAGAAGAGCCGTCGGTAGCCCGATCAGTAAGGGAAGCTGCCTGGCCCTAAAGGGAAACACGAGGGAAGCCAAAATCATCCCCAAAACAACCACCAGAAGGAACAAGTGAAATATTAAAGTTCCAGACTTAGAGAAGGCTGCGGGTTTCACGTCTTTCACCTCGCCTCCACACTACATCTTTTCTAAAACCGCCCGGAACGGCTTGCGCAGGATTGGCATCAGCACCGTAATCACAAGGAGGAGAAAAAGGATCAGGGCAATCGGGCGGGCAAAAAAGATTGCATAACTGCCGTAGGAGATCATGAGCGACTGGTGGAAAGCATCCTCAAGGATCTCCGCGAGCACGAATCCAATCCCAAAGCTGGCAAGAGGAAACCCGTACCTTCTGAGTCCCCACGCCAGGACTCCGCCTAACAGCATGATCATGATGTCCCAAACGTTGCCGCGGACAGCGAAAGCGCCAACAGAGGTAAGCACTGCAAGCGCCGGGCCTACGTAAGGCACCGGGACCACAGTGATCTTTCCCAGCCACCGCGCGCTTCCGAATAACATCGCCGTTGAAACCACCTGGGAGAGCGCCAGGCCGAAAATCAGCGCCCAGACAATCTCAGGATGCCTGGTGAGGAGGAGCGGTCCCGGCTCCAGGCCATGCAGGATGAGGGCACCGAGCAGGACAGCCATTTGGACGCTACCGGGAACGCCAAACGCGACGGTAGGGAGCAGGTCTCCGACGACGTCTGCGTGAATGGTGGCGTCGCTGGCAATCAGACCCGCCGGCTCGCCTTTTCCGAATCGGCTCGGATCCTTGGATGCTCGTACCTCCGCCATGTAGGCCCCAAAGGCTGCGGTTACGCCGCCCACCCCCGGAATGATTCCGACGATCATGCCAATCGTTGAGCTGCGAATGACGGTTTTCATGTGCAACGCGACGTCTCTGGCTCCCTGAGCCATCTGGTCCCAACCGCCAAGGTAGATTTTTTCCCCGCTTCTGGCGATCGTATCCCGCCGCGACATGTACTCAAAGACCTGGGGGACTGCGAAGACACCGAGAAAAAAAGGGATCAGGGGGATCCCGTCCCACAGATATTCAATACCCATCGTGAAGCGGGGGAGATCGAAGAGTTCCGAATAGCCAATAAACGCCAACATAAAGGCAAGCCCAGCCGCGGCAAATCCCTTGAGAACGTTAGCCCGACTCGCCAGAGCGAGGCAAACCGAACATGACCGTCCAGAAGACCTCCGGTGGACCAAAGGCGAGAACGATGGCGCGAACCAACGGAAGCAGAAGGATGAGAACCACAAGCCCGAAGCACACGCCGGCAATTCCAGCGATCGTTGACATGCTGATGGCGCGCACCGCCTCGCCTCTGAGACTCATGGGGTAGCCGTCCAGCGTGGCGGTGACATTGGGAGCCGTGCCTGGAGTATTGATAAGAATCGCCGTAACCGCCCCGGCGCCGCCGACCGAGCCCATGATGCCAGCATACAAGTACATAGCGTGCGCAGGAGGCAGCATGAAGGTGAACGGGAGCACGACGGTTACCAATGAGATTTCCCAGGACCACGTACCCGATGACATCGACCCTTGCCAGGGGTTCGAGACCCGCAAGAAGCCCTTCAAACACTCTTGTGGTCCTCCGGATTCTAAGAAGCTAAAGGGAGCCGCTTAACAGAACGAGCAATCGGGTGGATCACTATCCAATGAAGCGTCATCTGTCAAGCGAAAGAAAAGCGGCTTGACGACCAACCTACCCAGTGATAGTTTCCGGCGCTGAGGCTAAGCCATCTGCTCGCCGCAACCGACGACGAACCACAAGAGGAGGTGCGTCTCGATGAAAAACTTTCCTGTCGGAATCTTCCCTGCCTTCGCCCGCTCTTTGGCGATCGCCCTTGCGCCAGTTCTCATAGCGCACGCGCCCGCTATCGCCCAGGTCAAGTATCCCACGGGCCCGATTGAGCTGGTGGTAACTTTTGCGCCGGGTGGCGCGGCAGATTCTGCGGGCAGATCTGTGGCGCCTTATCTGTCGAAATATTTAGGCGTCCCCGTGGTTGTAAAGAACGTGCCGCCGCCGCGCACGGGTGAAGACATCTTCAGCCGGAGCAAGCCGGACGGTTACACGATCGGGGTTATGGCTGGCGCCGCGGTCGCCAGCGATGAAGTGTTTTTTAAGGTCCGCTTCCGGGGAAGAGAGTTCGCGTGGATCGCCACGAACGCGGCCACACCCGGGGTGATCTTTGCCAATGCCAAAGGGCCGATTCAGAAATTTGAAGACCTTGCAAAGGTTGCTGCGCAGCGTCCCATAAAGATCGGCGCTTTTAGCATTTACTCATCCACAACCGTCGCCACGATCGTGGCTCTCGAGGAAAAGAAAATCCCGTACGCTTTTGTGACCGGCTTCAAAGGGGCAGCGCCCGCAATGACCTCGTTAATCCGCGGCGAGATCGACATCGTCGGCACCACGCTTGGCTCCGGGTCGGCTTTTTACAAGAGCGGAGACGCAAGGGCCGTTCTTCTGATCCAATCCGAGCCCGACCCCCAGGTCCCTGACGCGCCTACTGTCGACCAGGTGGGGCTGTCGCCCTCTTCAGGGTATCTCGGACCGGTGGTCTTCGCGCTCGTGGCGCCGCCCGGCACAAGTAAAGAGATTCGGGACATTCTGGCTGCGGCGCACAAGAAGGCCATTGATGATCCCATGTACCGGGCCCAGCTTGTAAAGGTCGGCTTCACGCTTTCCTATGTCCCCCCGGAGAAAGTGCAGCAGTGGGTGAACAACATCTACGATGCGTTTGAGAAGGTAAAGCCCGTCGTCGAAGCGCACGTGAAGAGATCTAGCCCATGATGAGGCGGCTTATCGTTGCCCGACTGGCAGGCCAAGCCGCTATTTTCGCAGCTCGGGAAGCCTCCATAAAGGCGTAGCGTGGAGCAGGATTCGGAATCCCATCCTTCCCTCTTGACGGGCTACGTCGCGCTTGACCTCACAGACCTCAAAGGTCAGCTCTGTGGCCGATTCCTTGCTGATTTAGGAATGACGGTGATCAAGGTTGAGCCCCCCGGCGGCGATCCCGTAAGACGGCTGGGTCCCTTCAACAGACAAACAGATGTAAATCCTTTAAGTCTTCTCTTTGCCCATCTCAACGCGAACAAAAAGAGCATCATCCTCGATCTCGGAACAAAGGAAGATCGCGAGACCCTCCTCGATTTATCGGAGCGAGTGGATGTATTCCTGGAAAGCTTCCCCCCCGGATTCCTCGCTTCCATCGGGCTGGGATACCCGGATCTGGCCAGAACCAACCCGGGCTTGGTTCTGGCATCCATCAGCGGCTTCGGCCAGACCGGGCCCAGGCGACATTTTGCTTGCGCGGATATCGTCGCCTACGCGATGAGCGGGCTCATGTATATCGCAGGGGATCCCGCCTTGCCGCCCTGCAAGCCTCCGGAGACGCAAGCATACTACTTCGGCAGTCTCATGGCGGCGCTTGGGGTCGTCGCCGCGCTCTACAAGCGCGAGGCGACCGGGACGGGTGACTGGGTCGATGTATCCATGCAGGAGGCTTTGGCAACTCAAGAGCACCTGATCCGCCTTTACGCTAACGAGGGAGAGATCCTAAAGCGGGAAGGCAGTCAACACGGGCATGTGGCGCCGGCAAAAATTTTTCCCTGCCGGGACGGCTACGTATACCTCTACATCAGCCGGCGCCACTGGAAAAAGCTTCTTGAAGTTTGGGCGGATCACCCCGCGGAGCTGGACGACCCGGCGCTCCTCGCCGATCCCGTCCGCCGGGGAAAAGCCGACTTCGTCAACGAGCGGGTCGAGCGCTTCACCCGGCGCTATGGCAAAGAGGAGCTCACAGCCTTGCTCCAGTCCCATGGAATTCCGTGCGTGCCGGTCAATCGACCCCGGGAGTTCATCTTCGACGGCCATATCCAGGAGCGCCAATTCTTCCCTCCCGCAGCCTATCCCGAGGGCGGCACACTTCACCAACCCGCTGCCCCCGTTCTGATCGACGGGCGTCGCCCGGCCCTCAAGCCGGCACCTGCTCCCGGTCAAGACCAACAGGAGGTCAAGAAGAGGCTCCAAGGGCGGGTGCAGAAGAGATCGCGCGCTTGCGCACAGGCGGATAGCCGGGCGCCGCTGAACGGCTTGCGTGTCCTTAGCTTCGATCAGATCCTTTCCGGTCCCTACGGCATGACCATGCTGGCCGAGCTTGGCGCGGACGTCATCAAGGTCGAGTCTCGCCATGGCGGCCTGGATCTCTTCCGCTTTTTCGGCACGAGCCAGGACCCGAACCTTTCACCGCGCTTCCTGGAATTTAATCGGAATAAACGGTCGGTGACCGTGAACCTGAAGAGCCCTGAAGGGCCGAGACTGGTTAAGGACCTTGCCCGCGTATGCGATGCTGTGATGGACAATTTTAGCGTCCATGTCATGCCCTCTTTGGGGCTTGCGTATGAGGATCTCGTTGCCGTGAAGCCCGATATCGTGGCTCTGAGAATGCCCGGCTTGGGATGCACCGGGCCAAAGAGCTCTTATGCAACTTTGGGAACGAACATCACGGCGTTCACCGGCTTTACCTATCTGTGGAACCATTTGGGAAAGTCTGACCCTCCCGTGGGCGCGCAGACCGTGTTGCCGGACTATGTTTCCGGCCTTATGGGGGCAATTCTGATCGTAGCGGGAGTGCTTTATCGAAACCGTTTTCGGCGCGGGGTCTGCTTTGACCTCGCGCAGGCCGAGGCCGCCGCCTACATGATCGGAGCGAGTTTGATGGAATCCCTTCTATCCGAGCGCGAGCTGAAGCCGTTGGGAAACGGCTCCCGCCATGCGTCTCCGCACGGCTGCTTTCCGTGCCAAGGGGAGGATCGCTGGTGCGTCATCTCGGTGGAGAGCGAAGAGCAGTGGCGGGCCTTGGCCGCCGTCATCGGACGAGAAGAGCTTGGCTCCGACGAACGCTTCACGACTTTGCAGGCGCGGCTGGAGCGCCAGGAAGAGCTGGATGCCTTGATTGCTACCTGGACCCAAGAGCGGGACTGCTACGAGGTGATGAACGTAATGCAGCAAAGCGGCGTCCCATGCGGCGTGGTCCAGAACGGAGCGGATCTGGTCGCGGACGAGCAGCTGCAAGCGAGAAATTTCATCGTCGACAAAAAGAATCCGCGGCTCGGGCGCATCATCCTGCCCGGGTTCCCGATCCGGTTTGCCCATTGCGGGATCGAACCAAGCTGGGAGTTTCCCGCCCTCGGTCGAGACAACTCCGCAGTGCTCGAAGAGCTTCTAGGCATGAGCCCCGAGCGCGTCGCCGAGCTCGAGCGTCAGGGCGTGCTCGAGTAACGCTCTACCCCGTACCACACTCCTGAAGGTAAGCAGGGCAAAGCCCCCAGAGGCAACTACGTGGTACGGGGTCTACACATCCGGCCGCCGGTAGCCCCCCTTGGTGCCCCCTTCCTGGGACGCGAGATAGTCCTCCACATGGGCCAACGGGTTCACCATGAGCGCCTGCCAGGCGCCGACAAGCTGGTCCATCCTCATCGCTTCCGGAAGCGCGAGGTCTCTTCCCATCTGAACCGCGATTTTTGCGGATGCGAGCGCTGCGGGGTGGCGCGTCGCGATCCCCTCCGCGAGCTCCAGTGTAACGGCTTCCAATTGGGACTCCTCTACCGCTGCTGACACGAGCCCGATGCGGTCGGCTTCTGCGCCGGATACGTTCTTACCGGTCAACTGGATCAACGCCGCTTTCTTCATCGAAACCCCGGAGTGGAACAGAGTGCTGGTGGCCATCTGACCGAAGCTCCCGCGCAGGATCTCCGGCATGCCAATCTGAGCATTCGCGGCTGCGATCACGAGGTCGTGAGAGTTCATCAGCGCCAGGCCGCCGCCCAAGCAGTAGCCGTGAATCTGAGCGATCGTGACTTTTGGGAAGTTCCTGACAGCGTCAAACAGGGTCCGTGGAGGACTGGACCGGTCCCAGTCGCCCGGAGGTCCCTGGTGCAAAGAACGCAAGTAGTAGAGATCCAGACCCGAACAAAACGAGGGTCCGTTACCCTTGACGATGACGACACGGATTTGTTGGTCCGCTCTGACTTCTTCCAACGCGGCCAGGACGTCGTCAACCACTTGTTGGTTGATGGCGTTGCGCTTTTCCGGGCGGTTCAGGTTGATCCTGCCCACCCTCTTCTCGGTGAACTTTTCCAGAATTACAGTCGCAAAATCTCTCCTCATTTCGTATCCCTCCTCGCCTCGTGAATTTCAGTCCACTGTCTCCCTTTTGAGCGCGAGAGTATTCGATAAGGCCGTATGATGTCAACGCTGTAGTGGCCATAGCAGGGCAGCAGTTGTTCCCTTTCAGACCTGCAGACTGTGTTGTTGCGAGAGTCTTTGGAAGATCGCCGCCAGGAGGACAGTCCCAGCAGTGATAACCAGGCTGAAAGCCGCCAATTCACCCACGCGGCCGTTTTCCCATAGCTCCCATATGGTTACGGAAATGATCTGAGAACCTGAACTATAGAGCAAAAGCGCGACTGACAATTCTCTTATCGTGATCAGAAAGATATAGATCCACCCCGCGAACAAGGAGGGCAGCATGAGAGGGATAAGAATTTTGCGCGCCGTTTGTCCCCAGCTCCCGCCGCACGTCGCCGAGCTTTCCTCGATCTCCCGGTGTATGCTGAGCAGCCCGGCGTAGCTGAAGCGCACCCCGTAGGGAAGATAGCGGGCGAGAAAGGCCAAAACGATGATCCAAATCGTTCCGTAAACTGGGATCGGCAGGGTCAAGTACATCTTCAGCACGGCCACACCCATAACGAGCCCCGGAAAAACCAGCGGCACGGTGGCCACCTGGTCCAGAACCCAGCGCGAGGAAATGTTCGTCCGCACGACCAGCCAGGCGACCACGAAAGTCAACAGAACGGTGGCCGTGGCGGCCGATAAGCTCACCATGAGGCTGTTGAGAATAGCCCACACGATGGACATGTCCCTGAAAGCGCTCGAGTAATTGGCGAAAGAGAGCTGAGCGAATGCCTCGGGAGAGGGCGGCTGCAAGTAGGGCAGCAGCGATGACCAGATGAGGGCCACCAAAGGCAATATCTGGACCAGGGGCAACGTCAGCAAAAGGAATCCGCCCAGCCAGCGCCATGAACCCAGCTCGATTCGGCGCGGGCGATAACCTTTGCCCGTGACCGTGGTAAACTTGTAACTCTTGCCCGTCACTTTGTAGTAGAAGACGAGAACGACGGCCACAAGCCCCATCAGCAGAATGGAGTAGGCGCTCGCCTCGCCGTATCGCGGAAGAAAGCCGCCGGTCATTTGAAGATAAATCTTGGTCGTCAGCACCTCGATGCCCGCCGGGAGCCCAATCAGAGCGGGGATCTCAAAAGCCTCCAGCGACCGGACGAAGGTCAGGATCAAGACCGCCAAAATGCTCGGAAGCGCGAGCGGCAGGGTCACACGCCTGAAGGCCTGCCAGCTATTGCTGCCGGAGACCATGGCGGCATCTTCAAGGGATGGGTCCAGAGAGCGAAACGGAGCGGCCATGAGGAGAAAAACGACCGGTGCCCAAAGCAGGGCCTCAACCAGGATCATCCCCGGCATAGAAAATAGATTAAACAAGGGAAAGATCCCGGTCAGGTCCCGCACCGCCACATTGACCAATCCCGCCTTCGGCCCGAGGAGCAGGATCCAACCGATGACCTTGACGATTCCCGGTATGCCGAACGATATGAATGCGGACACATAGGCAACGCTCCGAAAAGGAGCGTCCGAGCGCTCAGCCAGCCATGCGAGAACCGTCCCAAGCAGCAGAGCCCCTGCGGCGCTGCCAAGGGAGAAAATCAGCGAGTTCCAAATCAGCGTCCAAAACTGGGACAACGATCCAATGATGCTAAGATAATGCTCAAAAGTGAGGGCCCCCGCATCCGGACCCCGGTCAGAGATCAAACTCGTGGAGAAGATAAAAAAGAGCGGCGGGACAACCAGATAAAAAACAGTGGCCGCGGTCAAAAGGAAGAGCCAGGTGTTGATATCCTTAGCCGCTTCCGGCCAGCGAGGGAGAGCCCGGATACCGAGGGTCGCAGTTCGATTCCTGCTCATCGAGAGGATCTCTACTGAAAATCACTTACGGATTCTTTCTCTCCGGTTTCACATAGCCCGAGCTGCCTCCACCCCTCTGGGATCTCATGTAGCCCTCTACATCGCTCAAGGGGTTCGTATAATATCTCATTCGATGCGCTACCAGGTCGTCTGCCCTGAGCGCCATGTGAAACTCCATATCCTTCTCCATATACGCAGCGATCTTCGCGTGTTCCAGAGCCACCGGGTCCCGGCTGGCAATCTCTCTGGCCAGCTCTCTGACAAACGGCATCAGAACTTTCTCCGGGACCGCGATGGAGACAAGGCCTACTCTTTCCGCTTCCAGGCCGGTGAGATTGCGGCCCGTGAGTTGAATGTAAAAGGCTTTCTTAAAAGGTATTCCTGAATGGAATAAGGTTGGGGTGGCTGTCGCGCCATAGCTTCCCCGGATTATTTCTGGCATGCCAAGTCGTGCCGTATCCGCTGCGATGGCGAGATCGTGCCCGTTGACGACGGCAAGACCTCCTCCCAGGCAGTATCCTTTGATAGCGGCTATGGTGATTTGAGGGCAACTGCGCAGCAACCGGACAACCTCGGCATTCGCGGCGTCCGCCCTGCTTCTTCTGCCTTCCGGGCCTTCCCGCATATCGTAGAGGTCGCGGCCAGAAGAGTATGAGTCGCCAGCGCCCGTGGTTACGATACAGCGAATTTTCTCATTGTGTCTCAGGTCCTCCAGGCTACCCACCAGCTCGGCGATCAATGCCCTGCTTAGGGCGTTCTTCTTTTCCGGACGGTTAAAAGTAATCCACGCAATTCCTTCATCCTCTGAAATCTCCTCCAAAATGAACTTCTTATCTGGCATCTTTCACCTCCACAAGATTGCCTCGAAAGCTCCTCGGGGGCCCAGCCGCCTGAGGCGGCCGCGCAGAGGGCTTCGGGATTCCCTTCGCTCCACGGGACTACGCGACGCGACCCACCGGGCCTGCGCTCGGACGAAGCTTCCGGAATTCCCTCCGAAGTAGCACTCGTCGCCTGGCTCGGAATCTCAGATTGCAGATCTCATATCTCAGATTTGAGATTTGAAATTTGCCATTTGAAATCCCGAAGGGCTTGTCCGCAGCCTCGCTTGCGCTCCCCTCAGTCGCGGAAAAGCACATCCGCGGCCTTCCTCCTCGTCGGGCTACTTTCGCCCTATCTCCCGAAGGAGCTTGCGCCACTTGTCGGATAGCTGCTCGTACTGAGCAGTCATCAGTCCTTTTTCGGGGTACCAACGTTTGAAGCCATAGTCTTTCAAGGGAGTGCCGTACTTAAATTTCTCTTCAAAGATCTTCTGGCCTTGCGGACTTAAAATGAAATCGACAAACAGGGTTGCCGCGTGGGGATGCGGGGCGTGAGCGGCAATGGCTGCCCCACCTGCGTTGCTCACGACCAGATCCATGGGAACCCACGCCACCGGAGCCCCTTTCTCAATGGCCATGAGAACGTGATTGCGAAAAATGGTCGCCGCGATCGTCACCTCTCCCGAAACCACCAGCTCGTTCAGGGCTCCGCCGGAAATCATATGCAGCTTGGCGTCATGATCTTTGAGTTTTCTTACGAACTCTTCACCCTTGGCTTTGAGCATCGCTCCGATCACCCGCTCGCCGGTATCGGTTCCCGAAAACGCCAGCTTTCCCTTCCACTCCGGTCTCAACAAATCCCCGAAGTTCTTGGGCACATCTTTCGCCGAGACGGAATTCTTATTGTACCCGACGCCGACAAATGACTCGCGGTCCGTCACCCAGTAAAAGAGACCCTTTGGAGCGTCTTCTTTAGAGTCCTCCGGAAAGGAGGCGATACTCGGCGTGGTGTAAGGCATGAGAAGTTGCTGGTCCCGGAACAACATGAGGGGAGGAGGGGTAGTCTCAAAGACATCCACAACGTAGCGGCGTGCCTGGGCCTCGGTGAGGGTTCTCTTCATGAGCGCCGATGAGTCGGCCCGATAGGTTTCGACCTTTACTCCCGGGTACTTTGCCTCGAAAACGCTGACGATCTCTTTGTACGCGGTTAACGACGTGTACCAAACCAATTTTCCTTCTTTCTTGCCTCCTTCCACAAGTATCTGCTCCCGGTCCGCGCCGCTGTAGCGCGCCAGCTCGGCCAGAGAAGCGGGCTTACCGGTCTGCCCCCACGCAGCTCCTAAGGTCGCAAGCAATAATATCGCCGCTGTGTTTATGATCTTCATAGTTTTCCTCCCCATGGGTGGTGAAGTCCCACGCGTGCTTGCGCGGACTACTCCAAGATACCCTCACGAACTAACTGAGCGATGCGTTCTGGGTTATATGCCAACAAATCTCTTAAGACCGACTCATTATCCCGTCCCAGTTCTGGAAACTCCCATCTTGGTTCTACCGTACAACGCGCAAATCTGAGCGGGAACCCGGGCAGGGTGACACGCCCCACCCTGGGATTGTCCTGCGGCACAATGAATCCCCGCGTCCTGAGATGCTCATCCTCAACCAAGTCGGCCCCGTTCTGCACGACGCCGCAAGGCACCCCTAAACTCTGTAACCGATCCATTACCTGGTAGGCGTTCCTCTCCGTGGTCCACGCCTCGATCAAGCGGTCCAGCTCGTCCTGACGGACCATTCGGGCAGAGAAAGAAGAAAAGCGCGGATCTACCGCCAGCTCCGGTCGGCCAAGCCCTCTCGCCAGCGCCTGCCACTGCTCTTCGGTCTCCACGGCAATCACACACCAACGGTCCTCTCCCGTGCACGGATAGCAGCCATGCGGCGCGGCGAAGGAAACACGATTCCCAGCCGGCCTAGGGTCTCGCTCCGAGTTGAGCGCTTCCATCAAGTTGACCGCGATCATGTACGCAGCAACCTCGGCCTGAGATAGATCCAGGGAGAGACCGCATCTAGAGCGCTCCCGAAAGAGCACACCCGCCACGATCACGATGGCGGCAAAGAGCCCAGAAACATAGTCAGGGTAGACTGTCTGGGAACCAGTCGGCGGAGCGTTTTTTTCCGGGTGATTCCAAAGATGTGTAAACCCGGTAAACGCGGTAATGTTGGTCCCAACGGTAGCAAAATTGCTCTTTGGACCCGCACACCCAAGCCCCGGCATCCTTAGAGCGATGATGTCGTCCTTAACCTGCGCCAGGTCCTCGTAGCTGAGCTTCAAGGAGGGCATGACCCGGACGCTGAAATTGTCCACTACGGCATCACAGCCGCGCGCCAGTTCCCTGATCAGTTTGGGTCCCTCCGGATGCTTGAGGTTGATGGTGACCGAGCGCTTGTTCCGATTGAATTCCAGAAAGCGCGGAGAGAGATTCGGGTCCTGACCCGCCCCAAAGAAACGAAACGGGTCGAGCCCGCCCTGGCGCGATTCTACCTTGATCACCTCCGCCCCCAGCTCAGCCAA
>JACPAM010000065.1 GCA_016180805.1 Deltaproteobacteria bacterium | reverse complement strand
GGTCATTCAACCCGGCGGCTCAATCAAGGATAATGAGGTTATTGCCGCGGCGAATGAGCACGGGATGGCGATGATTTTTACCGGGATGCGGCATTTTCGCCACTAAACAGTGAAAAATGGAAATTGCAAAAGGCAAATTGCAAAGTGTGAGAGTCAAAATTCCAAGAGATCGAACTCAGGAGCCAGCGGTCAGTAGCCGGAATCTTCTGCCCTTCTGAGTTCTACCTCCTGGACTCTGAAACCTACGTCGACGTTTTTTGCATTTTTCAATTTGCATTCTGCATTTTGCATTGAAGCCAGGGTTTCATGAAGGTTCTCGTTGTTGGCGGCGGCGGAAGAGAGCACGCTTTGGTCTGGAAGATCAGCCAGAGCCCGCGGGTCGAGAAGGTCTACTGCGCGCCGGGTAACGGCGGGATCGGGGAGACAGCGGAGCTCGTGCCGATCGCGCCGGAGGAGATTGAGAGGTTGGCTGAGTTTGCGGCGAAGGAAAAAATCGATCTCACCGTCGTGGGACCGGAGCTGCCGCTTACGCTGGGAATCGCGGATCTCTTCCGCGAGCGAGGGCTGAGGCTATTCGGTCCTGACCGTGAGGCGGCGAGATTGGAGGGCAGCAAGGCCTTCGCCAAAGAGATCTTAAAAGAGAACCGGATTCCCACCGCATCCTTTGCAACCTTCTCCGACTCAGCCGCGGCGAAAAAGTTCTTGCATGAGCTTAAGCCGCCGTGTGTTGTCAAGGCCGATGGCCTGGCCGCGGGGAAAGGAGTCATTATTTGTACCAACCGCGAGGAGGCCGAGCGCGCGATTGAAGATTGCCTGGTTCGGAAAGTCTTCGGTGATGCGGGGCAGAAGGTCGTGATCGAGGAGTTTCTGAGCGGGGAAGAGGCTTCTTTCATGGTTCTCACGGACGGGGAAAATGTTGTTCCCCTGGCATCCTCGCAAGATCACAAGCGGGTCTATGACGGCGACCAAGGGCCGAACACAGGCGGCATGGGGGCGTACTCACCGGCACCCGTGGTTACGCCTGAGATTCACCGGCGCATTCTGAGCGAGGTCCTCGAGCCCCTTTTGCGTGGGTTGGCGAGACGAGGAGTTTGCTATCGCGGCGCCCTTTACGTCGGGCTTATGATCACCGAGGAGGGGCCGAAGGTTTTGGAATTCAACGCCCGGTTCGGCGATCCCGAGTGCCAGGCGGTAGTCATTCGGCTAAAGAGCGATCTCGTGCCCTTGTTGGAGGCGACGATCGAAAGAAGGCTTTCCCGAGCGGAGGCAGAATGGCGCCCGGAGCCCTCGGTCTGCGTGGTGCTCTCTGCCCAGGGCTATCCCGGCTCGTATGAGAAGGGAAAGGAGATTTACGGGCTGGAAAGATTGCGCGACTGGGAAAAGGGAGTGGTCTTTCATGCCGGCACGGCGAAAAAAGCAGGTCGCTATGTGACCTCCGGGGGTCGGGTTCTGGGCGTGACGGCTTTGGGAGGAAATTTTCACCAGGCCGTCCGCGAAGCCTATCGGGCGATTGAAGGAATCAGTTGGGAAGGAATGCATTACCGCAGCGATATCGCGCGACGGGCTTTGGACCGAGAGAGAGGAGGAAGGCCGAAAGCGTGAGGAAAAATTCTTCGCGACCACCACGAGTGGCAATCTTAATGGGCAGCGATTCGGATTTGGAGGTGATGCGGGAGGCGGAAAAACGGCTCGACCACTTTGGCATCCCTTATGAGACCCGGGTCCTGTCGGCGCACCGCTCGCCGCTCCAGACCGTGCGCTATGCGGCTTCGGCCGCCAAGCGGGGCCTGGAAGTTATCATCGTGGGCGCCGGTGCCGCCGCCCATTTAGCTGGCGCCGTGGCGGCGAATACGACCCTTCCGGTAATCGGCGTTCCCATCGATTCCTCGAGCCTCAAGGGACTGGATGCGCTTCTCTCGACGGTGCAGATGCCTGCGGGCGTGCCTGTAGCCACGATGGCGATCGGCAAGGCGGGAGCGGCCAACGCGGGGATCTTTGCCGCAGCGATCATCGGCTGCAAAGATCCAAAGGTCGCCGCCAAGCTGGCCAAGTTTAAAGAGGAGATGGCCGCGAGTGTGGCAGAAAAAGATCAACAGCTCAGGCGCGGAGAGCGCCGCCGTTGATCCCGTACCGGGGGCGGTCGAGGCGCTTAGGCGCGGCGAGGTCATCGTCTTTCCCACGGAAACCTTTTACGGGTTAGGGGCCGATGCCTTGGATGCGGCCGCGGTCGAGCGCGTCGTTTCCCTCAAGGGGCGCCAAGCCGCCAGCCCCATCGCCATCATCGTTGCCGATCGCGAAATGCTTGGAAGGGTCGTCGCGGAAATCCCACCCGCTGCACAAACGCTTATGAATCGCTTTTGGCCGGGGCCTCTCACTTTGGTCCTCCCGGCGCGAAGTCAATTGCCGCCGCCGCTCCTCAATCGCGACGGAGGGATCGGAGTAAGGATCTCGAGCCATCCGTTTGCCGCGCGTTTGGTCGAAGAGCTCGGTCGCCCCCTCACGGCGACCAGCGCCAATCCGTCCGGGAAGGAGCCTGCCCGGACGGTGGGGGAAGCAAAGACTTATTTTGCCGGGAAGGTAGCGGTTTATGTCGATGGGGGAAAGCTTAGCGCGGAGAAAGGCTCAACGGTTGTGGAGGTCTGGCCCGGCGAAGTGCGCATGATTCGGGAAGGGGAAATCGGCGCTGCCGAAATCCAAGAAGCGCTGCGCTCCTCGCCTTGATTTCTCATTCTATTCTTTTCTCGTCCCGTCGCTCTCGATCGCTTGGATAATCCGGCTCTTGATCTCTGCCTGTTTGGTGGGGTTTTCCTTCGTGGCAGGAGGAACCTGAACGTTCATGAGCAAGCGGGCCGGCTTGCCTAACACCAGGACCCTTTCTCCCAGCTCCAGTGCCTCATCGATATCGTGGGTGATGAACACCGAGGTTTTCTTGGTCTCGCGAATTAGATTGAGAAAATCGTCGCGGAGCTGTCTGGCGGTCACTTCATCGAGGTGACCGAAGGCCTCGTCGCACAAAAGCACTTCCGGATCGATGGAGAACGCCCGCGCGATGCCGACCCTCTGCCTCATTCCGCCGGAAAGCTCGTGGGGATAGGCGTTCTCAAAATGAGTGAGCCCGACTTTTTCTAGCCAATAGCGTGCCTTTTTTACCCGTTCTTGTTGCGGGAAGTGAAGGATTTCCAGCCCGTAGGTCGCGTTCTGGAGGACGGTCCTCCATGGGAGTAGCCGGTCTGTCTGAAAGACCGCAGATAGCTTTCCCCGAAAGAAGTCGAAATCCTTGTAGGGCTCCTTGCCGTCAATGGCAAGCCTTCCGTGGGTGGGCCGCTCCAGACCGAGGAGAACGTTCAGCGTGGTGGATTTTCCACAGCCCGTTTTTCCGACCACGGCGACCAGCTCGCCCGAATCGACTTCGAAGTTTAGGTCCTTGATCGCTTCGAAGGATTGGTTGCGGATCCAAAAGACCTTCGTCAGGTTGTGGCATTCGATCTTCGGCATACTAGCCCCAGTCCTCTCAAAGCTCCTCGGGGGCCGAGCCATCAGGCCGTGGCCGATGGACTGAGCTCCTTCGGGAAGCGCGCTCTCCGCTGCGGCCGATGGGTTTGTGCCATGAGTCGTATCGTTTGTAATCGGACGTCCGCAGCCTCGCTCGCGCTCCCCTCAGTCGCGGGAAAGACGTCCGCGGCCTTCCTCCTCATCCCACTCGGAGTTCATGATCGAAGTCGTGCACTGACTCATTTCAGGTTCCAACAGAGGTTTGTATTAAGACAGCGTGGGGCGCCACCGCAGCAGGCGGGATTCCACCATGGAGATGAGAGACTGCATCCCGAGCCCGCTCACAACCAGGACGAGAGTCCAGGCGAGGACGCCGCTCATGTTGAGAAGGGATTGTTGCTGGAGCATTCTGAAACCCACACCCGTCGAGGCGCCGACCAGCTCCGCCACGATGACTACACGGACGGCGAAGCCCACGGTGACCTTCCAGGCCGTCAGGACATGGGGTACTATAGAGGGAAGGATAAGCATTCGGAAAACCTGCCCCCGGGTGGGCCGGAACACGAGCGTCATCTCCATCCATTCTTTGGAGACGCCCTTGATGGCGTCCAGGACACTATGGGCGAAGACCGGAAAGGAAATCGCCAACATCAATACGAGTATCCGGGTTTCCGTCCCTCTAAACCACAGGATCACGATGAGTGTCCAGGAGAGGGCTGGCACGCCCATGATGAAGTTGACGATAGGCATCAGGTAATGCTCGGTCTTCTTGACCGTGCCCATGACGACGCCAAAGAGCGCCCCCACGATAAAGCCCGTAATTAGCCCTCGCAAGATTCTGTAGAGAGTAAGGAGAGTGTCCCAAAAAAGGGTTCTTTCTTGAGCCATTTTCAGGAATTCCTGAAAGATCAACTGGAAGCCGGGAAGCACGTACTCGGGCAAAAAAAGCGAGGCCACCTGCCAAGATAAGAGGAGCGCCCCCAATGAAATGACCATCTCGATGTTGAGGGCTCTTCTCTTGGGGAGAGGTTCGCCGTCCATCGTATCAGAAGTCTTTATAGGCTATCGCAGTCCTCGGTAATAGAAGCCGGCATCCGGTAGCTTGGTCACGAATCCGAGGTGCGCGGAGATCTTGAGCAGTTCCATGATGGCCTTTTCCTGCGACTCCGCGGTCGTCGTGAGGAATTTCACCCTTCCAGCCTTTACGGTCTCGCTGAGAACGGGGACGGGGTTTTTAGTTTTCTCAGACACGAGCTTCAAGGCTTCATCCGTGTGCTCATTGAACCAGTCCACCGCTTCTTTCATGGCGCTATAGACGCGTTGAAGAAGGGCGGCATTGCTCCTCGCAAAGTCATCCTGTACCGCTGACCCAAGGAGCCAGTGATGCTCAGTGCCGGTTTTCTGTCGCCAAAGCTTTTCGAGCTCATCGACGGAGACAATATCTTTAAACTTCTTCGGGTCCGCCATAACAACGCTTGTCGGCAACTCGCCCCACAACACCCCGGCCTGAGCTGTACCCGTGGGAGACCTCAGCTCCGCGGCCACACCCGGATGCGCGAAGTTTCGAGTCTTGAGCGACTTAAGGTCGACGCCAGCCCAAAGCAAATAGATCGTCATTGCCTTGTAGTTCTCAGAGGCGAGGGTCGCCGCCATCTCTTTCCCGCCGAGGTCCTTTAAGGAGCGGATATCGGGGGCCCTTTCGGTGTTGATGATGACCGAGGTTCCAAAGAGTTGGTAGGTCGCGAAAAATTTGAGCTTCACACCCCTTGCGTACTGGTTCGCGTAGGTCATCATGCCCCCTGTGGCGATCGGGTACGACCCGGCGGCGAAATCGTTGTAAAGCGAGGGCAGGGTGGGCTGCTCGATCCATTCCACGTCCACGCCGTGCTTGATATCGATTTGTCTCGCTTCCATGATCGCTGCCATCCAGGCGCCTGTCGAAGGCGAAGCTAGGGTCGCCACTTTGACCTTCGGGACCTGGGCAGTGGCAGGGATGGGAATGGTCAGGCAGGCTATGGCCGCCACCCAGACCATCTTGCCTATGGATACATTCCCAGGAAATGTTTTCTTGAGCATGGCGTTCCTCCCTGTTTTGATTATCCCGTGCGGTTTCAAAAATGATTGCCCTAAGCCATTCCTCGTCAAGCTACCCTTCCGGCCCGCGCCGGCCAGAAATTTGTAGAATAACTTGAGCCACTAAGCGTGAAGCAAACAACATACCATGCTGGAAGCCAGCTAAAGAGAAATCTTAGCGCCTTGTTTCCAGAAGTCGGGAAATTTAGGTGACTCTTCTCCTATAACCCGGAAACGTGCCTATCGTAGTCCGCGATAGAAGAAGCCGGCATCGGGTAACTTCGTCACGTATCCGAGCGGCACGGAGACCTTGAACAGCTCCGTGATCGCCTTCTCCTGCGACTCCGCAGTTGTCTGGAGGAATTTCACCCTGCCGGCGCTGACAGTCTCTTTGAGGATGGGGACGGGGTCTTTAGTTTTTTTGGCCACGAGTTTTATGGCCTCATCAGTGTTCGCGTTGAACCAGTCTACGGTTTCCTTCATGGCGCTGTGAACTCGTTGAAGAAGGGCGGGATTGCTCCGGGCAAAGTCATCGCTCACGGCCCAGCCCAGGAGCCAGTGGTGTTCGGTCGCGGTCTTCTGCTTCCACAGTTTTTCGAGATCCTCATTGGAAATCAGATCCTTAAACTTCTTAGGATTCTCCGTAACGAGCCTTGTGGGCAACTGAGCCCATACGATCCCGGCTTGAGCTGCGCCCGCAGGTGATCGCAACTCCGCGGCCACGCCGGGCTGCTCGAAGTTTCGGGTCTTGAGCGACTTAAGGTCAACCCCGGACCAAAGCATATAAAGCGTCATTGCCTTGTAGTTCTCCGAGGCGAGCGGAGCTGCCAGCTCCTTTCCGTTAAGGTCTTTTAGGGAGACGATCTCGGGGGCCCTTTCGGTATTGACGATGATCGAAGTTCCAAAGAGTTGGTAGGTAGCCAACATTTTGAGTTTTACCCCTCTTGCGTACTGGTTCGCGTAGGTCATCATGCCGCCTGTGGCGACGGGGTAGGATCCAGCGGCAAAATCATTGTAGAGCGATGCCGTGGAGGGTTGCTCGACCCATTCCACGTCAACGCCGTTCTTGATATCGATCTGCCGTCCTTCCATAATGGCTACCATCCAAGAGCTAGTCGAAGGCGCGGCCAACGTGCCCACCTTGACCTTTTGCACCTGGGCCATGGAGGGGATGGCCGTGCCAAGGCCTGCGGCTGCGAGCAGAAAAACGATCACCTTTACGGCGACTCTGGAGATCAATTGCCTGGACATGGTTTCCTCCTCGATTACCCGGTCCGTTTGCCGGGAGACGTTACCTGGTAGGTTGGTACCTGTCAAGCTCTCGGTATGCATAGTAAGCGCGACCATTGACGCGCGCGCTAGCGACCTTTTTTGGTCCGCGATTTCTTGATTTGTTTTATCGCGGGGGCGCTCTCACCCTCGTAATAGGGAACCGCCGCGTCTTTGAAATACAAAGCCCGAAAACCCGCCTGGGCTCCTGCGCTGGTTACGTAGGCACCGATCTTGTTTGAGTCGGGGTATTCGGAGATCTCGGGGTATTCCATCGTGCTCGCCACGAGGTAGCGGAGTTCCCGGTCGGAGGTATTGATGAGTTGGTGGGGATAGTCCGGTCCGGGTGGGCAGGCGATGAAGGTCCCGTCGGTGACTGAAATTTTTTCCTTTCCAAGGCGCAAGGTGCCTTTTCCCTCCAGGATGAAAATCATCTCCTCGTTGCCGTTATGCAGGTGAAAGGGGAAGGCCGCTTTTCCCGGCGGGACGGCAAAAAAGCTGTAGCCGAGCTTCTGCGCCCCGATGGCCAGTCCCACTCGCTGGCGTTTGCCGCCGAATGAAGAGCCCTCAGGGACCTTCATGGTCTCCAAAGGAACCTCAGAAAGGTGGATCACATTGTTGTGCTTAGCCATAATGACCTCCGTTTAGGGTGTTTAATGGCTATAGTCAAGCGCTTTGAAAATCCACCTTTCGCAGCACCCCTTTTCGTGGTATTTTACGTTGGGATCCGGAGGGGGGTTGACATCACAAGGAGATAGGAGTGTAGAGTGCGAGGACGGTTTTGATCGGAGTATGGAATGGATAGATGAGAATGCCCGCGATCCATATGAGGCTGCGGAGTTAAGAAGGCGGGCCAGATATGCTCTGCGACGTTGTAAGGAAGGTTATTCTGTAATTTTTCCTGGAGGGATTTCAGTTGCGTAATAACAGGACGACAAAGGGTAACAACCGCAGGCCGAACGCTTTA
Source organism: Deltaproteobacteria bacterium (assembly GCA_016180805.1). GTDB lineage: Bacteria > Desulfobacterota > Binatia > UBA9968 > UBA9968 > 2-12-FULL-57-22. The sequence goes on along the minus strand of JACPAM010000065.1, from coordinate 8 downwards.
GCGATCCT
>JACPAM010000064.1 GCA_016180805.1 Deltaproteobacteria bacterium | reverse complement strand
CCGTCGCTGTCCTTGAAGAATGTCGCGGTAAAGCTCACCGATGCGGGGTCGGCAGGCATTTTCTCGGACATCAGATATTTATCGAAACCTCTGCTTTTATCGAAATTGTAAAAATAAAACTTAATGCCGGCCATCAGCTTGTTCAGACCGTCGTTGAAATTGGGGAAGCGGGAATGATCCTGCAGACCGCAAGGCGCCTTTATCAGATGTGAAAAAAAGTCGGCGCCCAATTCGCTTCGATGCTAAACTGCACCCTATTTCTTTACGTGGCATCTGGCGCAGTCCTTCGCCTCTTTCGTGGCGAAGGCCTTCTTGCCATTATGACAGTTCCCGCAGAATTGTCCTTCGTTGAGATTCGCCATCTTCATCTTGGGAGAGGCGGCTAGCTTCTTCATCTCGAAGAGCTTGGGCTTGGTGTGGCAGTCCGGGCACTGCTGCTTCTTCTCAGTAACGTGAAATTTGTGGCTAAAGGGAACCGGGCCGAGGGGCTTGGTGTCCTCATAAGAGAAATCGGGTGGAACAGGGATCTCCGCCCCCACCGCGAAGTTTTGACCCAGCCACAACACGATGACGGCAAAGGCCATCAGCCCGCCAAGAAAAGAGACTTGCTTGAAATTCATTGATGTCTACTCCTTTCCATTTTTTTCTTCGCCGTTTTTAAACCAATCGCTCCGCGAACACAAGCCCAAAGTTTCTCTGGTTTGCGCCCCCCTCTTCTACAGCGAGCCACGCGGTCCGGCGAAAACCGCCGGGCCGCGTGGCGACACACGCGCTCATTCACTTGAGCCTGGTCGCCTGGATGTCGGCCTTGACGCCGAACCCGAGCGTGGCCGGGAACGATACGAAATGGCCCCGGGAGGTGACGTTGTCGTCATGGACCGCGAAGGCGAAGTTGTAGACCTTGCCTTCCACCAACGCCTTGTCGTCGGGATTGGTCAGGTTCAGCTTGCGGGCCCATACAACCGTCCACATGCCGTCCTTCCAGACGCCCTTCGCCTCCTTGTTGTCGGCCGCCGATCCCGCGGCGTCTTCACGGCTCACGACGTACTGGGAGACGAGGTCTCCTTCCTTCCAGCCGGCATTGGGATCAAACGGAACAGCAGTCTGGCCGCGAATCAGGACCGTCGAGGTCTTGCGTATATCCTCGATCCTGAGCGCCTTCTTGCCGACCTTCTTCTCGTCGTACATGAATTTCGGCTGCTTGGTCTTCGCGTCCATGTTCGAGCTGAACATGTTCTTGCCGGCGTCGAAGTTGCGCCATTCGAGCACGTAGCCGTCGTCGGCCATGCCGACGGGATTCGAGCGGTGCGCGCGCCACTGGATCAGGTCGAGAAAACCCCCGGCCGCCTTTATCTTGGCGATTTCCTCCAGACTCTTGCCCTTGTCCCAGGACGCCAGCTCGTCCGTGCGCGTCGATGGCAGGTACTTGCGCACGTCAGCCTTTTTGATGGCCTGGAAGAACGGGCTTGCCTTGACCTCGGCCGCGGACGGCTGATTCGGGGCGTCACGCTCGCCGTTGTGGCACGTGAGCCAGCAGCCCTGGCCAGCGAAAGCCGGCACGCCGCCGTCGTCGATCATCATGGTCAAGCGGTCTTCGTAGACGCCCGGCTGCTCGCCCTTGCGAACTGCCGCAGCCAGTTTCTGCGCGCCGTACGTTTTCCATTCCTTGCCGTCGAAGCGATAGAAGGGATAAGCCTCACCCGGATACGGGTTGTTTGTCTTCCACTGGAAGCGGAAATAGGCGTTCTCTTTGTCGTAAGCAACCTGCACATTGAGCTTCACAACCCCATTCTTGCCGTCCACAGGCGTCGGTTCCAGCTTGTTTGCCTTCACCAGCTTGTTGCCAAGCTTCTCCTCGGCATCCTTATGGCAAGTCAGACAGGCGCCGCCGCCGGTGACCACCGGCGCCCCCGCGTGATCTGCGCCGCGCAACCACTGATAGGTCGACTGCGCCGGATAGAAGAGCGCCACCGTCTTGGTCGGCACACTCTTCCAGTTGACCGTTGCCGGATCGGCCGCCGATGCCTCCCCCGTAAACAACGCGATGATGCCAATTGCGACTGGCATAAGTCTGAACGCTTTCATGAGTCCCTCCTCTCTTGCTTCAGCCGCCTAACCCCGATCCTAACGTTCACCCGAAACTGTCGCCGAATTCCCAACCCGCCGGTTCGCCTCTCAGTGAGGTTAGGATCGGGCCTAACCCCGCTGGAAACCCCACCTTGTTTGTTCGCGAGCCGGCGCGGGAACCGCATGCTCTTGCTCGGTCTTACGAGGAAAGATCAGCTTGCCGACCAGGAGGAATAAGAGCAGTCCAAAAGCATAGGCAGCCGCCATGATGGTCCACTCAATGGTCGTGGGGCTATAGCCGGTGGTCACATCAAAGGGGCCACCACGCATCAGCGAAGGCAGTAAAAGATAAGTGCGCTCGGCAAAGACGCCAACAATTACCAATAGAGAGGCGACGACGATCCATCCAGGAGTCCGAGTCCATGGGAGACCTAGAAGGACGAAGGGAATGAGGATGCCCACGATAGTGTCAAACCAAAAAATCCTGGAGAATCGCCCCCACAGGATCTCGTCGAGGACTTGAATATGAGTTGGCGAGCCAGAGTAGCCTACCGTTAGAAACTCGGTGAAAAGCAGATAGGCCAGGACTGGGATGCTGAGGAACAGAAAGGTCCCGAGTTGAAGGATGATCTTGTCACCAATGTCAATTCTAAAAAGCTTTCTCGCCGCCCAAACGGCCACGATCACTCCCGCCAGCCCAGAGGCCAGCGCCGAGGAAATAAAGAGGGGAGCCAGAATCGGCGTATTCCACCCTGGCTGTCCCTTGACCAGGCCGAGAATCCAGGCAGTGACAGAATGAAGCGCCACAGCGGCGGGTACGGACACAATGGCAAGCGTCTTTAGAACCCTCCGGTCCCGCTTGAGCGAAGCTTCGGAAAGGTCGGTGTAGCCCAACGTAAGAAAGCGAACGATAAACAACCGCCCTGGATGACCTAAAGCGGATTTCACTACCTGGGCGCGGGCGCTGAAGAACAGCAGGGCGGAGCAGAGAATGAGATAACTGTTGATAACTGTAACATCCCAAAGGAGGGGCGAAGAGAAATTGGCATTCCAAATAACATAGAGAAGGCGCGTGGGTTGACCCATATCCAGGATAATGAAGAGGGCCGCCAGGATGAGGAAGCTTATGGATAGAATCTCAGCAATAATAGCTATGGGCTTCATCTCCTCTTTATTCAGGATGTGGACGAGGGCGGAAACCGCGATGCCTCCTGCGCTAAGCCCGACGCAAAAGATAAAATTCGCAATATAGAGCCCCCAGAAAACCGGCTTGTTCAGGCCTGTAACGCCCAGCCCGTTAAAGAACTGCAAAGAGTAGGTATAAAGACCCCAAGCAATCAGCAGGATCAGGCCCGTCTCGACCCAAAAGGTTTCCCGATAGGACTGCCCAAATCCACCAGGTAGGTTAGCCATCAGATTCCCTCCTTAGCGTCCGAAAAACTGAAGCCCGCCGTAAAGCATGATGCTCACCGAGATAATCGCCATGAGAATGACGATGCCCACCATAAGATCCAGCGCGACAAAGAAGCGGGCTGGTTCATCGATCCGGGGAAATGTCTTCTCCATCTTCATCGCGTGCCCTCGGTCACGGTTTGGCTAACGCAACCCACTCGTTCCTTCCTCTCCGACCTTGCTGGCCGCTTGAAGACGTAGAGGAGAGCGGCGGCGACAAACAGGAGTGGCGTCAGGATCCGGGCCATGTGCGTAACGGTCGGCAGATCGAGAGAGCCAAAATTTATGTAGCTGAGGAAGATGCTCAAGCCAAAAATCCACACGAGAATAGCTGTCCCCCACATGATATATTTTTGTCCCAGTGTCATAACCCACCTCCGTTGCTAGGTCGTTCTTTTTTTTCCAACAGGGTCCAGATTACCGAGCGGGAAGATGCAGGGTTAGAGATTCTGTGCCCGGTGCCGTCAGGCAGATATACGGAGTCCCCTGGAAGAAGCCCCTCGATGCGGTCTTTACCTTCAAGAAGCGGGCTCCCTTCGAGGACGAGATGAAAGGCGGAGAAGTCGCCGGAATAATCAAACTCCAAGGAGCTATGCGGCTCCATTTCGGAGTTCACAATCTCCAACCTTTCATCTTCGTAGAGGACCCTCATCCGCACCCCCCGATGCTGCACGGACCGTAACGATTCCTCATGCTTTACGATCCTTATGCTCTCGTTGCCCTGCATCTTTCCCTCCACCCGGAAGAATGGCAAAAACGATGCCAGCCATTCAAAAGGATCGCCCGGCTAACCTGTTGAAATACCTACTCTTTTTTTGGCGCAATCGGCGGGAAAAGAGGGGCCTCTGCCACATTCCTTGCAAGCTGCAATGGGGATCTTTAAGTCGCTGAAACTTAAAGGATTCTCACCATTTCAATTTGCAAGGACAGTGCAGAATGAAAGGGGCGAGCCTCTTCCCAAGGCTTGGCTCTAAGAGGTGACGTGAAGAGATCAGGATTCTTCTTGCAGCTTGCGCCAGATGGTGGACGGCGAGACACCGAGGATCTGCGCGGCTTTCAACTTATTGCCCCCGCAGGCATCCAGGACCTCCTTGATATAGTCCATCTCCATGGCCCTGAGATTCTTGAAGTCCCTAGGGGGCGAGCGGCGTGTGCGGTCAACGTCGGCACGGATCTGCGGCGGAAAATGGCTCGCGCGGATAAGCTCGGCTGGGCCGGTGAAGATCACCGCTCTTTCCACGGCGTTCTTTAGCTCTCTGACGTTTCCCGGCCAATCATAGGTCGTAAGCAGGGTGAGGGCTTCCGTGGAAAAGTCCGCCACAGGCTTTTTCATCTCAGCGCAAAAGAGCTTGAGAAAGTGCCTAGCGAGAAGTGGGACATCCTCTCTGTGCTCGCGCAAGGGCGGGATTTGGATCTGGACAACATTCAGCCTGTAGAAGAGATCTTCGCGAAAACGGCTTGCCTTGATTTCTTCCCTGAGATCCTTATTGGTCGCCGCAAGGACTCGGACATCCACCTGGCTTTCCTCCTCGGAACCCACTTTCTTGACCTTGCGCTCCTCAAGCGCTCTAAGGATCTTGGCCTGCATATCAAGCTTCATATCACCGATCTCATCCAGAAAAAGCGTGCCGCCATTCGCCAGCTCGAAGCTTCCCCGCTTCGTGTAGAGAGCACCCGTAAAGGCGCCTTTCCTATGGCCGAACAGCTCGCTCTCCAGGAGGGTTTCGGGAATGGCTGAGCAGTTCACCGTTACGAATGGACCGTTGGCCCGCGCGCTGCGAAAGTGGATCAGACGCGCCACAACCTCCTTGCCGGTGCCGCTCTCCCCCACAATCAGCACCGAAGAGTCCGCCTCTGCCACCCTGACAGCCAGGTCGAAAACCTGCCGCATCTCCTGGCTCTCCCCTATGATGACGTCCCTTCCGTATAGCTGCTTGAGTTCTCCTCTGAGATAAAGGTTTTCCTCCGCCAAGCGTTTGCGCTCGAAGGCCCGTTCGACGAGAAAGCGAATTTGATCCGGAGTAAAGGGTTTAGGGATATATTCTTGGGCGCCTTTTTTTATCGACTCTACTGCGGATTCGATGGAGGCATACCCAGTGATCATGAGGACCAGGGTGGTCGGGTCATGCTCTTTGATTCGATCAAGAAGCTCCAGGCCGTCCATCCCCGGCATCTTGATGTCGCAGATGACCATATCAAAGGAGCGCTTTTGAAACTTCTCCAACGCGCCCAAGGCATCGAGGCTGGTCTCAACCGCATATCCGGTGCGCCCCAAGGCCCTTTTCACGGCATCGCAGATGCGCTCTTCGTCATCCACGACGAGGATCCTCCCCTTGGTTTCGGCGCCCGTGGTCTCCATGGTTTCGCTATCCGCGCTCACGAATTCGCCTTCAGAGAAACCCCTTCATCCCCCATGGCTTATTCTAGCTGTCACCGGGAGCAGGAGTCGAACCGTCGTGCCCGGACTCCCCTGCCCTCCATTACCGATATCTTCCACGGTAAGGCTCTCTATCTCAACCCCTCCGCCGTGCTCCTCCATGATCCTGTAAGCGATGGAAAGACCCAAACCTGTCCCTCCCGGCTTGGTGGTAAAAAAGGGGTCGAAGATCCTGTTTTGGATCTTCTTGGGAATGCCCGGCCCGGTATCTCGGATAGTGATCTCGGCCAGTCCTTCCCGGAGCGCGGTTCCGACCGTCAAGCTCCCGCCTTGAGGCATGGCCTGAATCGCATTCACAAAGACATTCATCAGAACCTGCTGTATCCGATCCGGATCGCAGGCAATCAAAGGAATCTCGGAGGAAAGCTCCTGCCGGGCCGCAATCCCGTGAAGCTCCAGTTGGTGCTTGATCAAGCCGAGAGTTTTGCGCACAACTTCGCCGAGATCGGAAGGACGGACATCAAGCTCGTGGCGCCGCGAAAAATCCCGCAGGTCATCGATGATACGCTTGCACCGGAGCGCATCGTCGCTGATATGCTTGAGCTCTCGCTGAAGTTCCGCGTTGCCGCCCACCTCTTCCATGAGCAGATTGATATTCATGAGGATGCTGGTGAGGGGATTATTCAGCTCATGGGCGACACCCGAAGCCAATAAGCCAATGGAGGCGAGCTTTTCCGACTGAAGCAAGGACTCTTGGGCCTTCTTTAATTCCTCGGTTCTCAATCGAACCTTCTCTTCCAGGGAGCGGCTGTACTCGTCGATGCGATCTTTGTAATCTTTAAGAGTCCTGACCATGGCATTGAAGGACTCGGCGAGATCTCCGATCTCATCGCGCGCTTCCACCGCAACTCGATGATCCAGATCGCCCTCTTTTATCCTTCGAGTGCCGAGCAGCAGTTGGCGGACCGGGACGGTAATCTGCCGTGCGACAGCAAACGCAACGGCAGCAGTTAATGCCACGGAAAGGAAAGTAAAAAGAAAAAAAAGGGCAATCGCCCTTTGACCGACCTCTGCGGATTCCCTTCTGAGGGAACCGATCCGTTGAGAAAGGGCCAACGACATCTTGTCCATGAGACTTCGTGCCACTGAGATGACGCTCTGTAGATCCTCTCTTAGCCGGGTCGGGTCGTTGCCCGCTCTTTTCTGCTCAAAGACGGCGATACCCTTTTCTTGGACCTCCGCGATCAGCGGAGCAAGTGTAGCTGCCATCTGTTGCGGCTCCTTCGCCGCCCCATGGCAGAAGGCCGAGCCGCAGCTCTGCAGATCCGATCTTACCGTGGTCACGGCGCCACGGAATTCAGCGATGGTCCGGACATATTCAGCTCCCAAGAGGTATTCGTCCAACGGTTGTGAGAGCTGAGCGAGGTTCAGTCCTAAAGAGCGGGTGGCCTCCAGCGACAGGCTAATCTCTTCGAGCTGCCGATTGATTGCAGTGGATCGCCGCAGCAAATAAAAACTGACTGCTCCGAGGAAAATTCCCTCCAGGAGGGCGATAACCAGGAACCCTAAAATCAGCTTTGCGGCCAGGGACCGGCCAAGTCGAGACTGGATCTCTGCCCACGTGGCCATGGCGTCTCTCCGGAACCCCAGCCCATATTTACCCCGCGCTCACATGCGGCGCTTTCTGTGGTACGGGGTAAATGCGCATAGGATCCTTCCTCCATCTGATTATTTTCCACGAGGAAAACTTCCCGTTAACCGTCCAAGGAATAAGGAACTCAAGGCAAAGGCGGCGAAGAAACCCAAAGTGACAAAGAGCTCCAGCCAGCCCAGGGGCAGTTCCCCCTTGTGCCACAAGGATGGGACCACGAGCAGATAGCGCTCAAACCACATCCCGATCAAGATGATTGCAGCAACGGAAA
>JACPAM010000027.1 GCA_016180805.1 Deltaproteobacteria bacterium | reverse complement strand
GCCAAAATGGTGGCGTCGCCGCTCGTAGGTTTGCCCTGGGTACTTTTGGTCCGTAAAGACATCAGGAAGATGGAGGACCTGAGGGGTAAGAGCATTGGGGTGACCCGGCCCGGGGACTTGACCCACCGGTTGTCGAAGGTGCTTCTCAAAAATTTCAACTTGACGGAAGAAGAGGTAAAGCTGCGGCCCATCGGCGGCAGCCAACCGGAGCGCTATAACGCAATGAGGCAGGACATCATCCAGGCTCTGCTCGTGACGCCTCCGCTAGATGTTCGCGGCAAGAAGGACGGCTTCAACGTGATTTACAACCTGAACGAATTGGGTCTGGCGTTTATTTACAGCTCCTTGCACACAAACCTGAAGACCTTGAAGGAACGGCCAACCCTCGTTCAAAGATCTGTGGCGGCCATAGCTGAAGCCGTCCACTTCGTGGAGAAGAATCCGGACAAGGCCATGGCCTCTGTGGCAAAAGTTCTCCGGCTCAATGACCCAGAGGCTCTACAATCCGCTTATAACGCCTACGCCAAGTCGCTCGTCAATCGGCGGTTAACCGTGCCGGCAAGCGCAGTTGCCGAGGCGGTGGAGGTTGCTCGCCAGGCAGGCACGAACATCAAGAGAAAACCGGCAGACCTCTTTGACAACACCTTTGCCGAAAACCTGGACAAAAGTGGCTTTCTGAAAGAGATCTGGGGCGGACAGCTCCCCGAGAAATAAGGAGCCTGTTGCCCATGGGTCATGCCTTTAGGTTGCGTAGGGGATCGTGAACCGAACGGTCGTCCCCTTGCCCTCCTCGCTTTCGGCCCAGATCCTGCCGCCGTGGGCATCGACGATCATCTTACAAATCGCAAGTCCCAGTCCCGTTCCCTTAGATTTCGTAGTCTGGCCACTTCGGGTCTGAGCGTACTTTTCGAACAGACTGCGGATCTCCTCCGGCGAGATCCCTAATCCCGTGTCCTTGACCCAGACTTCGACCCCTGTAGCGTCGTTTTTACCGGCGCTCACGTCGATCTGTCCGCCTTCGGGGGTGAACTTGATAGCGTTGCTCAGAAGGTTGCTAAGGACCTGACCGAGCCGGCGTGGATCGGCTATTACCCGAGGTAGCCCGGGATCAACGCAGGTCCGCAGCGCGATTTTCTTACTTTGGGCAAGGAGCAGATGATTGTCCAAGCTGTCTTGGATCAGATCTCCCAGATTCACTTCCTGTTTAACTAAGTCAACGCGTCCCGCTTCCAGCTTAGAGAGATCGAGAAAATCGTTGACTAAATCCACCAGGTTCCGGCTGTGAGCCTGTATCTTGGCCAGCCGCCTCTTCTGCTCCTCGCTGACCGGTCCGTATAGACCGTCCTCTAGCATTGCCGCTTCCGACACCACGGCCGTAAGGGGAGACCGTAGATCATGGGCGATCATAGCCGTGAAGTCCGCCAGGGCTCTGTTCGCCTGCTCCAACTGAACTGCCTGCTTCCTGGTTTGCTCGTAAAGTCGAGAATTGTGGATTGCAATAGCTGCCTGCCCCGTCAGCGTAGCGAGAAACTGGATCTCTTCATTGGTGAAGTCATGTCTCTCTCTGGTGAGAAAAACCACCACTCCGAGAGCTTCTCCTTTAGCAAGCAACGGGACTGAGAGGTGGGAAAGCAGCCCATGTCTGCGGTAAAATTCCGGGTCCAGTGTCCGGGAGTCTGTCTGAACGTCGCTAGCGACAACAGGGACCCTACCGTTAACTGCTTCTTTCACGAGAGCGGGGATACCTGCTGACTTTCGTCCCTTCCAAAGCTCTTCATCGAGGTTCCTGCAGACCGCACGTTCTAACTGTCCACTCTCTTCGTTCCGTAACCATACCAGGACAGCAGTGTAGGGCAGAAGGATGTCGATTTTTTTTGTGAGGATGTCCAGTACCGCATGGACATCCAAAGTCGAGCTGACTGCATGACTGATCTCATGGAGAGCTTGCAGTTCTTGATAGCGGCTTCGCAGAGCCTCTTCCGCCCGTCGGGATTCAGTCTCCCGTATTTGAAGAGCATCAGCCATCCGGTCAAAAGCTCGTGCCAGTTGCTCCAGCTCCCCTTGTCCATCGGACGACCCCGTCCGCGCGCTCAGGTCGCCCTCGCTCAGCCGTTTCGTTATTTTCATCAAAGCCTTCACCCGGCGTAAGATGAACACATCACCGCCTATCCAAGCCGCGGTGAGCGCCAGCGCGGCGACCATCCCGAGTCCTAACAGGTTGCGTTTGAAAGTCCGGTCCGCATCCGCAAAGGCAACTTGCTCGGGAACACCGACACTCAGGTATACTTTCCCGGCCTCCGCGGTGCTATCCAGCGGGGTAAAGGCATATAGCCGCCGGACGCCGTCCATGCCTGAAGCCCTTGCGGTTCCCTCGCCTCCCCGATTCAGAATGGCTTTAACGATGGAGGCCTCCGGCACGGACTTCCCGATCCACTGCCCTGGGTTTGGGTGGCGGGCTAGGATGGTACCGTTTTGGTCGGTCATAGTGAGCGCGGAACCCTCGGGCAACTGCGCCTTGGCGGCAAGACGGTTGAGCCACGCAAGATCCAGCCCGGCAAGGACCACGGCCTCGACATCGCCCCGCTCGTTAATGACAGGATAGCCAAAATTAAGCGAGGCCTTACCGCTAGCGCGCCCTATCTGGTAATCCCCGATGGCAAAGCGACGGGTTTGAACGGCACGCTGAAACCAGGCACGGTCGGCCACGCTGAACGGTTTCTTGATCGGGATAGCGCTGCAGAATGGATCTCCCTTTGTTGTTCCTGATCGCTGGACGTAAGCCGCACCAACCTCAGCGCGTTTTCCTGCACTTCCACAGCGGCTAATCGCCGCTGCTCCCAAGCCGCGTAAAGGATTAAGCCGAAAGAGGGGATGACGGCAAGGAGAACGAGAAGCATTAACCGGGCGCGCAGACTTGAAAAAGAAAATTGTCTCACACGTTCACAATCAGCTCTTGAAATCCGCTAAACATTCAGGTCTTTGCTTTCCATGCCAAGCTCTTGTAGGCGCACTGCTGGCGGATAAACTTCACAGGGTATCGTAACCGTAAAGATTGAGCCTTTGCCAGGCATGCTCTCAACCTCAACCTTTCCGCCCAAGAGTTCGGTAAATTTCTTCACAAGATGCAATCCTATTCCCACACCCCCATAGAGTCTCGTCTCTGAGCTGTCGAGCTGACGGAACTTCTCAAAGATAACGGGAAGGTCTTCCTCCGCAACCCCTATCCCTGTATCAGCCACCTTGAACTCGATAAGGGCATGAGGCTCGGTTATCCTCGCTGATATGGTTATCGATCCTTTCGGGGTGAATTTAATAGCATTGTTGATGAGATTCCGCAGGATCTGCTTGAGCTTTTCCCGATCGGTTTTCACAACGGGCAGATGCGGGGGATATTCCCACTCAATCGTAAGTTCTTGCGGGGGACGAAAACGGTAGTCCGACCTTAGCTCCTCAAGAAATTCTTTTAGGCCAAACTCCTCATGCTCGACCTTTACTCTGTTAGCCTCCAACTGGGTCGCGTCGAGTATGCCGCCGATCATTCCCAGTTGCTCTTGGGATCGCGCTAAAATCTTCTCTAAGGCCTTTTCTTGCTCCTGGTTAATCTCCCCTAGCATACTGTCTTTGAGCATCGCGGTATAACCCATGATCACATTCAGCGGCGTTCTAAGCTCATGGGACATGACACTCAGAAATTCATCTTTGACCCTATTCGATCTCGCCAGATCGCCCGCTAACTTTGCCATCTCTTGATAGAGCTCGGAATTGTGGATTGCGATGGCCGCTTGACTTGCCAGGTTAGAGAGAGACTCGATCTCTTCGCTGGTAAAATCGTGCTCTTCTTTTGTATAGAGGGCGAGGACCCCTATGGTTTCGTTCTTGGCAATCAAAGGGACGCCTAAGTGAGAGACCAGCCCATACTTGCGAAATATCGCCGGCTTCGAGGTTTGCGGGTCCGTTTGGATGTTGCGTACCGTCAATGGTGCCTTGGTTTCGAATATCTTTTTGGCACGCCCGCCGACGGTTCTGCTGTCCTGTGTCCTCCATTCTTTTTCGTTCAGGCCCCTACAGGCCAGAGCCTCTAAGACTCCCGTTTCTCGATTTAGTAATCTGACAGTCGTTGCAGACGGGTAGGGAAAGAAAAGATCAATTTTTTCCAACAGCAGATCCAAGACGGTACGGAGATCCAAGGTCGAGGTTACGGCCCTATCAATCTCCTGCAGCGCCTGTATGCGCTCCAGATTGCGCTGGGTCTCTTTAAAGAGACGAGCATTATCCAGCGCCAAACCAAGCTGATGGCTAACGGATGAAAGTATGACCTTTTCCCTCTCACTGAATCGACCTTTTTCTCGGCTGGCCAGGTTAAGGATTCCAAGGGTTGTCCCCCGCACATTAATGGGGAGGTAAATTGCCGATCTATACCCTAAACTCTCCAGTATTCCTCCCTTAAAAAAGGGATGTTCTGTAAGATCATCTGAAATAACTACCTCTCCGGTGGCGAGCACATGTCGGGCAGCTTTGCCGATATCCTGCGCTCTGGCCCGCGCAGCAAGGTACTCTTCTGGAAAGCCTTTGTTAACGGCGAAATCCATAAGGCCTTCCCGCTCAGTGAGAACGCGGAGCGACGCGCTGTCCGCGCTGATGACTCTGAGCACTTCATCTAGGACTACACTGAGAGTCGTCTCAAGGTTTAAAGATTGATTGAAAGTAAAGGCGGCTTTATAGGCGACGGCCAACTCCTTGGCTTTCTCCTTGGTCTCATCGAAGAGGAGCTTTTGGATCTCTGCCTGTCTTTCCAACGCCCCCTCACGCACCTCCACGGCTCTACGCATTGCTTCGAAAGCCGCGACAAGCGTTCCAAGCTCGCCACTGTTTGGCGCCATGGGGGGGAGCGGTGTGGATGGGCTGCCAGAGCCTAGTGCCTGCGCAGCCTCGGCCAGCGCTACCAGCGGTCGTGTGAGCTTGCGAGCAAGTAAAACGGCCGTCAGAAGAGCAAGACACGCGCTCATGATCAAGCCGGCGAGAGCGAGGCGCCAGGACCGATTCGCGGCGACCAGTAGCTCATCCTCGGGTCGCTCAACAACTACGCTCCAGCCTACTTTCCGCAACGGAGCGTAGCCCGCAATGCGTGCCTCATTCACTAACTCATATCGGACCGTGCCCGGTCCCGGCACCTGACCTCCCGACGGCACACCGATCCAGGAGTAGTCTCGGCGCTCCTGCACCGCTACCTGATCGGGATGGAGCAGGACGCGCCCATTAGTGTCCAAGACAAACGCGAAGCCCTTTCCACCGACCGGAACCCTCCCGACCACTGCGGAGAGATTCTCAAGGTCTATGACTGCACCAAGTACCCCTACGACCCGTCGCTCCGCGTTACGGATCGGCGTATGGACAAACAACGCTGAGCGTCCGGTACTAAGCGCAGGCGCCACCATCCAGTCCTGATAGCCTCTTTCGGCGGCAGTTCGAAACGATTCTCGGATCGTCATCGACGGAAGGGCGCCGGGGTGCGATGAAGCAAGGAGCCTGCCGCTCCGGTCAAACGTCGAAAGGCGCCAGTACTTTGAATAATGGTGGAAGAGTTCCCTGAGAAGGGCGCCTTGCCGAGCGCGATCCATGCTCACGATTTCCGGCAGAGCGGCCATAGCCCGAGTATCGCTAAAGACCTCCGACATATAGACATCAAGCTGGCCAGCCAAACCGCGCGCGAGCCCTGTGAGCTCCCGCGCCGATTGTTCCGTGATCGCGCGACTGTCCAAGAGGGCGATGCCTAGTCCTACCACCCCAAGCGGCACAATGCCGATGAGGCCGAGCGCAAGCAAAAAACGCGCCCGAATCGTTCCCGTCAGTTTGAAACGATCAGCTAACATCCAGATTATTTCCCGAGACGCGACTTCGGCGCAGGCACTAATCTCCCACCTTGCCAAACTGCCATAATGTAGTCTGCCGCAACTAACGCGTCGTGGCGTTCAGGCGTAAAGGGTGGAGCATACCGCTTGAGTAGCCCGTCGTAAGGCTCCAGTCGCTCCAGAGCCTCGCGCACCTTCGGCCCGTCAGTGGTTCGCGCTTTTCTTATCGCCCTGGCGAGTAGATGAACACCGTCGTATCCATGCGCCACACCGACAGGCGCCAGAATCTCCTCGGCCTTTCGGGTTCCAAAGCGAGCGTGATAGGCCTTTGTTAACGCTTCGCCCCTAGAAGACTGGGACCCAAAAAAAGAGTAAGTCTGAAGAGTGAATACCCCCTCGGCGTGGTCTACTCCGGCTAGCTCGACGAAGCGGCCGCCGCTGATGCCCCAGTGGCTAATAACCGGGACCTTCCAGCCGAGCGTGACCATCCCGCGAACTATCGCTGCTCCTTCCGGGGCATTCGCAACCATCAAGAGGGAATCGGCTCCAGCCCTGCGCAGCCGATCAACCTGGCGGCTCATGTTGGTGTCGCCCTGATCAAAGCGCTCAACACCTGCTGGGGCCACACCTAGCCGCGAGAGCCAATCGTTCAGCCCTGCGACATTCGAATCACCCCAAGCAGTGGTATCAGCGATAATGCCAGGGCGGCGGGCGCGGGTAATTTCTATGGCGTAGCGAGCCAAGAACTCATCGGCGTACTCATCGCTCACTGAGACGCGGAATGCGTAGTTGGGGTTGCGACCGTTTTTGGTGATTCCAGTTACTGATCCCCAGGGATTGATGAGCGGAATCCGAAGCTCATGAATGGCGTCGATCTGGGCGAGCATCACCGGGCTGAAGATTCCACCAAAGACCGCGACAATAGAGTCCTTGCCAGCAAGCTCCCGAAGCGCTGCCACGCCGGCTGCTTGATCATTCTGCACGTCGCGAGCCACAAGGGCTAGAGGCCGGCCAAGGACTCCGCCCTCACGGTTGACCTCCTCCATTGCGAGGAGCATACCCCGCTGGATGGCCTCACCAGAGGCAGCCAAACCACCTGAGAGCGGCGCGATCAGCCCAATCTTCACAGGAGCCCCGGTTGGCGTACCTGCCTTACACGCAGACATTATAGTTAGGCCAAGAAACGCTCCTATCAGGCCCAGAAATCGCGCGTAAGAGAAAATTTCTCTCTCTGCCAAAAATTTAAATATCTCAACCTTCATTTGAAGAACTCCCCTTTCCTTAAGTTGCCTCATCTTTTCACTCTGGTTGAGAATCTCCATTCTCTTTGTGTTCAACCCATTTTCTGAGCCGGCTCTCCCGGATGCGCCACTGGCCCCCAACTTTAAAAGCCGGAACTTCCTTTCTTTGGATCATTCTAAGAAGGGTCCTTTTAGAGATCTGAAGAATCTCGGCTGCCTCTTCCGAAGTTAGAAGCATAAGCTCATTTCGAGTCTTGTTCATAACGGAGCCCCCCTGGAAATCGCTTTGAGCAAGGGTTATGCCAAAGATCGGCCTAACAGTCTAACTGGCTGTTTTTAAAGAAAATCCTGCTATCCGAGAGGCACAATTCCGTGTCGCGCGAGTCACAAATTGAGACAACGGGTAATTCCGAAAGAAAAAAAATGACAAGAAGAAATGGTAGGACAGCCCAGCTATTCCCTAATTCAGGTTGACGCAGCCGCACCGGATCGAATAATGTTTCCTTCGAGACTTGAGCCAAGTCGCCGGCACGGGGAGAAAGAGCTATGGCCTATATTTTCCATCAAGACGAGCTGCCGAAGCTCAAGTCGGTCGTGCCCGGCCGGGAGCGCGTGTTCTTCGTCAACAAGGAACTGGCGGGAATGGATGACATGCTGGCCGGCATCATGCGGTACAAGAAGGGCGCCGCGTCTCCCTACCACCTGCATGAGAACTGCGAGCACTTCTACTTTATCATTGAGGGCACCGGGACGGTGGAAACGCCGGACGGTGTCAGAGAGGTCAAGGCGGGAGACCTCATTTTCATTCCCGCCGCAGACCAACATCGCCTGCGGGCAACGCAAGCCTTGTTCTATTTCGAATTCCAGGCGCCCAACCGCTTCCAAACGGTCATCTTGGACGGCACCGATGATGATCTGAAGTGGGAACGGGTGGACGGTAGGATCTGGGTGCAAAGCTAACCCCGTCCGAAAAAGGAAAGCCTGACGCATGGCTACGACCTATATCGACACTCTCCAATGCCCGCGGGTGAAGCTGGCCGGAGCGCAGGGCACGGTCACCGAAATAGTCAATAGGGATCTCTGCGGCGCAAAAAATGTCGTCGGTATGCTGCGCTGGCTCGATGCGGGCGAGCGCTTCGATGCCGAGTCCTTGCAGGACGCGCACCAGCTCATTTATCTGATGGAAGGCGACGGGGTCATTACCCTCGAGAACGAGGACTACGAGGTTTCCAGAGGTGCGGGGGTCTATCTCGGACCTCGCGAGACGGCCGGCATCAGGCAAGCCGGCGCCGCGCCCTTGAAGCTCTTTCACCTCGTCGTGCCGAAAGTACGGGACTGACGGTCGCTCATCAAGAACCGCCGAGAAAAAATATTTGTAGCGGCATTGGATTTATGCTAGTCGTATATTAGCTTTCATGGAGCATTCCCGTTTCGTTCACCTGCACTGTCACACCCAGTACAGTCTTCTTGATGGCGCCAATAAGATCGAGTCGCTGCTCGAGCGGGTGAGGGATCTCAAGCAGCCGGCGGTGGCCATGACCGATCATGGCAACCTATTCGGGGCGATTGCGTTTTACACGGACGCGGTCCGCCACGGCATCAAGCCGATCATCGGGTGCGAGATTTATGTCGCCCCGGCGAGCCGGTTCGAGCGCAGGGGCGTCGACAAGGGAAACAAGGAGTACAACCACCACCTCATCCTGCTCGCGATGAACCGGGACGGGTACCGCAACCTGTGCAAGCTTGTGACCCTCGGCTACATGGAGGGCTTTTATTACAAGCCCAGAGTCGATAAGGAGCTGCTCGCCGAGCACAACAAGGGGCTGATCGCGCTGAGCGCCTGTCTGCAGGGCGAGGTGGCCTCGGCGCTGTCGGCCGGGCAGGTGGAAAAGGCGCGGGCGGCGGCGCAGTCCTACGCCTCGATCTTCACGGATCGTTATTATCTCGAGATCCAGGACAACAAGATCCCGGAGCAGGAGAAGGTCAACCGGTTGATCATCGAGCTGGGCAAGGAGCTCTCGATCCCGGTGGTCGCGACCAACGATTGCCATTACCGCGAGCGCAGCGACGCCGAGGCCCACGATGTTCTCCTCTGCGTCCAAACGGGCAAGAACGTTCAGGATGAGAATCGGCTCAGGATGGCCACCGATGAACTCTTCATCAAGTCTGCCGAGCAAATGCGCGAGGGATTTGCGTATTGTTCCGCGGCCGTGGAGCGCACGGTGGAGATTGCCGGGCGGTGCAATCTGGAGCTGGAATTCGGGCGCTACCATTTTCCCCGCTTCGACCCGCCCGAGGGGAAGAGCCTGGATGACTATCTTGACGAGCTGGCCCGGCGCGGATTGGAGGAGAGGCTGCAAAGGCAAGGGAATGCGGGTGGCGGATTGCAGAATGCCGAATCGAGGAGGGTTTACCCCGTACCACAGAACGCCCCGCATGTGAGTGCGGGGATGAATGTTCCGAACTACCCCGAAGGGCAGCGCCCCAAGGCCACGGACGTAAGTCCGTGGTACGGGGTTTACGAGGAGCGGCTGAACTACGAGCTGGGCGTGATCAAAGGGATGCAGTTCTCCGGCTACTTCCTGATCGTTGCCGATTTCATCAACTACGCCAAGGATCACGGCATCCCCGTCGGCCCGGGCCGCGGCTCCGCGGCCGGCAGCCTGGTCGCCTATGCGCTCAAGATTACCGATCTCGATCCGATCCGTCACGGCCTTCTCTTTGAGCGCTTTCTCAATCCCGAGCGGCGCTCGATGCCCGACATCGACGTCGATTTCTGCATCCGGGGTCGGGATCAGGTCATCCAGTATGTAAAGGAAAAATACGGGCCGGATAGAGTCGCGCAGATCGCCACCTTTGGAACCCTGAAGGCCAAAGCCGCCATCAAAGATGTCGGCCGGGCGCTGGGTTTTTCTTTCGCCGAAACCGACACCATTGCCAAGCTCGTTCCCGCCCCCAAGCAAGGGTTCGACTATCCGTTGGTCGAATCCCTCAAGCTGGAGCCGCGCCTGCAGGGGCTGATGAAAAGCGATCCCAGGGTTCGAACCCTGATCGAGCACGCCCTGCGGCTGGAGGGACTCACGCGCCACGCCTCCACCCACGCCGCCGGCGTGGTCTTATCCCATCTCCCGCTTATCGATTCCCTCCCGCTCTTCCTCGATAAGGACGGCGGGATCGTCACCCAGTTCGACATGGAAAGCGTGGAGAAGATCGGTCTCATCAAATTCGATTTTCTCGGTCTAAAGACGCTCACGCTGATCCACGACTGCATCAAGCTCATCCAAACCAGCCGGGGAGTCCCGATCGCGTTGGACGAGCTTGCGCTGGACGACAAGAAGACCTATCGGCTGCTCGGCTCCGGCAACACCACGGGCATCTTCCAGCTCGAAAGCGGGGGCATCCGGGAAATGACGGTCAAGATCCGGCCCCATGGTTTCGAGGATCTCGTGGCCATCCTGGCGCTCTACCGTCCCGGGCCGCTCGACAGCGGGATGGCCGAGGAATACATCAAGCGCAAGCACGGAAGGCAAAAAATCCGCTATCTCGACCCGGCCCTGGAGCCGATCCTCAAGGACACCCACGGCGTCATCGTCTATCAGGAGCAGGTGATGCAAATCGCCCAGCGCTTGGCGGGCTACAGCATGGGCGAAGCCGACATTTTGCGCCGGGCGATGGGGAAGAAGGATCCCATGGAGATGGCTAGCCAGCGGGAGCGGTTCATCCAGGGGGCGGTGAAAAACCGGATTGATACCAAACGGGCGGGCGAGATCTTCGATCAGATGGAGACCTTTGCCCGGTACGGCTTCAACAAGTCGCATTCGGCCGCCTACGCGTTGATCTCCTACCAAACCGCGTATTTGAAGGCTCACTATCCGGTCGAGTTCATGGCTGCGCTGTTGAGCTCGGAGATGGGTGACACGGATAAGGTGATCAAGAACCTGGCGGAGTGCCGGGAAAGAGGTATCGAGGTGCTGCCGCCCGATATCAACGAGAGCCGCGCCGACTTCACCGTGGTCAGCGAGAAAATTCGCTTTGGCCTGGCGGCGGTCAAGAACGTCGGCGGGAAAGCGGTCGACGTCGTCCTGGAAAGCCGCGAGCGCGACGGCGGCTTCAAGTCCATTTTCGATTTCTGTCGGCGGATCGACCTGAGCGTCGTCAACCGGCGGGTCGTGGAAAGTCTCGTCAAATGCGGCGCCTTCGATTCGACGGGGGTATCGCGCGCGCGCATGATGGCGGCTCTGGACGAGGCTATGAAAGTGGGTCAAGTGTATCAGAAAGGCCGTCAGAGCCACCAGATCAGCATCTTCGATGCGCTGGGGGATGCCGGCAACGGCGAGGCGCTGGCGGTCGATACCTATCCTCAAGTGGAGGAGTGGTCGGCGCAGGAATTGCTGGGGTTTGAGAAGGAGTCCCTGGGCTTCTACATCACCGGTCATCCCCTCGACAAATACGAGCGGGAGATCCGGCGGG
The DNA here is from genome assembly GCA_016180805.1 of Deltaproteobacteria bacterium. Classification (GTDB taxonomy): domain Bacteria; phylum Desulfobacterota; class Binatia; order UBA9968; family UBA9968; genus 2-12-FULL-57-22. The sequence continues at coordinate 32,608 of JACPAM010000027.1, read as the reverse complement.
TGTGCAGCGGCACGGTCGCCGCACTGAAGGAGAAGGCTTCCAGCGGCGAGGTGAAAGTCGGCGGTGTTGTCACCGCGCTCCGATTGAGGAATACTAAAAAAGGAGAGCGTTACGCGAGCTTTCAGCTCGAGGATCGGACCGGGTTTGTGGAGGTGATTGTGTGGCCGGATCTCTATCGGCGCTGCATGGAGACCCTCGTGGTCGATGATCCCATTCTCGTTCACGGAAGACTGGAGGTGGGCGAAGAGAGGGTGCAGATCATCGCGAACGAGGTGACGCCTATCGCGCAGGCGGCGCGCGAGGCTCGTTCGAGCCGGAAGGCAGAAGTGGATTCGAGAGCAGAGGAGAACGGTCAAGAGGTCCATCTTTTCGTTCGCGGTACCGAGGTGACCTCGGAAGAGCTGCGGCAGCTCCACGGCACCCTGCTCGCCCACCCGGGGCCATGCCCCGTCTACCTTCATCTGCTGACGGCGGAGCAGGGAGAGACCGTGATCGAACTTCCCGCCCACTTAAGGGTCGCTTCCGGTCGCGTGGTGTGGGAGGCGCTCGAAGGGCTCTTCGGCGATCGTCTCACCGTCACCCCTTTAGAAGAATCTTGAAGCGGGCTCAGTCGATTCATCCACGCCTTCGGGAACGGGCCGTTCTGGTCGGTGTTGAGCTGCCGTCAGCCGACCGGAGGGTTCCGCTCAAGTGTAGCCTGGACGAGCTGGACAAGCTGGCACAAAGCGCCGGGGCGGTCGTGGTGGGGGTCTTCACCCAGCAGGTGAGAAGCGTGAATCCGGCCACCCTGATCGGACGCGGGAAGGTGGAAGAAATTCGTGAGCGGCTGATGGAGCTCAAGCCGGACCTGGTCGTTTTCGACGAGGACTTGGCTCCGGCCCAGCAGCGCAGTCTCGAATCGGCTTTCCGGATCCGCGTTATCGACCGGAGTCAGCTTATCCTCGATATCTTCGCCCAGCGCGCGAAGAGCAATGAGGGCAAGCTGCAAGTCGAGCTGGCCCAGCTCGCCTATGCGCTTCCGCGCTTGACGCGGCGTTGGACGCACCTGTCGCGGCTCGGCGGTGGGATCGGAACCCGGGGCCCCGGTGAAACCCAGTTGGAAGCGGACCGCAGAAGGGTGCGCGAGCGGATCGGCACCCTCAAGCGCCGTCTGGCCACGGTGGAGCGCACGCGCGCCTTGCAGCGCGGGGAGCGCACCGAAGTGCCCTATCCGACCGTAGGGCTCGTTGGTTACACCAACTCGGGCAAGTCGACGCTCATGAATGCGCTGACCCAAGCGGGAGTCGTGGTCGAAGATAAGCTCTTTGCGACGCTGGATCCGACCATACGCTGCCTGAGGCTTCCCAACGGCGAGCAGGTTATGGTGGTGGATACGGTGGGCTTCATCAACAAGATCCCCCACGCCTTGATCCAGGCTTTCAAGAGCACGCTGGAGGAGGTCACGACCGCGGATCTCCTGCTGCATCTGGTCGATGTGACCCATCCTCTCTATGAAGAGCAGATTCAGGTGGTCGAGGCCGTGCTCAGGGAGATCGGCGCCGGAGACACGCTACGACTGGTGGTGCCCAATAAGATCGATGCGGTCGAAGCTCCGCTTCCACGGCTTGCGGGCGATCGGGCACTCGACGTGTGTCCCATCTCGGCATTGACCGGCAAGGGCATCGATCGGCTGCTCCACGCGGTCGAGCGCGTGCTCGATCAGGACAAGGAGCGCTTGCGCGTGCATTTGCCGCCGTCGCAAGCGCACCTCCTTTTCGTCTTGCGCCAGCGGGGACGGATTCTCGAAGAGGAGTATCGGGAGGACGGCATCGTGGTCACGGCGCTCGTCACGCCGAAGTTGGCGGGCCAGGTGCGCAAACGCCTGCGGGAGAGCGGCTCGACGCTGCGACGTTGAGATCTCGCCATGCTGAACCTTCCCAATTCCCTGACGCTCTTCCGCATCCTTACGGTGCCGGTTTTTCTGATCCTGCTCTCTTCGAGCCTTTATCTGGAGGCCCTGGCGGTCTTGATTCTCGGCGGCTTGACGGACGCCGCGGACGGCGCCATAGCGCGCATCACCGGCCAACAGACTCCCTTGGGTGCCTACCTCGACCCGGTGGCCGACAAACTGCTGGTCATGAGCTCCTTCATCATGCTCGGCCTGATCGGTGGCCTGCCCTCGTGGTTGGTGGTCCTCGTGTTAAGCCGGGATATTATCATTCTGTTCGGCTACGGGGTGATCTATTTCCTCGTGGCCGAGCGCCTGAAGATTCAGCCCACCGCCATCGGCAAGACGAACACGTTGCTGCAGCTTTTGACCGTCGGTGTTGCGCTACTTTCCCTCTACGACGCGGCGCTTCTCCCCGCATCGCTCCGCGCACTCCTGATCATTGTCACGGCGCTGACAACAGCGGTGTCGGGCTTCCAGTACATCCATCGGGGATTGGTCTGGCTTCAGAACCGCGCTCACTCCCTGCCCCGGTTAAGTTGACAGGCGTGATAAAAATTGGTAGGAAAATCAGAACCTTGCGTTCCCAGGGGGGATTTTTGAAATCCCCCCTTAGATTTCAAAGGCAATGGCCGGCAGGTGGCAGGCTAAAAACGTTGGTCTGTTGCCTGAGCCATGTAGGCACGTAGCTCAGTGGGAGAGCGCTTCCTTGACGCGGAAGAGGTCGGCGGTTCAATCCCGCCCGTGCCTACCATTTTTATGAAGGCAGGAGGCAATAGGCAATAGGCAACAGGAGAGAGTTTTTAGTGTTGAATTTTGAGTTTTAAGTTTTCCCGAATAACTGGAAACTGGAAACTATCCCTGATGCCTGTTGCCCGAACCTGATGTGTTAATGGACACAATCCGCGTGACTTTGCCAGGCGGAAAAGTGATGGAGATTCCACCTGGCATGAAAATTCAGGAGATCGTTTCTTCCCTGCGGCTTAATAGCCATATCATCGCGGCCAGAGTCGATGGCGTCGCGGTCGACCTCGACCGGCCGCTCCGCAGGGATTGTGCTTTGGACTGGATCCCCATGGATAGCCCGGAGGGCCTGGATATTTTGCGCCACTCGACGGCTCACCTGATGGCGCAGGCGGTGCAGGGCCTCTTTCCCGGCACGCAGGTGACCATCGGGCCGACGATCGAGGACGGCTTCTATTATGATTTCAACCGGGAGTCCTCGTTCACGCCTGAGGAGCTCGAAACGATTGAAGCGCGCATGCGGGATCTGGCAGCTTCGGATTTGAAAATTACACGCGAGGAGATATCGCGAAAGAAGGCGATCGAGCTGTTTCGCTCTTTGGGCGAGGGCTACAAGGTGGCCATCTTGGAAGAGATCCCCGACGACACGGTTTCCCTATACCGTCAGGGCGACTGGGTGGATCTTTGCCGCGGGCCGCATGTTCCCGCTACCGGAGTCATTCGCGCCTTTAAGCTTACCGGGATCGCCGGGGCGTATTGGAGGGGCGACGAGCGCAACGAGATGCTGCAGCGGATTTACGGCACTTCGTGGCACAGCGAGGAGGCGCTCAGCGAGCATCTTCGGCTTTTGGAGGAAGCCAAGAAGAGAGATCACCGAAAGCTCGGCCAAGAGCTGGGTCTTTTCATGGTCTCGGAGGCCATCGGGCCGGGCCTTCCGATTTGGCTCCCGAAAGGGGCGATGGTCCGCTCGATCTTGGAGCGCTATATCGTCGATCTCGAGCGCAGCCTGGGCTATCAGCATGTGTATACGCCTCAACTTGCGCGCACTGATCTCTACAGGCAATCGGGCCATTGGGATCATTTCAAGGATAATATGTACCCCCCAATGCGTTTCGAGGATAAAGAGGAGCTGGTCCTGCGGCCGATGAATTGCCCGCATCATATTATGATCTACCGGCGCGACCTCCACAGTTATAGAGACCTGCCGTTGCGCCTCGCAGAATTAGGGACAATGTACCGCTACGAGCGCTCAGGGGTGCTTTCGGGGCTTTCGCGGGTGAGGGCGATGACCCTCAATGACGCGCATATCTTTTGCCTGCCGGAGCAGATTCAATCGGAAACCGTGGGGGTTCTCCGACTGATTGAACGGGTGTACCGAGATTTTGGATTCAAGGATTACTGGTACCGTCTCTCGCTTCGCGACCCGAAGGACAAGAGTAAATTCGTGGACAACGATGCCATGTGGGACAACGCCGAGCGTTACTTGCGCCAGGCTCTGACCGAGGTCGGCATCGCCTACAAGGAAGCGACCGGGGAGGCAGCCTATTACGGTCCGAAGATTGACGTGCAGTTAAACGATGTTTTGGGGCACAGCGAGACTCTGTCGACGGTGCAGCTTGATTTCTATCTCCCGGAGCGCTTCGGCCTCGAATATGTCGACAAAGACGGGCAGCGTAAGCGCCCGGTGATGATCCACCGTGGTGTTATCAGCACGATGGAACGCATGATGGCTTTCCTCATCGAACATTACGCAGGCAATTTCCCGTTGTGGCTGTCGCCGGTGCAGGTCAGGCTCATGACCGTTACGGACGAGCAGAAGGGCTACGCGGAGAAGGTACTGCGGCGGCTCCAGGCCCTGGGCTGGCGCGCGGAGCTCGACGGGCGAAACGAAAAGCTCGGCTACAAGATTCGCGAGGCGCAGATGGCCAAGATCCCTTACGCGGTGGTCATCGGAGATCGGGAGACGAAAAATCAGACCGTCTCACCCCGCCGAAGGGGCGGCCAAACCCTCGAGCCGATGTCGGTGAGTGCCTTTATCGAGCTTTTGGGTGAGGAGGAGGTCGCACGCGAGTTGGTCGGCGATAAGCCGACCGCCGGGACAGCCGATTAAAGCCGATTAAAAAGGAGGTGGCCTATAGCCAGCATAGCCAGCAAGGAGGCTAGAATCAATCAGCAGATTCGCGCCCGCGAGGTTCGGGTGATCGGGCCGCAGGGGGATCAGTTGGGAATCATGCCGCTGCATGAAGCACTGAGACTCGTGGAGACTCAGGGCCTGGATCTGGTGGAGGTGGCGCCCGAGGCGCAGCCGCCGGTTTGCCGGATCATGGACTACGGCAAATACCGCTATCTCCAGAAAAAGAAGTCGCACGGTGCGAAGAAGAAACAGACCTACGTGGCCGTCAAGGAGGTCAAGATGGGATCTCGGACCGACCCCCACGACCTGCTCTACAAGGTTCGCAACATCCGTCGCTTCATTGAGAGAGGGCAGAGGGTCAAGGTATCGGTCTTTTTCCGCGGGCGGGAGATCACCCATCCAGAACTCGGCAGGCACATGCTCAACGGGGTGCTCAACCAGGTGCTGGACATCGCCAAGCTGGATGTTGCACCCAGGTTGGAAGGACGGAATATGGCGATGCTGCTGACGCCCAAATGAAATAGGCAACAGGCACAAGGCAACAGGCAATAGGAAATAGAAGAGAGAAACTGATGCCTATTGCCTATCGACTTTTGCCTGTTTGAAAGGAGACTTACGTGCCAAAGATGAAGAGCAATAAAGGAGCCTTGAAGCGGTTCAAGGTAACGGCCACAGGAAAGGTCAAAAGATCCCGGGGCTTCAAGAGCCACCTTCTTTCGGGCAAAGGGAAAAGACGGAAGAGGCGGCTCAGACAACCCACGGTGGTTTCGGCCGGCGAGCGCAAGACGATCCGCAAGCTGGTCCCATATTTATAGCCGCCAGCAGTCAGCTCTCAGCAATCAGCGAAATCTCAATGCTGAAGGCTGACAGCTAAATGCTGATAGCTTTTTTAAAGGAAGGAGACACGAACGTGCCACGAGCGAAAGGCGGAAGCAAATCCAGGCGACGAAAAAAGAAGATTATGAAAATGGCCAAGGGCTATGTCGGAGGGCGCGGCAGGCTGTATCGCTCGGCGCGGGAGACCGTGGAGCGGTCGCTCGCCTTTGCCTACCGGGATCGACGTGTGCGGAAGCGGGCTTTCCGCGGTCTGTGGATAACCCGGATCGGCGCGGCCGCGCGTCTCAGCGGGCTTTCCTATAATCAGTTGGTCAGCGGGCTCAAGCGCGCGGGGGTGGAGCTGGACCGAAAGATCCTGGCGGATCTCGCGGTTTGGGATTCGGCTGCATTCGGGCAGATCGCCGAGCTCGCGAAGTCCCATCTAGCGGCGTGATCTCCACGTTCCGCCGATGAGAGAGTCGCTCGATACGCTGCGCAACGAGTTTCTTGATCGGATCGGAGACGGCGCGTCCGAGCAGGAGGTCGAGCGCCTGCGGGTTGAGTTTCTCGGGCGCAAGGGGAAGCTCACGTTGATGTTCCGTGGTCTCAAGGAAGTTTCCCCCGAGGAGCGTCCCGGACTCGGCGAGGCGCTGAACGACCTCAGGCGATTCGTGGAGGAGAAGCTTGAGTCTCGGCTCAGGGAGTTGAGACAGCGCGAAAAAGAGCGAAGCCTCAAGGCGGAGACAGTCGATATCACTCTTCCGGGGAGCCGGTGGGAGCGGGGCCGGGTCCATCCTTTGACGCTCGTGATGGATGAGATCACGGATGTCTTTCTCGCCATGGGGTTTGAAATCGCGCGGGGACCCGACATCGAAGACGACTATCATAATTTCGAGGCCCTCAACATGCCGCCGGATCATCCGGCCAGGGACATGCAGGATACGTTGTTCGTCTCGGAAGCTCGCCTGCTTCGAACCCACACCTCGCCGGTCCAGATTCGCGTGATGGAGACCCGCAAGCCACCGCTTCAGGTCATCGCCCCGGGCGCCGTCTACCGCCATGACGACGATGCGACCCACTCGCCCATGTTCCATCAGGTGGAAGGGTTCATGGTCGATAGCCAGATCGCGTTCTCGGACTTGAAAGGGGTGCTTACCCACTTCCTGCGCCAGATCTTCCGGCCCGAGACCGGAGTGCGGTTTCGGCCGAGTTTTTTCCCTTTTACCGAGCCCAGCGCCGAGATCGACATTCAGTGCCTCCTCTGTGACGGCAAGGGCATGACTCAAGAGCGGCAGGCGTGTCGCGTGTGTAAGGGAACGGGCTGGCTCGAGATTCTCGGCGCCGGGATGATCGATCCTGAGGTCTTTCGCTTTGTCGGGTACGACCCCGACCGGGTCTCGGGGTTTGCGTTCGGCATGGGCGTGGAGCGCATCGCGATGCTCAAGTACGGCATTGAAGACATCCGCCTGTTCTTCCAGAACGATTTGCGCTTTCTAAGGCAGTTCGCCTAGCCCGGGTGCGAGGCCCATGAATTTCACCTTGAGTTGGCTCAGGGAATTTGTCGACTTCAAGAGATCGGCTCAGGAGCTCGCTCAGACGCTCACGATGGCGGGCCTTGAGGTCGAGTCGTTACTGGCGCTGCCGAGCCGGCAGGAAAAGCACGAAGACTGGGTGATGGCGGTTGCGGTCACACCGAATCGGGGTGACTGCTTGGGCATCCTCGGTCTCGCTCGCGAAGTCGCAGCCTTAACGGGCGGCCATGTGCGCCTCCCTCCTGTGCTTCCCCATGCTAAGGGTTCGGGTATCGATCGGCTGGTTGATGTCGAGATCCTGAGCCCGGATCTCTGCCCGCGTTATTCGGCGCGCATGGTCTTGGGCGTACACGTGGCCGCCGCTCCCGATTGGATGAAGACGAGGCTCGAGGCCTGCGGGATCCGGTCGATTAACAACGTCGTGGATGTAACCAATTACGTCATGCTGGAGACCGGACAGCCGCTCCACGCCTTCGATGCGGACCGGCTGGCAACGAAGCGGATCGTGGTCCGCGAGGCCGGCGCGATTGAGAAGCTCACCACTTTGGACGGCGTCGAGCGGGAATTGGCCCCGGGAGATCTGCTGATCTGCGATGGGGCCACTCCGATCGCCCTGGCCGGCGTGATGGGGGGCAGTGAGTCGGAAGTTCAGTGGGATACCCATGGGGTGCTTTTAGAGAGCGCTCACTTCCACCCGGCCTGCGTTCGCCGCGCCGCTAAACGCCTCGCCATTCACAGCGAGGCTTCCCACCGGTTCGAGCGCGGCGTCGATCCGGAAGGGACGCTCTACGCGCTCGACCGGGCGGCTTTTCTCTTGGTTGAAGTGGCGGGCGCCGCGCCGGTCGAGGGGGTGGTGGACCGCTATCCCCGCCGGGCCAAGCCGGCGTCGATTGTGTTGCGGGAGAAAAAAGTGAGCGCGCTCCTGGGGGTGGATCTGCCGCGCCGGGAAACCGAGCGCATCCTTAAAGCTCTCGGGATGAAGGTTCGGGGGCGCTCAAAGGCCGCCGTGCGGGTGGTCCCGCCTTCCTACCGCCGCGACCTGGCGCGCGAGGCGGATCTCATCGAGGAAGTTGCGCGGCTCTACGGGTATGAGAAGATCCCGTCGACGCTCCCGCTGGTGCGGCCCGCGGGCGGGGGCTTAGACCGCCGGCTTCCCAGGGAACGGAAGTTGCGCGCATTTTTGCTCGGCGAGGGACTGACGGAAATGATCAACCTCCCCTTTACCTCCGCGGAAATGAACCAGCGCTTCCGCGGGTTGTGGGGCGGCGAGCGACGCCCGGTGGCCATTCTCAATCCTCTGGCGCAGGACAAGGCCGAGCTTAGACTCAGCTTGATTCCCGGCCTGCTCGAAAACCTCAGGACCAATTTGGCGCACAAAGCCAGGAGTTTTCACGGCTTTGATTTTGCCAAGGTCTTTGCTCTGGACGCACGGGGCGCGGCCGCAGAAAAGCAACAGTTGGCCGGCCTCTTCTACGGTCCAAGGGAGCGCACAGGATTGAGGTCGAAGGATGGAACCCCGCCGACCTTTCTCGAAGTGAAGGGAATCATCGAAGGGATTTTCGAGGTGCTGGGAATCGGGCCCGAACCCGCCTGCTCGAAGTCCGACATCGGCGCGTTTTTACACCCGGCGAACGCTGCGGTCGTCCGGCTCGGGGACCGCGATGTGGGATATCTCGGCGAGATCCACCCGGATTTTTGTGAGGCGAGCGGGCTTGAGCCGTTTGTGGTATTTGAGCTTGACTTCGAGGGGTTGGCCGAGTACGCTCCGCGTCAATTGACGGCCCGGCCGCTGCCGCGATTCCCCTGTGTAGAGAGGGACCTGGCTGTCGTGGTTGATGATGCCTTCCCCGCTGAGCGGATTGTCCGTTGGATCAAAGGTCTCAACCATGCTCTGATCGAGGATGTGGAGGTGTTCGACCAGTACCGGGGATCGCCGATTCCAGAAGGGAAGAAGAGCCTGGCCTACACGATCTCCTATCGGGCAGATGACCGGACGTTGACCGATTCTGAGGTGAACCAGCTTCACCAACAGTTGGCGGCGCGGATCGGAGGGCTTTTCGGCGCGCAGTTGAGGATGTAGGAAGCGGTTCATGAAGTTTAACTTCGCTCTTGCCGATGAAAGCCAGAGGAGGAGGAAGAGGGCCGCGGACGAGGCTTCGACTGAGCTCAGCCCAATGTCTGGATTAAGCTCCCTCGGGAAGCGCGCTCTCGGCTGCGGCCGATGGGTTCGTGCCATAAGTCGTAGCGTCTGTAATCGGACGTCCGCAGCCTCGCTCGCGCTCCCCGTCGGTCGCTCCCGTCGGTGGGGGGGGACGGCCGCGGCCCGAAGACTCGGCCCCCGATAGGCTTTCGAGGGAATTTGCGTTCGAGGTCGTACCGAGAAAGAAATAAAAAAGAGAGAGGTTGGAGATGACGAAAGCGGATATCATTGTGCGAATTTACGAGAAGGTGGGTTTCTCCAAGAAAGAAGCGACGGATGTGGTCGAGGCAACATTTGAAATCATCAAGAATTGCCTGGAGCACGGGGAGAAAGTCAAAATATCGGGGTTCGGCAACTTTGTCGTCAACAGCAAACGGCCGCGGCGAGGTCGGAATCCCCAAACCGGCGACGAGATCATCATCGTGGGGCGGAAGGTCTTGACGTTCAAGCCGAGCCATATTTTAAAGAAGAACCTGAACAGCGTTTCTCCGTCAACCTAGCCCGCGCAAATTTATGGTGGTCCGGCTGCCCGAGAAACTCTATTTCAAGATTGGCGAGGCCAGCCGCATCGTGGGTGTCAAGCCGTACGTTCTCCGGTACTGGGAGACGGAGTTCGATCTCTTAAAGCCGGGCAAGGCGCCGTCGCGCCACCGCCTGTACCGCAAGAAAGATGTCGAGTTGCTCCTCGAAATCAAGCGGCTTCTTTACGCTGAAGGTTATACGATCGAGGGGGCGAGGAAAAAACTCAAGGAAGCGAAAAAAGAAGAGCGGCGGCAGTTGAAGCTTCCGCTCTCGGAATCGGCCTATCGACACGCCCTGATGAAAATCAAAAAGGATCTCCAGTCCCTGCGCAAAATGCTGTCCTAGGTGACCGAGGGGAGCGTGAGCGAGGCTGCGGACGTCCGATTACAGACGGTACGACCCATGGCAGAGGCCCATCGGCCGCAGCCGAGAACGCGCTTCCCGAGGGATCTGAATCCGTGGGCCGCGGCCCGAAGACAGGTTATCGACGGAATTTCTTCTATCCTTCCTTGAGGTAGCCGGGTTCGATCTTGTGCTTTCTGATCTTGGCCCACAGGTTCTTGTGATTCAATCCCAAGAGCTTCGCCGCTTCGACCTGAACCCCTTTGCACTTTTTCAAAGCTTGAACGATGAGCTCCTTTTCGATGGCCTCGAGCGTCTCGTTCAGCGATGCTTTGGTCTCCAATCGGTCGGTCTTCGCTTCGAGACCGTTGGCGTCCGCGAGGGCCACCAGCTTTGGGGGGGTGAAAGCGAGGGGCAAATCCTCGGGCTGGATCACCGACCCGTTGGAAAGAAGACAGGCCCGCTCGATGGCGTTCTCCAGTTCGCGGACGTTGCCGGGCCACGAATAGCCCAACAGGCAATCCATGGCGCTGCGCGAGAGCGATTTCTTCTCGGTCTGGCTTTTTTTGGCGACCACGCCGAGAAAGTGGTCCGCCAGGAAAGGGATGTCGGATTTTCTTTCCCGCAACGGAGGGATGCTGATCGTCATGACGTTCAGACGGTGAAAGAGGTCCTCGCGGAATTTTCCCGCCCGGACCTCCTGGAGCAGCTCCTTATTGGTAGCGGCGATGATCCTCACATCTACCTGTTTAACCTGGGCCCCCCCGAGCGGGGTTACCTCTCTTTCCTGGAGGACGCGCAGGAGCTTCGCCTGCGTGGACGGGCTCATGTCGCCGATCTCATCGAGAAACATGGTCCCGGCATCGGCCAGTTCGAACTTTCCCGGCTTCTTGCCCGTGGCTCCGGTGAACGCTCCTTTCTCGTGGCCGAACAGCTCGCTCTCTAAGAGCCCTTCCGGGATCGCCGCGCAGTTGAGCTTGATGAAAGGCTTTTCCTTACGCCGGCTCAACCGATGGATGGCATCGGCAATGATCTCTTTCCCGGTCCCGCTCTCTCCCATGAGGAGCACCGTCGAGTCGGTCGGGGCGACTTTCGCGATGAGGTCCAGCACTTCCGTGAAAGGCTCGCTCTGTCCGATAATCTCGGGAAACTGGGGTGGACTACCGGGATATTCGCTCAAGGTCATGATCGCGCCGATGAATTCCCGGGGCTCGTTGCCGAGCCTGAGCGGCGACGCTTTGACCGAAAGTAGCCGTTCCCTACCTGAAGGGGAGCGAAAGGGAACGCGGTTGTGTCCGCGCTCTTGCTCCTCGCGCAGCACGCCTTGGGCGATGCCGAGCAGGAGGCCGTTGGCCGGCGAGGGGCCCAATAGTTGTTGCAGGCTTTGCTGGCGCGCGTCGGCCAGCGAGACCTCGAGTGTCTCCTGGGCCCGTAAATTCATCCCGGCGACTCTGCCGTCCTTGTCGAGAGCGATGATCCCCTCGTTGATCCCGTCGAGCATTTCTCGCGCCTGCACCACCTCGATAAAAGAAACGAAGGCCTGGTCGAACAGCGCAGACAACGCGCCGACCTCGTTTGCCGCGTTGATCGGGACCGGGTCTGCCTTGGCGTAGCGGATCATTTTTTCCGCTTCGACGATCGCCCTTCTTACCGGCTTGGTGATGCTGTAGGCGAGCAGCGCGCCGAGCAGGCCGGCGAAAAGCGACGATCCGACAATGCCGAGCCGCAGTAGCAGGAGATCCTTGGAGGTTGGCTCCGGCGGGCGGAAAACCCACTGGGTCAAGGTCATGGCGATGAGACCCACGCTGAGGGAGACGAGAATGAAGATGACGGGAATAATGATGATGAGGCGAAGATGGAGATGCTCTTCCGAAGAGCCGCGCAGGAACGTTTGCTCTTTTTGGTCCACTGGTCAGTTCAGATAAAACACCATTTACCAATTTAAAATGATGCTCGCCGCAGTGTATTTCATTGCTTTTTGAGCACGCCGCTAGTATAATCGCTAACTTACGGAGATGTCAATTAAAAATCCGATACGTCCGGTTGATGATTGACACCCTCAATGAGGAGAAAGTGGAGCAAGCAGCGGTGAAGGATAAGGCTCAGCCCCTGAAGAGGAAGGGGATGGGAGTGCTGGCAGTGGAGGCAGGGTTGATCGGCGCAGACCAACTCGCGCTCCTGCTTCACGAACAGGAAAAAAGCGGCCGGCCGCTTCCGGTTCTCTTGCAGGAACTTTTTAATCTCAGCGCCGAGGCTATTCGCTCCCTGATCGCCCTGGAGGCCGGCATCGAGAGCGCGGACCTCGCTCGGACGCGCATCGATCCCGAGGCCCTGAAGAAAGTTCCCGGGCAATTCGCCGCGGATCACAAGGTCATTCCCATCGCCCTGACGCAGAATCGGCTTACCGTCGCGATGGCCAATCCCTTTGATCTCTCCACGCTCGATCAGCTCCAGTTTATGACCCGGCTCTACATCGACGCCCGGTTTGCCCCCGAATCCAAGATCAAGGAAGCCATCTCCCGGTATTACGGGGCGGGAGCCAACGAGGTGGCCCGCCCGGAGACCCGGGAGGAAAAGGGTGGGTATGCAAGTGCGGAGGACGGCGATGAGACCGCCGGGGCTCAGGTCGTCCGGCTTGTGGATACGCTCATCGGGCGCGCGGTCCGGGAAGAAGCGACCGACATCCACATGGAGCCGGAAGAGAAAAACCTCCGGATCCGGTTCCGCATCGACGGCATTCTGCACGGTCGGCCGAACGTCAGCAAGGTGCTGCAGTCGGCCGTTACCACGCGGATCAAGATCATGGCGAATATGGATATCTCGGAGAACCGTTTGCCGCAGGACGGTCGTATCGGTTTTCCTGTGGAAGGAAAAAACTACGACCTTCGAGTCTCCACCTTTCCCACCATCTTCGGCGAAAAGATCGTCATGCGGATTCTGGACAAAGAGAGGACGGTGGTGGGCCTGGAGCATCTTGGTTTCTCGCCGTCGGCCCTGGAGGCCTTTAAGAAGAGCGTGCAGCGTCCGAACGGCATCATCCTGGTGACCGGGCCCACCGGTTCCGGAAAGACCACCACGCTGTATTCGACGTTGGCCTTCGTCACCACCAGCGAAAAGAATATCATGACGTTGGAAGACCCGGTGGAATACGAGATCGCCGATCTCAACCAGTCGCAAATCAACCCCAAGGCGGGTTTGACCTTTGCCTCGGGACTGAGAGCCATGCTGCGACAAGACCCCGACATCATTCTGGTAGGAGAAATGCGCGACGCGGAGACAGTGGATGTGGCCATCCGCGCGGCGCTGACCGGTCATCTGGTGTTCAGCACCCTCCATACCAATGACGCCGTCGGGGCGATCCCCAGGCTGCTCGACATGGACGTGAACCCCGCGCTGATGGCCTCGACGTTCATCGCCATCGTGGCGCAGAGGCTGGTGCGGAAGATCTGCGACCGTTGCCGAGAAGGTACAGTGCCGGATCGGACCCTCCTGCAACTCATCGGTCTGAACCCGGCCATGCCTGAGGCGACGTTCTATCGCGGCAAGGGGTGCCTGCGCTGCTTTCAGACCGGTTACCGGGGTCGCGTCGGCATCTTCGAGGTTCTCGCCGTCTCCCCGGCCATCGCCCAGTTGATCGCCCAGCGCGGTTCGGTTCAGGCGATTCTCCAGAAAGCCCGGGAAGAGGGCATGATGAACATGATGGAGGACGGGATTCAAAAGGCTGCGCGCGGCGTAACGACTCTCGATGAGGTGATTCGTGTCGCCTACCAACCGTAAGGTTATCGGTCAATGGTGAATAGTCGTTTCGTCTTTTTCGTCTGTTCCGTCGACGAAATGGACGAAATGACCAAACAGACCGAATAGACAAGATTAGCGAGTCTCTAGGGGATGCCGCGGTTTAATTATCGAGCACGGAATTTGGCGGGACAAAGCGTGCACGGCGCCATGCTCGCTGACGATGAGGAACAGCTCGCCATGACCTTGCGGGGGATGGATCTTTATCTGGTGTCGGCCAGGCCGGAGCGGGCTTGGAACGCCATCTACCTCACCCGGCCGGTGAAAGTCAGGGAGCTCATCACTTTCACCGTTCACATGGCGACTTCCATCGGGGCTGGCATCCCGATCCTTCAGGCCCTGGAAGATAGCGAGGAGCAGACCACCAACAAACGCATGCGGCGAGCCATTCGGGAGATCGCCGATGACCTTAGCGGGGGCAGCAGCCTCTCGGACGCGTTGTCGCGCCATCGGGCGATTTTCAGCGACGTTTACGTGAGCATGGCCCGTGCAGGTGAGGCCAGCGGGACCCTGGACAAGGTCCTGCAGCGGCTGGTCGAGTTTCTGGAATGGCAGAATGCGCTGGCCTCGGAGATCCGCCGGGCTTCGATTTATCCGGCGACGGTTTTCGTGGCGGTCCTGGGACTCATCGGGGTCCTTTTGGGTTTTGTTTTTCCCCGTATCCTTCCGGTGATTCACAGCCTCAAGGTGCCATTGCCTTTTGTCACCCGGGCGGTCATCGCCGCGGGGGATGTCGTCCGCTTCGGGTGGTTTTGGATCCTCCTCGGGATGGCGGGTCTGTTCGTTCTCGTGCGGGTGCTTGGCGCCAACGAAGGGGGGCGGTTGATCATCGATGCGATAAAGCTGAGGCTCCCGGTGATCGGCGCCCTGGTGGAAAAGATCTGCCTCTCCCGCTTCGCCCACCATCTGGGGCTGCTGCTGAAGACCGGCGTGGACATCACCCAAAGCCTTTCGATCACCGCGCACGTGGTTGGCAACGCGGTGATCGCCCAAGCGGTGAGCGAGGCGAGGGAGAAGGTCATCCAGGGGGGCTCGCTGTGGCGCTCGCTTCAGGAAACCGGAGCGTTCCCGCCTCTGGTGGTGCGGATGGTGTTTGTCGGCGAGAGCACCGGCACCGTCGACAGCACCCTGGAGAAGGTGACGGAATTTTACGATCGCGAGATCCCGGCCACCGTAAAGAAGATGTTTGCGGTTCTGGAGCCGCTCATTATCGTCATTCTGGCCGCGCTGGTGCTCACGGTGGCGCTGGCGATTTTTATCCCGCTCTACGATGCCCTTGGCAGGGTGGGTCGGAGGTAGGATGCGATTCGGTAGCCCTGGGGTCATCGCCCTCGACTTAGCCTCGAACCGGCTGCGTCTCCTGCACGGCTCGGTGTCCGCGGCCGCGCTTAAAGTTTACACGTTCGTGGCGGAGGATTTCTTTACCGCCAATCCGGAGAACGTCGCCCAACAGCTCGGCGCAGTGCTTCGACGCGAGGGTGTGCGCTCTTCCGCGGCGGCCTGTGTTCTTTCGGGCCCGGAAGTCGTGCATCGCGTCCTTGAGTTTCCGCCGATGCCGCTTAAGGAGCTGGGTCCCGTGGTGGGAAGGGAGATCCGCCTCCTGGGGGAGACCGCCGGGAAGGAAGTCGGTTTCGATTGGGAAGTCATCGAGGAGAGCCAAGGGGGAAACCTCGAGCAGGTGCGGGTTTTGGTGGCGATCGCTCCGAAGTCTCAGGTGGACGCGACCGTCGAGATGCTTCGGGCGTGTCGTCTCAAGCCGGTCCTGGTGACCACCACGCCGCTCGCGCTGCTCAGATCCCTGAAATTCATTCGTGGCGAAGCGCTCGGGCTTCACGTGGTGCTGTACTTGGGCCGGGAGCAGGGTTACCTGCTCGGGCTGCGCCATGGAGCGTGGGGTTTCCTGCGCGAATTTTCCGCTCGGTCTGGGGACACGGCGGAGGTGGATTTGCTTGAGGAAGCCGCGCGCGAGGCCAGCCGGGCGCCTCTCTATTTCGGGCAGCGGCACCGCGAGGAGCACAAAATCAGCTTCCTGCTCGGGGGAGAGCACAAGCTCGAGGCGCTCAAGGCTCGACTGGAGCAGGAGTTAGGCGCCGAGGCGGAGATCGTTCGTCCGGGCGGGGGCGTGGATTTGACTCCGTTGAAGGAGCGTGGCGCAGCCTTCCGCGAGTCTTTCCCGATGTTTCTCGTCGCGCTCGGTTTGGTCGCTGCCTCGGCCGAGCCGGGAATCAATCTCGGCCCCCAGGCGCCGCGGCGCGCTTTGATCCCTCGACCGCAGTTTGATGTTTCCTTTCTGCAACGGCCGGTCTGGCTCTTCCTCGTTATTTTTCTTGTGATCGGCGTGCAATGGTTTCTGGACTCCTCTGAGGCGAAGTACCGTAGGCTTTTGGAGAATAGGGTAGCGCTTTACGCGGAGTGGATCCCGGCAGCCCAGGGGGCCGAGGGGAGCCGCGGGCTTCACGAGAACGAAAAGCTCCTCGGGCGCGCTTTGGGCGAGAGCCGTGCCCCTGATGTGTCATGGGTGATCCTTTTCAAGTGGCTCAGCCGCTTGGTTCCCCCCGATCTCGTGCTTCAGGCCGTGAGCCTCAGAACCGATCAGGGCAAATGGAAGGCCCAGCTCAACGGGGAGGTCGTCGCCACCGATCTCTATTCGGCGCAGGCCGCCTTTAATCGGTTTTATCAAGCCTTCAAAGGTTCCCCTCGCGTTGAGGGCGTTGAGCTGTTACCGCTTCGCATGTCGACCTTTACCGAGTTGGCGCCGGCGGCGGTGAATATCGCCCAAACCAGCGCGGAGGGGGCAGGAGCGGACAAGGGCGAGGCAGCGCGCAAAGAAATTAAAAAAACCAAAATCGGCTTTGAGCTGCGCGCGTATTGGAGCGGGAAGTAAGATGCGGTGGCCGTCGTTCGTAAGGGGTCCCGGTTTTGCGGGCTGGATCATCGCGGTGGCCGCGCTGCTCCTGGCAGTTTCCTGGGCCTTGAAGCTTCGCGACATCCAGCACCTGCAGTGGCAAGTCGCCCTTACGGAGGGGAAGTTGAAGAGCGCGCAGGATCTGTGGCGGAGCTATCCGCCATTGGAGCCGGAAAAAAGAGGCGATCTGGAGAGATCCCAGGAGCGCCTGTTCCGGAGCCTGCCGAGGGAGAAAGAGATCCCGGCGCTATATGAAGAAATCAGTCGTCTGGCCCGCGAATTCAATCTGTCCGAGGTGACGATCGGCGCCGAAGACCAGGCGGTGAAGCCGGGAGCGGAGAAAGGTGCGGCCCCGGCGTCCCCGCCGCGCGTCGCTCCTGCTCAGGCGGCAGCGCCACCCCCGGGACCTTCCGAAGATTCCAGCCCAATAGGGTCGTTCGCGGTCAAGGTCAGTTTTTCCGGAGACTATCGCGAGATTGCCTATTTCCTCGAGGCCCTGAGAACGATTCCTCGCCTCGTCACGGTTCAGTCGCTCGATCTGCGCCGACGTGTGCCTGTGGTCTCTGCGGAGATCGTCTTGCGCAGCTATTATCAAAAAGGGAACCTGCCGGGAGGCACGAAATGAGCCGGGAACGGTGGCTTCTGGTCGCGTCGATCTTGATGTTCGTCGGCGTGGCCATTTATTACTTGCGCCCGGGCGGAGGTATCCGCTCTGTGCGGCCCGTGGCAACGGCCCCGCCCTCGCCTTTTGCCCCGGTTACACCCCAGCCTCAGCCCGAGAGTTCATCCCAGCTTGCCCTGAAAGGAGAACCGGTCGCGGAGCAGGTTCTGTGGGGGAGGAACCCATTTCTCACGGAAAAGGAAGCGGCCGAGGGCGGGGGCTGGAAACCCGATGAGGTTCTCCGGGTCAAGGCCATCATCGTTGGCCAACCCCGCGGCGTGGCGACACTGGACGGACATACGGTTGTCGTCGGAGACAAGGTGGGCGACGAAACGGTTTCGGAGATCCGGCCGGATGCGGTTGTGCTGGAGAAAGACGGACGGAAACGGATGCTCAGAATCGCAGAGCCATCGATCGCCATCGATATCAAGGAAGGCAAGCCATGAAGCAAAGAACGCTTTTTCGCGACCATTGGCCCCACTGGGTCGGAGCCGGCCTGGTCTGGGCTCTGCTCAGCCAAGCGGCATGTGCGCCGGCAAGATCTCCGGCGCGCCCCGCCGCCGTGCCGCAGCCGCCTGCGATGGCTCGGGAGGCAACACCGCCTCGCGAGGCTCTTCCCGGATTGATCGTCACGGAAGTCGAGGGAAAGAGGGAGCCGGAGAGACTTTACACCCTTTCGCTGCGCGGCGCGGATATTCGCGAAGTGCTGACGGCCCTCGGCAAGCAGACCAGCTTTAACATCGTGGTGGATCCAAAGGTGAAAGGCGCGGTCACAGTCGATTTGAAGAACGTGACGTTCACCGAGGTCTTGGACACGCTAACCGATTTGGTCGACGTCGCCTACAGCATCAAGCAGAACATTATCCGGGTTTCCGAGCCCGTACCAGAAACGAGAATTTTCTCGCTCCAGTACGTGAATCTCAAACGGACGGGAAGTTCCTCCACATCGGCGCAGATCGGAGCCGGTGGTGGAGGTGCCGCGGCAGCGCGGGCTACGGGAGAAACCAGAGTGACCACAACCACCGAGACTGACCTGTGGAGGGATATCGAAGCTGGGGTAGCCAAGCTGCTTTCGCCTGCGGGCAAGATGCTTGTGGACAAGCAGGGTAGCCATCTCCTGATCACGGATCTACCTAAGTTCCTCGATCGGATTGCCAGTTTCCTGGAAAAGATTGAGGGATCGGTGCAACGCCAGGTCCTCATCGAGGCGAGGATCCTCGAAGTAACCCTCACCGGGGATTACCGGTTTGGGCTGGATTGGGGAGCCATCGCCAAGGCGGGCGCTCTGAGAGGGGCCACGACGATCTCGCCAAGCAGAATCATAGGGCAGAGATTAGCTCCAGGCGGGCCATTCCAGGTCGGCGTAACGAGCACGGATTTTTCAGCGCTCCTCTCCGTCCTCAGTACCCAGGGCGAGGTGAACGTACTCTCAAGCCCTAAGCTGGCAACGCTGAACAATCAGACCGCTCTCATCCGCGCCGCGACCGATGATGTGTTTTTCGAAAGGCGAGTGACCATCATCCCTGTCGCAGGCGCCGCGCCGCAGACGGTCGTAGAGACGATCCCTCGGACGATCACGGTAGGGGTAGTGCTCTCGATTACCCCCCAGATCGGCCCCGATGGTGGCGTGGTCCTTCATATCCGGCCGACGGTAACCGAGAGGACCGGGGAGAGAAAATCGCCCGAAGGAGACATTTTCCCGATCCTCGACGTACGCGAGGCCGATATGGTGGTGCGGGCGAGGGAGGGCCAGTTCATTATCATCGGTGGGCTTATCCAAGAAAAGAAGAGCGATGACGAGAGCAAGATTCCGCTTCTGGGCGATGTTCCGGGGATCGGCCGTCTGTTCCGCTCCACAACTCAGGAGCGGAGAAAGACCGAGCTCGTCGTCCTGTTGAGTCCCACGGTGCTCGTTGGAAAAAAGGTTGACGAGGTAACCACCCGCGAGCTGGAGCGGCTGAATAAAACCCGGGGTCGCTCTCTATGGTAGTGCGGTAATGTACGAGGAATTCTACGGCCTCAAGGAAAAACCCTTCAACCTAACCCCGGATCCGCGTTTCTTTTTTTTAAGCGAGAATCACCGGGGAGCCTTCGAGCACCTGCTCTACGGCATCAAAGAGAAGGAGGGTTTTATCCTCATTACCGGCGAGGTCGGCGCCGGGAAGACGACGCTGTGTCGCGCGCTGCTGAACAAGCTTGAATCTCAAGGGACCGATACCGCTCTTGTCCTGAACCCTATGTTCTCCGGGCAGGAGCTCCTGCAATGCATTCTCGGCGACTTTGGCATACCCAGCTCCGGGACTGCCAAAAAAGATCTCCTCGATGGGCTGAACCGGTTTCTATTGAACCAACAGGCGGCCGGCCGCAGCTCGGTCCTCATCATCGACGAAGCCCAAAACCTTCCGCTTCCGGTCCTGGAGGAGCTGCGGATCCTTTCCAATCTGGAGACGGAAAAAGAGAAGCTCCTGCAGATCATCTTGATGGGTCAGATCGAACTGAAAGAGAAGCTCTCCCTGCCGCGGCTGCGCCAGCTCAACCAGCGAATCTCAGTCCGCTATCACTTGCAGCCGCTGGCGCGGGAGGAGGTCCCGCGCTACATCCAGCACCGTCTCACGGTGGCGGGATCGACGGGGGACCTGCATTTTACCCCGGGCGCGCTCCGGGAGATCTATCGTTACTCTCAGGGCATCCCGCGCCTCATCAACCTGGCCTGCGACCGCGCCCTGCTGGCGGGCTACGCGGAGCAAGCCCGGGAGATTCAGCGGCAGGTAGTATCCAGAGGGCTGAAGAGCCTCGAAGGGGAAGAAACGGCAACGAAGGCGAGCGGGGTGACGCCGCGGTTGGCCCTAGCGCTGGCAGGCGTGGTCATTTTTTTTCTCGGCGCTTTTGCGGCGATCCTGCTTCTCCGTTCCGATCGGCAGGTGCTGAAACAGGTCACGCCCGCCCGCGGGGCCGGCTCCTCTCCGGCCACAGGCGCGGTCGCGCCGCACGCCGGGCAGGCGCAGCCAGGTTCTTTCTATACCGTTCAGCTCGGCGCTTATCGAACCGAGGCGGAGGCTGTGGAGGTCGCGTCGCGGTTTAAAGCTACGGGCTATCCGCTTTTTTTAGCCAAACCCGAGGTTTCGGACCGCCAAGGCCGCCATCGTTTATACTTGGGGAGATTTTCCGACAAGAGCGAGGCCGAAGAGGTGGGCAAGACGTTTAAGAAAGTCGAGGGCTTTGCAGAGGTCCAGGTGGTTTTGACCTCGTTCGACAGCCCCAGGGAAAAAGCGCCATGAGCCTGATCGCGGACGCGCTAAAAAAAGCCCAGTCGGCCAAGCTGGGAAGGCGCTACAGCGCTCCTGATCCGTCTGGGGTTTTGCCCCGGGCGAAGGAAAGCCATCGCAGCGGCAGGGAACTTCCATTTGGCTCCGTACTGAGCCGGGTGCAGCTCTCACGCACTCTTTTAGTCGGGCTGGGCTCTGGAGTGCTCCTTTTCTTCGTCCTGTTCAGCTACTTTTTCCTTTCCGGCGGGAGTCTCAAAGCCCGTCTGTCCGGCACTTCTTCACCGGTCGCGGTCGCAAGCCGTCCGACGGGTCTCATCCTGACTCCCCCGCCTGCCGTGCCCACGGTGGAGCCCCTGATCCTCGAAGATAAAGCGTCCGTCGCCAGAGCGACGGAGACGAAGCTACCGGATCAAGGGGAAAAGCAAGTGGAAAAATCGGCGAGAAAGTCCGCTGACAAAAGATCAAAACCCGCTGGCGGATCGGGCGCGCCTCACGCGGAGCGAAGAGCCAAAGTGCCGGCGAAAGAGGCCGAAGCGCCCAAGGTCGCGGTCGCGCCGGATCTCTCCGAGGAGGTTCGCCGTCATTTCAACCTCGCGCTTTTCTATCAGGAAGAAAAAAATTTCCCCCAGGCGCGGCGAGCATACGAAAAGGTGGTTCAGATGTGGCCGCTCTATGCGGAAGCCCACAACAATCTGGGGGTCGTTTATAAAGAGCTCGGAATGCACGACGAGGCGATGGCCGAGTTGAAAAAGGCCCTGGCCCTCAACCCGCGCTACGCGATGGCCTATCACAATCTCGGGGTCATCCATCAACTCAAGGGGGAGTGGAAACCGGCAATCAAAAACTACGATAAGGCGCTTGCTCTCGATCGCAACTACTTGAGCTCGTATAACAACTTGGGTTTGGTCTATCGCTCCCAGAAGAGGCCCCACGAGGCGCGCGAAGTCTTGGAGAAAGGGCTGGCGATCAATCCGGCTTTCGCCCAGACCCACTATAACCTTGCGCTGGTGCTGGAGGAGATCGGGGAGTCTGAGCGGGCGCGCTTTCATTTTCAAAAATTCATTGATCTTTCCGGTGAGGAAAACCGGGCTCTCGTCGAGCGGGTTCGCGCCCATCTCCAGGAGCTCGTGGCGAAGAGATAACCCAATGGCCCGGGTCGTTGTCTATACCAAGGATTATTGCTCCTTCTGTCACGCCGCTAAGGCGCTGCTTAGAGCTAAAGGCGTCGATTTTGAAGAGATCGATGTGACCGATGACGAGCTTCTGCAGGAAGAAGCCCGCAGGATGTCGGGCCGCTCTACTGTCCCACAGATCTTCATCGATGGCAGGCCTTTGGGGGGCTACCAGGAGCTGAGAGAGCTTGACGCCGAGGGAGAGCTCGATCAGCTCTTGGGGCTAACCGCCTGAGGATGAAATCACCGTTACGTTCCCGTATTGCCTCGAAGATGACCACCACTGGCGCGTTTGATCTAAAGAGTCACCGGGCCAGAAAGGAGAAGCTCCTCTGCCTACTTCGGGAGCAGGATCTCTTGGCCGAGGAGCTCCAACAGATCCCAATCCGTTCCCTAACCGCGCTTGACGGAACAGGCTCCGTTCTTTACGCTAAAAGTTACTTTAAAGCTCCCAAGGATCTGCCGCGATGAGAGCAGCAAAGAAGGTATCCCCAGAAGATTACATACTCGCCGTTCTTTCCCCTAGGGAAAGGCTGGAGGCGGCCTTCAATATGGCCCGCGAAGCCTTTAAAAATACTACCCTCAAACTGGCTGACGTCGAGGCAGCGGTTCAAAGGGTAAGGGAGAAAGCCTACGCCGCCAAGCAAAAGAAGGGTCCGAGCCGTCGTTGACACCGGCGTTCTGGTATCCGCTTTTGTCTTCGGCGGAGTGCCCTACCAAGCTGTTTCCCGCCTGCTTGTTGCCTCGCCGCTGACGCCGATGTCCTCGTCACGGGAGATCGCGATCTGCTAGATATCCGACATACTGCCCTCAGAACAGTAGGACTCCGGCGGCTGCGAATCCTCCGTCCCCGCGCGTACCTGCGCTCCCAGCAAAAGTAAAATTTAGAGATTGTCTAGATTGTAGGGGTCGGACCCCACAGATCCTAACCAGCCCAGACTTCCACGAGGAGATCAGCAAGCTTCGCTGGTGTGAAGAGACCCCGGAGCTCCGACCGTGTGAAACCGTCGCTGGTGATATGGGAGGAACCTGTGAAATCGATTTCGATCAAGCTCATGCGATTTGCTGGCCTAACGTGGTGTTGGACTAAACCGCTGAGCGCGAATTTACCGCTTGCTATGGGTATTGTAAAGGGAAATGGCGGGGGAGACGGGAGCAGGGAGTTGGGTAGGAATGGGGGTGTTGGCAGGGATAAGGTCAAAGCTTCCGCCTTGTGGGATCGTGCCGTGGGAGATCAGAGCCACTGATAAGAGCGCAGAGCAGGCTATCCGCGCAGGTGGAGACACACCCCTGCACAGACGGTAGTTGAGGAGAGGAAGAAGATGTGAAGCGAGGAAATTGTTCATGAGGAGTTCCATGGAGAGATCCTTGGCAGCTCGGCCACGATCCTCATGGTTCCCTGCTTGCAGCGGGGGCATCTGGACAGATCGATGCCGGTGAGCTCCAGCATGAGATCCTGAGAGGACTTCTTGGGGACTTCGGGCAGAGCGGGATTGAGTCCCAAAAGTTCTCGACACCGAGAGAGGTTCTGCTTTTTGGTTCGGTTGGCCAGATAGCCAAAGTGACGCACGCGCATGAAGCCATCGGGAAGGATGTGAAGCAGGAAGCGGCGGATGAACTCCTGGGCGTCAAGCGTCAATGAAAAAAGCCCGATTCCCTACTCAGACGAACCGGTCCATCTGATAGAGAATCGGGCTGGGGCAACTTCCATATTCGCTTCTGCCCTACCTATCGGCTGACTCTTTAGACGAAAGTGACAGCAATTTGCCCTGATCCGACAAAAAATACTGGCTTGAAATCGTGATCACACCGGTCCCGCAAGGCAGAGTGCAGTTTTGACAAGCACGGAGATTTCTCAAAGGCAGAGTGCAGTTTTGACAAGCACGGAGATTTCTCACAATTGGTGAACTTAACGATCACAGCAACATAGGCTCGTGGTTTGCGCGGCAAGCCGCTCTGAGCGCAATTTCATGCCGTAAAAATGTCGGATCAGGGTTTGCTTCAATAGAATTGTGAAGACAGCGGTGATCGGGGTCTAGCAGCGAAGAGTAAGCCGCTTCAATCGGTCAGCTATCGGCACGACGTAACTAAGCCTCCGTCAGAACCGGTCCGCCGGGCGGTAAGTCAGGAGCCGTTCTTTTACTGTTTTCCCTGGTTCGTTTTGTCTCAGGATCGGTTTGATCGACGCCTCGACTCAATCGGAACGACCCCGAGGGGAATCCTTATTCGGTATGCGCCAAAATCATTTGTTTTTGCACCTACTGTGATGCCAGCTCCGATCCCTTCGAAAAATCGAGGCTTCCTGGCTCCCCTCACCGAAGGGATTTTTGGAAACGGGCGGGAACATTCTAGGTAAGAATATTGAGGAGATAGTGGAGGCGGCGGGCGGATTCGAACCGCCGCATCGAGGTTTTGCAGACCTCTCCCTTAACCACTTGGGTACGCCGCCCTTTTTTATCTTTAACATAGCCTTTCTCCGGCTTTCAAGATCCGCCACTGATGATTGACAAGGATGGGTGAAAAAAGTAATTAAAGACCACAGGGTGAAGTAGGAGATCGTTTCCATGGCGACGATGATTACGGGCGAATGCATCAACTGCGGGGCGTGCGAACCCGAATGCCCCAACAACGCGATCAGTCAGGGCGAAGAGATCTACGTCATCGATCCCCTTTTGTGCACGGAGTGCGTGGGTTTTCACGACTACGAGGCATGCGCGGCCGTGTGCCCCGTCGACTGCTGCGTAACGGATCCCAACAACATCGAGAGCGAGCAGGCGTTGATCGTCCGGGCGCGGGAGCTCCACAAGGATGTCGATTTCGGAGAAAACTATGAGTCTCGCTTCGGCAAGGCTGGCGAGAAGCCCGCGGCTGAGCCCGTGCCTCCGGCTCCAGCAGCGAAGGCGCAAGCGGTCCCGCAGCCCCCGCGATCCCCGGCGGCTCCGAAGCCTAAAGAAGCTCCCAAGCCTCAGCCGACCCCCGCCGCGGCGAAAGCACCGGCGGCGAAGCCGGCTGCGGCCGCTCCTTCCCCGCCGAAGCCAAAGAAACAGTTTCCCGGCGAGCTTCCGACGGCGTTTGCAGATCTCCTCAGCCAGTTCGAGAGGAAAGGCGCGTTGGCCCGAGCCCTGCCGCGTCTTTGTGTCTTTCTCGCCCAGCCCGTCCTGGGGGCGCTACCGCACCGAGACAAGGAAGAGATCGAAAAAGCGGTTGGCAATCCCTGGATTTTTAGCACCGCCGGTGCCACCGGGCTCAACATCGTGCACAATGTGGTCTTGTACGCTTTGGTCTTCATGGCATTGGCGGTCGCGGTGGTCGGTCTGGATGTCCTGTTCAGCCAGCGGATCAATCACTACATTCTGACCGGAGTCGTGCTTGGCCTTGTCGAAGCTGTCTATCGTCTTCGCGAGGGCATCTTCCAGGTGAAATCAGCAGAAGCGATGACCTTCGGTGCTGCCGTCTATGGGACAGCCTTGTCCCTTGCGCTACGGCCTCTGGTGGCCCGGCAGACCGGGATGGTGCGACGGTCAGCGGTGCCGGTGGACGGGTTTTACGCCCAGGGCTTTGTGGAAAAGCTCGAGCGCGAGAGACGGTACGGGAATGTGTACACGATCGAAGATTGGGGTGCGGCCTACCTCTTGCGAATGGAGTTTCCGCAGAAGGTGCCCGATGTCGGCGTGCCCGGAAGATCCGAACTCCCCGACGAGATGCCCGATTATGACTATGATCTGATGGTGAAGGACGGCCATTTCATCGTCAAAGGGAGATGTTCGGATGAGCGGATCCGGAGAATATCCTCGAGCATTGCCGCCTTCCCGCCGGAATTTACCACCAGTATCGCGTTGCAAGAAAAGGTGCAGGGATTCTCCCATCGCTTCGAGAATAAGCTCTTGGAGGTATTGCTCTTAAAGGAGCGGGGGGCCGGCCCAGAAGGCCGGGGCGGCCATCGCTAACGGCACGCGCGACATGGAGAGATCGACGGAAAAGCCGCGGGAAGAGCGTGAGTCCCGTGACTTTTCCGTTTCTGAAGGCCGGCTCCAGCTCCGATCGGTTACCTCCTCGGACCTCGAGGACATCTTGGCAATTGAAAAGGCGTCATTTGCGTATCCCTGGAGCCCGCGTTTTTTTCTCCAGGAGTTGCGGGTTCCATGCGCTCGCTCTCTGCTCGCGATGATCGAGGGCAAGCCCGTAGGCTACGTTATCTATTGGCTCCTTCCGAGCGAAATCGATATCCACAATTTGGCGGTCGATCCGGCCCATCGCCGGCAGGGAATTGGCCGCTCCCTCCTGCTGGCCGTCATTGACGAGGCAAAGCACGAAGGGCGGAGTCGAATAACGCTCGAGGTGCGCAGGTCCAATGAGGCGGCGCAGCGCCTGTACCAGTCTGTAGGCTTTGTTTCCCAGGGAATCCGTAGAGGCTATTATTCCGATGACGGTGAAGATGCGGTAATCATGGCCCTGGAGATTCGCCGGTAAGTCCTCCCCTGGCATCAGCGAGAGCGCTGGAAAAATCTTAAGTTATGCGTTAGATATTACTCACATCCTGCTAAATTTCTTCCGTATTGTTTTTTGGCTTTGTGCCCTTGACTAAGCCCGGTCCGATGCGCTATGGTAAAGGGGCTTTGAAATGGCGGTCTGAAGTTTACGGCCGCTAATTTTTTTGCCGGGTGCTTACGCACAGGAGGGATCGTGCTCGTCCCAAGTTGCCGGTTATCTTCACCTCCCATTCCATTCATCCCGCCTTCGGTTTTTGTCATTAAAGACGCTTCGCCTTCGAACCATTTCAAACGCGCAACTTCCGCCGCCGACAGCGGTGATGGCGGCAATACAACGACAGGAGGCATATATGTTTAAGGTTGGCGAGAAGGTCGTCTACCCCGCCCACGGGGTGGGACAGATCGAGGCGATCCGGACGCAAATCATCTCCGGGACGGAAACAAGGTATTATATGCTGCGTATTCTCGATAGCGACATGAAGATTTTGGTCCCTATCGACAATGTGCAATCCGTGGGTCTAAGAAAAATCATCGATCGGCAAATGGTCACCAAAGTCTATAAAATTTTACGCCAGAAGAAAGTGGAGGCGGACCAGCAGACCTGGAATCGGCGGTATCGCGAATACACGGAAAAGATCAAAACCGGATCCATTCTCGAGATTGCTACGGTGCTGCGGGATTTGTTCGTTCTCAAAGGGGATAAGGAGCTCTCGTTTGGGGAACGCAAGATGCTGGATACGGCGAAAAACCTCCTGGTCAAAGAGCTTTCCATCGCTCGCTCCCACTCGGAGGAAAAGATCATGGAGGAGCTGCGCCATATCTTCACCCACTAGTGGCGTTGTCGAAACGCGCGCTTCCCAGAGGCCGAGAGGGGAGACTCTCTCGGCCTTTATTTTACTCGATAAGGCAATCGGCTCATGCAAGTGAACGCCGTGGTGGTTGCGGCCGGCGAGGGGAGAAGGATGGGCGGGGAGGTTCGTAAGCCCTTTGTGATTCTCGCAGGCTCTCCCCTTATTCTTCACACTCTCGGCCGTTTCGCCCAGTCCCGAACCGTGCGGCGGGTGATCGTGGTTGCGGCCGAGGAGGATCTCTCGAAGTGTCAGGAGATTGTCCGCAACGCTCCCCAACTTCACGGTCTGGAATGCGTATTTCAATCGGGCGGGCCGAGGAGGCAGGATTCCGTGCGGCAGGGGTTGGCGCGCCTCGATGCGGATTGCCAGGTTGTGGTCATCCATGATGGGGCCCGCCCGCTGGTGTCCTCCGGGCTAATCGATCGCTGTGTGGCGGCGGCGCTGGCGGAAGGAGCCGCCGTGGTCGGCGTCCCGGCGCGGAATACGATCAAGATCGTGCCCGCGGATCGGCGCGTTCGCGAGACCCTGGATCGAGAAACCCTCTGGGAGATTCAAACCCCGCAAGCTTTTCGCGTCGAGGTCGCCCTCGAAGCTCACCGAAGCACGGTCGACGAAGATGCTGAGGCCACCGACGACGCCGCGTTGGTAGAGCGGCTGGGAAAGCCGGTCGTGGTTCTTGAAGGGGAACGGACTAACATTAAGATCACGTTTCCAGAGGATCTCTTATTTGCCGAAGCGCTGCTAAGCCAAAAGCATGCCTAGGGCCTATTATTCATGAAGGCAGGAAAAGTCACAACGTACCGTAGACCGAGCCTGCGCGAGCGAGGCTGCGGACGTCCGATTACAAACGGCACGACTCATGGCACGAACCCATCGGCCGCAGCCGAGAGCGCGCTTCCCGAGGGAGCTTAGTCTATCGGCCGCGGCCCGAAGACTCGGGCCCCGGCAGGCTTTCGAAGGAATCCAGGCTAGGGATTGGGTGCTCAGGAGGGTTTGTGGCGCAAGGGCTCGTTCATGCTGCCGGTCCGATACCCTTGAAGGTCGAGGGTAACGAAGCTGAAACCCGCCTGCTGGCATCGCTCGACGATCGCCGCTCTAGTGGCCGCGTCGAAGAGCCGCTCTATTTCCGACGGGGCGACCTCGATCCGCACCAGTTCGCCGTGATACCGGACGCGAAACTGCCGGAAGTTGAGCTCCCTCAGAAAGCGCTCACACGCCGCGATCTTTTCCAGTCTGTCCATGTTGATGGCAACCCCATAGGGAAAACGGGAAGAGAGGCAGGCAATGGCCGGCTTGTCCCAGGTCGGCAGATTCAGCTCCCGGCTGAATTGCCGGATGTCCGCTTTGGTTAGTCGCGCTTCGACCAACGGATGACGGACCCGCCATTCCTTGGCCGCTTTGAGGCCGGGACGGTGATCCTTAAGGTCGTCCAAGTTCGTGCCATCGACGACCGTGGAGAATCCCAGGCGTTCGGCCTCGCTGCGGCAGATCCGGTAGAGTTCATCCTTGCAAAAGTAGCAGCGATTGACCGGATTGCGGGCGAACGCCGGGTTTTCCAATTCGTGCGAGTCCAGGATGATGTGGCGGCACCCAATCTGGCGAGCCAGTTCCTGAGCCGCCTCGAGCTCTCCCGGTGGCGCCGTGGGCGACGAGGCGGTGAGCGCAACCGCACGATCGCCGAGCACCGAATGGGTGACTTTAAGGAGGAAGGTAGAATCCACGCCACCCGAGAACGCTACCACGACCCCGTCGGTTTCCCGCAGGGTTTCTTTCAATCCTTCGAGCTTGGTGTCCATCGGCGATCGCTGAAAATCTCCGTGCTGAGATAGTGCTCCCCTTTGTCGGGGAAGACCGCCACGACAACATGGCCCCGGCCCATTTCCTTGGCGACCTTCAGGGCAGCGTAACACGCGGCACCCGAGGAGATCCCTACCAGGATGCCTTCTTCCAACGCCAATCGCCTTGTCCAGAGGGCGGCGTCCTCATCGCTGACGGTGATGACCTCGTCGTAAATCTGGGTGTTCAGCACTGCGGGGATGAAGCCTGCGCCGATCCCTTGAATCTTGTGGTATCCCGGCTCTCCTCCGGATATGACGGGCGACGCCGCCGGTTCCACCGCGTAGACCCGGGCCCCTTTCATCTTGTCCTTCAGCACCTCGCCGACGCCCGTGATGGTCCCTCCCGTTCCGACCCCCGCCACGAACGCGTCGACTCTCGGAAACTGTTGGAGCAGCTCCACGGCCGTGGTGCGCCGATGGATTTCGGGGTTTGCGGGGTTGTTGAACTGCTGCGGCATGAAATACTCCGGATGCTCGAGCACGAGCTCTTCGGCTTTGCGGATAGCCCCGCCCATGCCTTTCGTGTCCGGCGTGAGGATCAGACTGGCGCCGTAGGCGGCGAGTAGGCTTCGCCGCTCCTCGCTCATGGTGTCCGGCATCGTCAGAATCAAGCGGTACCCCTTTACCGCGGCGACGAGCGCCAGGCCAATCCCTGTGTTCCCGCTGGTCGGCTCCACGATGGTCGCGCCGGGCTTCAACTTCCCGTCGCGCTCCGCGGCCTCGATCATGCTCAGACAAATTCGATCCTTGACGGAGCCCCCGGGATTGAACGACTCCAGTTTCGCCCATACTTCGGCATCATGGGGACCGGCCAAATTTCGTATTTTGACGACAGGAGTGGAACCGATCAGGTTCAGGATGGAGCGAGCGCCGTTTCGTTTCGCCACGGTTCGAGCGGTTCCTTTATATATGGTCAGGCAGGATCGTAAAGAGATCAGGCGTATGCTATATTTTCGCCGCGTGAATGTCAATTGAATCCGGTTTCCCAACGGCTTCTCCGGTCGGCTCCGAGAGGATTCTGGTCATTTTTCCCGGAGCCCTGGGAGATTTTCTCTGCTTCCTGCCGGCGCTCGAGCGGCTCGCGGCCGGGCGGGACGCGGATCTGTTCGCGCACTCGGAGTACGCCGAGATTCTCCCTTCAAGGATAAGGACTCGCTCCTTGGAGTCCCGTGAAATCTCGCGCCTTTTCACCACGGGCGCAGGCCGTGACGCCGAGCTGCGGGAATTTTTTCTCCCTTATGCGCACGTCTACTCGTGGATGGCAAGTGGCCAGCCGGCTTTCGTCGCTAACCTCTCGAGTCTGACCAACGGCAGGCTGAAAAGCTTTCCGTTTCGGCCGCGCGAATGGCGGCAGCACATGACGGAGTACTACCTCTCCTGTCTCGGCGAGAGCCCTTTGCCACAACCCTTGGCGCGCATTGTCCTGCGAGGCGATGCGCTGGAATGGAGCGTGCGTTTTTGGCGAATGCATGACCTTGCCGATGGCAGGGTGCTCGCGCTCGGTCCGGGGAGCGGGTCGAAAGCGAAGAATTGGCCAGCGGAGTTTTTCAGCGCCGTGGCCCGGTGGTGGAAAGAAAGCATTCGCGGTCAAGTCCTGACGTTTCTGGGACCCGCGGAGACAGCGAGATCGGAAGCGGAGAGTCTCTGTCGAAGCTCGCTGGTGGTCCGCAACGAGAGCTTGGGAAAAGTCGCGGCTTTGCTCAGCCGATGCGATCTCTACCTCGGCAACGACAGCGGTCTCACCCATTTGGCAGCGGCTGTCGGAATCCCCGCCGCCGCTCTGTTCGGCCCGAGCGACCCGGTCCAGTGGGCGCCGCGGGGAAGACGCGTCATCGTCGCAAGGCAGCACGTGGCGTGTTCACCGTGCTCCGATCACGACCGGAAAGTTTGCGCGCACCGTATGTGCTTAACCGACCTCGGCCCCGACAAAGTCATCGCCACGTTGGAGGGTCTGCTGCGCGCCGATTCACCGACCGGACTTGCATCCTTGACAAGGCGGGGTTCAGAGTTTAATCTTTTTTGTAAGTAATTTAAACTTTTGCGTGTCTAGCGCAGCGATAGCGCTTGAGGAGCGTGCTGAGTTACGCTGTTACGCTTGGATCTGTTGAAGGTTTACAGGCGGGAGATTCCTTCCTGAAGCTTTTCAAAGGTTGCCCTCGATTCGTTTGCAGAGGTCACAGGGCCTCGACGCCTGATTGGGTCGGCCAGGTCGAGTTTTTTTAGCGCGGAGCGGAGAATGATTCGGGACGTGTCCCGGGGAGCGTTCTCCTCGTCACGGCCCCAGATTGGGAGATCCTATGGCCGGAGAGGGAGAAAAGGGAGCAGAGAAGGGTTTTAGGGTGCAAGACCGCCGCCGTTTTTCCCCTGAAGCGGGAGAGCCGAGGGAGGGAAAGGCGGGAGAGGTGGGGGCGGGGATAACCCGAGCGGACGAGCGCGGTGGAGACAAGACCAGCGGCAAAGAAGGAGGGGCCGGCGAGGACCTTCCGGAGATCAGTTTCTCTACCTTCGTGATCGGTCTCAGCACGCAGGCGCTGATGCACTTAGGCGAAATCCCCAATCCGCTCAGCGGCCAGGTGGAGAGCGCTCTGCCGGTCGCCAAGCAGATGATCGACATCATCGGGATTTTGCGGGAGAAAACCCGGGGGAACTTGGATCAGGGAGAAGAGAAACTCATGGAGGACGTGCTCTATGACCTGCGTATGAGGTACGTCGAGGCGGTGAAGAAGAAATAGAGGTATGGCATGGAAGAGAAGGGGATGTGGGCTAAAAGAGTAACCTTTAAGGATTTGGTCGTCGTAGGCGTCGTCTCGGCTCTGGTCGGGCTGGGGTTGAGCGGGAGCCTGGGCTGGCTATCCGGCGACCACTTCGCCAACGTTCGGCTGGCGGGTCAAACAGGGGGATCGGAGATCCGTACCGTTCCTCCAGCGCAAGGATTGCCCGATTTTGTAGGGTTGGCGAAGGCGCTCAGTCCGGTCGTGGTGAACATCGCCACCACACAGGTGACGGAGGGCTTCCAAGGCTTCGGCAGTCCGTTTGGGGAGGAGGATCCGTTTAGCGAGTTTTGGCACCGGTTCTTCGGTGGTCCGCCGCCGCGCGGCCCGCAGCGACAGAAGAGCCTCGGCTCGGGTTTCATTATCGATCGCGACGGATTGATTCTCACCAACAATCACGTGGTGGAGAACGCGCAAAAGATCGTGGTGAAGCTCGCCGATGAGCGGGAGGTCGAAGCCAAGGTGGTCGGCAGAGACCAGAAAACCGACATCGCGGTGATCAAGATCGACACGCGAAACCGTTTACCCTCTGCACTGCTCGGTGACTCGGACAAGCTGGAGGTGGGCGAGTGGGTGATGGCCATCGGCAACCCTTTCGGCCTGGACCACACCGTGACCGCCGGGATCGTGAGCGCGAAGGGA
>JACPAM010000063.1 GCA_016180805.1 Deltaproteobacteria bacterium | reverse complement strand
CCCATCGGCCGCAGCCGAGAGCGGGCTTCCCGAGGGAGCCTAGTCTATCGGCTGCGGCCGGAAGGCTTGCCCCCTGAGGAAACGTAACACGAGTTAAGTAGTCTGTATTAGAATGACACTGGAATTCTGGAACAGTCTCTTCTGGTTTGCCTTGGGACTCCTCGTATGTTATGGAGCAAGCCGGCTCGGCATCGGCAGCGCCACCGACCCGGGCCCCGGCTTCATCTTTTTTTGGTCCGGACTGATCCTGACGCTTTTGTCGATCATGCTTGTGGCCGACTCTTTCCGAGGGCTATCTGTCGGGGCCAAGGAGATTCAGCGAACCAATTGGGTCACGGTGTCTCTGGTTCTGGCGTCTCTCGTTTTCTATGCGCTTTTCTTAGAAAGGCTCGGCTTCGTTGTTACCACGTTTGTGCTCCTGGGCTTTCTCTTGCGGTTGAGCGAAGAGACAACTTGGCCTCGCGTCCTCGGGGTCGCAATCGCGGCGGCGCTCGGGAGCTTTGCGGTGTTTGAGCTCTGGTTGGGAATCAGGCTTCCCAAAGGAATCTTTGGCTTCTGATTCGAAAAGGAGGGGAAAAATGGCTCTGTCACACAAAAGGATTCTCTCTGCGTTGAGTTTGGCCCTGGGAATCTTTCTATATCCGTTGATTCCCTCGGCCTGGGCGCAGGAAAAGTATCCTTCGCGGCCGATGGAACTGGTGATCGCCTTTCCCGCCGGCGGCTTCGCCGATATCACGGGCAGGATTTTCGCCGATGAGATGTCGAGGGTGCTCAATGTTCCCATTGCCCCGATCAATAAAGGCGGCGCGGCTGGCAGTGTTGCCGCCACCGGTATGCTCAGGTCCCCGAAGGATGGCTATAACCTTCTGGTCAACACGTTGGGAGGGATGGTTTTGGCGCCGGTCATCCTCAAAGATGTCGCGTACGACACCAACAGAGATTTCTACCCCGTGGCCTTGATCACATCCGCGCCCGACGGCATCACCGTGCGGGTAGAATCGCCCTACAAGACCCTTCAAGACCTGATCGGTGCTGCCAGAAAGAACCCGGGCAAATTATCCTTTGGCACGGCAGGAACCGGCACGGGCAGTCACTTTAATGCCCAGATCTTTGCCCAGAATGCCGCCATCAAGATCAAACATGTGCCTTTCAAAGGGGGGGGAGAGACTGTTCCGGCGGTCCTGGGTGGGCACGTCGATTTTCTCATCGGCACTGCGATCGCTTTTCTTCCCCATGAAAAGGCGGGCAAGCTGAGGACCCTGGCGCTCATGGGCCGCAACAAGATGAAGGCGCTTCCTAACACTCTTACGACTTCTGAGTTGGGCATCAAGGGAGATTACCTGGATAGTTGGGCCGGCTGCTTTGTGGCGGCAGGCACCCCGAAGCCCGTCATCGATACTCTCGTGGCTGCAGCCGCGAAAGTGATCCAATCCAACGATTTCATCGCCAGGATCGAAAAAACCGGAGGCGTGGTCCAATATGTCCCGCCGGCTGAGTTTCAGGCCATGATCGAAAGGGACAAGAACACAGCCGTCGACATGGCGAAGAGAGAGGGCTTGAAGTAAGAGCCGGTCCTGCACGGGGGGAGTTCCCCGCAATCTTGTAAACTGCGAAGTTCTAGGCTAGATAGGCAGCTTTAGGGCTCGCCGTGCCTAAAGATTACCCCGACGCACCCGGAGGTAGCGAAAAAGAGAGGCCAGCAGAAGGAGGAGAGTCATGAAACCAAAGCGGCTCCTTTCCCTGATCGCGGTTTTCGTTTTTCTCGGTCTCGGATATGACGAGAGCCAGGCGCAGGGTAAAAAAGCGCTCGCCCGCCTGAACTATTCGGGCAGCATCTACGCCACGACCTCGGTGGTCGGAGTCGAGATGGGCTTTTTCGATAGCGAGGGGCTGATCGTGAACGCCAGCCCGGAATCTTCGGGGCAGATCGCGCTTCAAGCCCTGATCGGGGGCTCGACCGACTTTGCCGTCGGGGCTAATGTCCGGCCCGTCCAGGCCCTCGCGCGCGACCTCCCCATCAGGGTTGTCGCGCTGAGCTCATGGGGGTTTGCTGGCTACGTCTTGGTTCCCGCCAAGGATAAGACCACGAAGTCCTTACCGGACCTCAAGGGCAAAACGTTAGCCGTCCAGGTCGGCTCGGGCACGCACACGGTCTGGCTCCGCTACCTCCGCCGCCAAGGGATTACAGAGAAGGATTTCACGATCAAGAACATCGAGACCGAGCAGATTCCGGCGGCCTTTGAAGCCGGGGGCATCGATGGCGCCGTCGCGTGGGATCCCTTCGCAACCCTGATCATCGAGAAAGGGCTGGGCAGGCCGATCCTGACCCCCAAGGAGATCGCCGACCCGATTAAGGTGACTTACCCCTTCTTTGTGATGACCACAGCGGACACCATCAAGCGAAAACCGGACATGATGCAGAAATTCGTCAACGGCTGGGCGAGGTCGCTCGATTACATTCATCGAAACAAAAGCGAGGTCGCGGAGATCATGCAGGCCTTCTTCGCCCGTGAAGGAACCAAGCTCTCGAGGGAAACGGTAAAGAAACTCCTCGATGGCACGAACTATGACCGCGTAGTGGTCAGCGCGGAGGACATCGAGGATACGATGGAGAGCGCCAAGATCCAATATGAGATGAAGCGGCTAAAAAAATTGCCCGACCTAAAGCAGCATGTAGACAACAGCTTTGCCGAAAAGGCGGTGAAGCTGATCAAGCGTTAGGCGTTTCTCGCCTTCGGCATTTACCCTAAGAAAGGAGTGCGATCATGAAACCGAAAAATCTCACGGCTTTGATTCTCGGCGTTCTCTTCGTCGCCGCGTTCCACGCGTCGGCGTCTTTCGCGCAGCAAAGGCCGCAGATCCATATCACCTATTCGGAAAACATGTACGCCGCGATCGCCGTGGTGGCGATTGAAAAGGGCTACCTTGCCGCCCAGGGTTTGGATGTCAAGCATGCGAGCGAGGGAACCGCGACCGAGGTACTGGAAGCCCTCGTGGGTGGCTCGACCGATTTCGGCGTCGCCTCCACGTCCCGGATCATGGCCATGGCGAGCAAGAAGCTCCCGGTGAAAGCCATTGCATTAAACGCCTATGGCTTTACCGGCAGCGTGGTCGTGTCCCGGAAGGATGAGACGACCAAGAGCATGGCGGACCTGAAGGGGAAAAACATCGGCGTCCAGCTCGCCACCGGAACCTACGCGGTCTGGGCGCGCTACCTGAAGACGCGCAGCCTTTCGACCAAAGACTTCACCGTCAAAAATACCAACAATCCCCTCATCCCGGCGGCCATGGAATCGGGCTCGGTTGATGCGGCGGTAACCTGGGAGCCTTCTCCCTCCCGAATGGTTGCCAAAGGGATCGGTCGGGTCCTGCTCGGCCCGGATGCCCTTGCCGGACCGGCGAACTCCCCGTACCCCTTCTTCCTCATCACCTCATCCAAGCTGATCGAGCAGAAGCCCGAAGTCGTCCAAAAGGTCGTCAACGCCTGGGCCCAGTCGCTCAAGTACATCCGGGAAAATCCGGACGACGTGGCCCGGATCATGCAGGAATCGATGAAGAAGATGAGGGGAATCTCGCTCAAGCTCGATGACGTGAGGAAGGATGTCTATCTCACGAAATACGATCGCCTGGCGATCGGCGATGTCGACATCAAGGACACCGAGGAGATCGCGCGTGTCTTCTACGAAGAGGGAAGAATGAAATCCGTCCCCAATATTCGGTCGGTCATCGACAACCGCTTCGCGGAAAAGGCGCAGCCAAAGTAGCCACCGATGGCGCGGGCAACCGAAGCAACCATTTCCCGCGAGGGCGGGGAGCCGCAAGCCCGGAGCCGTGCAGCCCCGAGCTATTATCTCAGCGCCTTTCTCGATAACTTCATCCCTCTGGCTTTCGTCCTGATCCTATGGGAAGTTGTGGCGCGGCTCGAGATCATTCACCCTGCCCTTTTCCCTACGATCACGGAGATCTTCGCCAAGATGTGGGAGCTCACGCTGGAGGGGATCTTCCTGCGCGACGTCCTGCACTCCCTGGCGCGGCTCTTATCGAGCGTGTTCTTTGCCATGATCGTGGGCACCGCCTGCGGCCTGCTCATGGGAACCAGCCGCTGGGCGGAAAAGATCATCATCCCGCCGCTGAACTTCTTCCTCGCCATCCCCGGCATCGCGATTTTTCCCATCGTCATCCTGTGGTTCGGCCTCACCGAAAAGGCCATCGTCTTTACCCTCGCCTTCGAGGCAAGTCTCAGCA
Organism: Deltaproteobacteria bacterium; assembly: GCA_016180805.1. Classification (GTDB taxonomy): domain Bacteria; phylum Desulfobacterota; class Binatia; order UBA9968; family UBA9968; genus 2-12-FULL-57-22. The sequence continues at coordinate 3,732 of JACPAM010000063.1, read as the reverse complement.
TCATGCTCAACACCTGGGGCGGGGTGAAAAGCGTCGATGCCTCCCTGATCAACGCCGGCCGGGCGCTCGGGGCGGACGGCTATCGGTTGTTCTACAAAGTACTCATCCCCGCCGCTCTTCCCGCGATCATCACCGGTTACCGCCAGGGATTCTCGCGCGCCTGGCGCATCCTGGTCGCCGGCGAAATGCTTGCCTCGATCGGGACAGGGATTGGCTTTCGCATCTTCGAAGCCCGCGCCTTCTTAGCCTCCGACGTCATGTACGCGGGAGTCATCGTCATCGGCGTCCTCGGCTTTCTTTTGGAGCGCGTGGCGCTACGATCGTTGGAAATCTTCACCGTGCAGCGTTGGGGCATGCTGCGAGAGCTATGAGAGCCGAAGGGGCGAGGCTGGAGGTCGTGGGCGAATCCTTCGGGATCTCAAATGGCAAATTTCAAATTGCAAACCTGAGATCTGTAATTTGGGATCTGAGATTCCGAGCGTAGCGAGGATAGCCATGGCCCGCCCCAAGCTCATCGTGCGCGATCTCAGCAAGGTCTTTACCATCGACGAGGGCTTCGGCAAGTTTTCCTCGATCACCGCGATCGACAACGTCGGCCTGGAAGTGAACGAAGGCGAACTCGTGACTCTCATCGGCCCGAGCGGCTGCGGCAAGTCGACCCTGCTCATGATCCTGGCGGGCCTTTACGACAAGACCTCCGGCGAGGTCGTGCTCGACGGCACTCCGATCAACGGGCCCGGCCTGGACCGGGGCGTCGTGTTTCAAGAGTTTGCCCTGTTCCCGTGGCTCACCGTGCGCAACAACATTTGCTTCGGCTTGAAAAATAAGGGTATCCCGGCCGGGGAGCACGATCGCATCGTCAGGCACTACCTCAAGATGGTGAAGCTCGAAGAGTTTGAGAAAATCTATCCGCATCGCCTCTCCGGCGGGATGAAGCAGCGGGTGGGGATCGCCCGGGCCCTGGCCTACTCCCCGGAACTTCTCTTGATGGATGAACCGTTCGGCGCGCTCGACGCCCAGACACGTACCAGCCTGCAGCAGATGCTCGTGGACATCTGGGCGCAAACCAAAAAGACAATCCTCTTTGTCACCCACAGCGTGCGCGAGGCGGTCTTTCTCTCCGATCGCATCGTGGTCCTGAGCCGGCGTCCCTCCAAGGTACGTGCGATTATCGAAGTCAAACTGCCGCGTCCCCGGTCAAGGCTCTCCGAGCCGTTTCTGCGCTACGAGGAAGAGCTGGAGGAGCTGATCGCGCGCGAGCTTGCCGAAGAAGGCGCGGAGAGAGGAGCGCACGCGCCATGAGGGAGTCTTTGCTCAAGATGACCCAGCCCGAGGCCGAGGCCATTCTTAAGCGCAGCGGTCTGGTGATCCTGCCGATGGGGAGCGTGGAACAGCACGGCCCCCACCTGCCCTGCGGCACCGACTATCTCGCTTCGCTCGCGATCGGAAAAAAAGTAGCGGAAAAGGTGGATGGCCTGCTTTTGCCGTTCTGCCCGATTGGGGTGACGCCCTTCCACATGTCATTCGCCGGCACGTTGAGCCTCAAACCCCAGACCTTCATCGCCGTGGTCGAAGATATCTGCGAGAGCGTGGTGCGCCATGGCGCAAAAAAAATCGTCTTTCTCAACTGGCACGAGGGAAACACTTCGGCCATGAACCTTGCTGCGGTCTCGGTTCAGCAGCGCCACCCGGCGCGCGTGCTGGTGGTCCAGGCGTGCTATATCGCCCACGAGCTCTTTGGGAAGGAGTGCGGCTTGACGCACGGCGGGGAGATCGAGGTCCTTCCCATCCTCGCGTACGATTCTTCCCTGGTCCATCTGGAGCGGGCCACCAACCCCTCACCACCGGAGCGGGCCCGAAGAATCGACAGCCTCAGGCGCGGCCGCGCCGCTTATCCTTTCCTCAAGGACATCCGTGAGCTAGCTCCCACAGGCTGGTACGGCGAGCCGGGCAAGGCTACGCCGGAGAAGGCGCGGGAGTTCTTGGACAAGGTCGCTCAAGCCTCGGCGAGCTATATCTTAGAGACCTTCAAGGAGTTGGACGGGAATGGCTGACCAACCCGTCCGGGTAGCTTGCGTCGGCCTCGGGCGATGGGCCAAGACCCTTGCTGAGGCAGTCGGACGGAGCGAGCAGCTCAAAATCGTAAGCTGCTACAGCCGCTCGGAGAAAAACCGCGAGGCTTTTTCCCACCAATACGGCTGCCGCGCCGCCAAAAACTATGCCGAGCTAACCGACGACCCGGAAGTCGAAGGAGTTCTCATCACCACTCCGAACGATGCCCACACTGCTCCAGTCCTGGAAGCCGCGGAAAAGGGAAAACACGTCTACGTCGATAAACCGATCGCCCATACGATCGCGGACGCGCTAAAAATCGACCGTGGCTGCCGCGAGGCCGGAGTTGTGCTCGCCGTCGGGCACAGCGCCCGGCGCCTTAAAGGAAGCCGCAAGATCAAAGAGATCATCGATCAGGGCGCCGTCGGCAAGCTCGTCATGGCCGAGTGCAATTTTTCCAACGACCGGAGCCTCGAGCTGACCCCGGACAAATGGCGCTGGTATAAGGATAAGAGCCCCGGCGGCCCGTTGATCCAGCTCGCGGTCCACCATGCCGATACGCTCCACTACCTTTTCGGCCCGGTGCGCGCGGTAACCGCCATGACAAAACGGCTCTATACGCCGGCAGAGATCGAGGACGTAACCATGACGCTCCTCGAGATGGAAAGCGGGCAGCTCTGCTATGTCGGCTCCAATTGGGCATCCCAGGGAACCTTCTACACCTACGTCTACGGCATGGACGCGAACCTTTTTTTTACCGTGGATTTCAACTTCTGGCATCGTTCCGAAGTTGTCGATCAGCACAGCCGGCTTGAAATCCAGTACCGCGGCTCCTCCGAGCACAAGCCCATTGCCCTGGGTCAAGGCGATATGTTCCGCGAGGAGCTTGAGGAGTTCGCCCAGTGCATTCGCAGCAAAAAACAACCCGAAGTAGGCGGGCCCGAAGCCACGGCGGCTCTGGCGGTCGTTTACGCCGCGATCCGCTCTGCCGAAACCGGGCGGACCGTCGCGATCCGCGAGGTCATGGAGGGTTAGGTTAGACAAGGAGAAAGCCATGCTCGAACTCTATCACGGGTTTACATCGGTCTGCGCCCAAAAGGCGCGACTGACTTTGGCGGAAAAAGGGCTGGAATGGGAAAGCCACGTGATGGCCTTGAACGGCGATCAACTCGACCCCGCCTATCTCAAGCTCAACCCGAACGGCGTGGTACCGACGCTCATCCACGACGGTAACGTCATCGTCGAATCCACGGTCATCATGCATTACCTTGACGACACCTTCCCCACACCGCCCCTCATGCCGCGCCATCCGCTTGACCGGGCGCGGGCGCATATGTTCACGAAACTGATGGACGAATACATCCATGCTGCCTGCATCGTCTTCACCTTTGCCACGGCCAACCGCGGGCCGCTCGCCAGCCTCTCTAAGGAGCAGCGCGACGCCCAGCTCGCCAGGGCCCCGCTGCAGCGCCATTCAGAATACAAGCGCGCCGGGGTGGAAGAAGGCCTCAACTCTCCGATGGGCAAGGAGGCGACCAAGAGCTTCGAGAAGCTGCTCAAATGGATTCAGGAGTCGAGCGGGCGGGGCCCGTGGCTCGCCGGGCCCGACTTCTCGCTCGCCGACATCGCGGCAACTCCCTACATAGTGCGGCTAGAAATGTTGAAGCTGTCGCGCATGTG
>JACPAM010000062.1 GCA_016180805.1 Deltaproteobacteria bacterium | reverse complement strand
ACCAAGCTCCGCTGTTTTTGACTTCCAGCTCTTTTCAACGCTCTCAAGGAGCGCGCGATGGATGTCGTCTTTGTCGGGTCTTTTGAAGTTGGCTTTATGCCCGTTCAATAGCGGCACTCCATGATCGAGCAGATCGAGGCGATCCAGTACCGGCAGGCGGCCCCAGCTATATTCGGGATTTCCCCAAAAAACCGATAGCCGCTTTCCATAGACAGGGTGCAATCCCTTGGCTTCGGAGATGAGCCCCTCCATGCCCTCTGGCGCATCCGGGCAGTTTAAAATCAACCCCACGTCAAGATCGCTGTAGGTTGGACTGAAGCCTCCATGAGCAAGGCTTCCCATTTCATAGAAGTCAACCATGATAGGGCCGAGCGCGGATTTAAAATGCTGAGCTACGCCGGCGACGTAGTTTCTAATTTCACCCATGGTGTGGAACGACGCATTCATCGAGCACCGCTCACGGCTTTGTCCCTACGGCGCAGTGGAAGGGCTCGGCGATAAAGAAGGTCCCCTCTGCGTCAGCCCGGGCTACCGCTTCCCGCCACTCCCCCGCCTCTTCGGACTTAAGGCCGGTGACGATACGCTCCTTCACATATTCCAGCCTCTCTCCCCCCGCACAGATTGCCAACTGTGGTAACATTTTCACCTGCGTCAGCACCGCTTGGTAAAAACGCCGGTACAGACTGGCATCGGCGCATCCCTGCTCCTGAACGTTTCCACCCAACCGGCCCCGGCCCTCTACCTTTGATTTAAGCTCGGCCCGTAGCGGAAGGTTCACCCACCACGGCATGTCGATGGACCGCACCATGACTGCGACTCGTCCGCCGGGCCTGGTCACGCGCACAAATTCAGCCAGCATCCGATCCGCATCACCTTCCTCCGCCACGGTGCACGCCATGGTGACATCGAAGTGGTTATCCGGAAAGGGCAGAGCTTCCGCGTTGCCTTCCCGCAACTCGATCGCGCCCTCGACACCCTCCTTCCTGGCCAGGGCCGCCGCCTCGCGCAAGAGATAGCGGTTGATGTCCGCGCCGACGATGCGGTTGGCGCCACCCGTGTGCCGGGCCAGCCAGCGAACGAGAGCCCCTGACCCGCAACCCACTTCGAGCACCGCCTCCCCAGGGCGCAGGCGCGCCTCCTCAATCAACTGTTGCACTACCCGCAGGTACCCCGATTGGGCGCGAGCTTCTAAGTGAGCGACCATGCCTAAGGCCGGGCCGCCAAGAGTGATCGTGCAATAACGTCTACTCAGCGTCGCCAGCAGCGGTTGCCACTGCGAAGGAGCGAGCGCGAGCGGAAGCAACACCAGGGGAGGCCCCGACCCCCGAACGCTATAGGAAATGTCTGCGAGCTCTCCCTCGCCTTCCGAGAGCACCCCTGCTCTCCCCATCCGCCCCTGGTCGATGCGCGCAACGAAGTCCATCAGCGCGGAGCCAACATCCGGCGTCCGATCCGCGATCACATCTGCCCACGGCGGACTGAAGTAGTTACGGAGAGTTATCAGCGTAGCTCCCGGCAGATCCCCCACGATTTGTCGCGCCTCCTGAGCCGGTCGCCCCTGGTCCCCGGTGACAACTAAGAGCCTGGGCGTGTTGGCGCGAAGCGCATCGAGGTTTACGCCCATGGGGCAAACGAGCGTGAGGGATGACACGACTTCCGGGTGGGTGATGACAAGACCTCCCCAGTCTCGAGGCATAGAGGCCGCAAAATGGGCCTGCTCGATACCCAAGTGACGGAGCGTTTGGACGATGCGCTCCTCGACAGGATAAGTTGCCTGCGTAGCCATCTCAGTTTCTCCCTAGGACTTCAAATCTTTTTCGCTCCGGAATTCCGCGACCGAACCGATATCACTGCTGCTGCCCTGACCTAGCTCTTCCGTTTCCCAAGCCCGCTTCGTCACGGGCCGATCAGCCGTATCTCGACCCGCGTATCGCGATCACTCATCCCAGGCGCCAGGGTGAGCGCCAGAGGACGCAAATGGAAATACCCTCCCGCAAACTCCAGGGGGTTCACAGGGGAGGCCATGACGTTCTTGAAGTGCTTCCAGCCGGAGAATTGGAAGTTGTCCCAGGCGTGGTAGATGATCGCTTCGCCCGGCCTAACCGCCGAGGATAGAAGCGCTCGGATCTGGAAGCGGCCCACGTCGTTGTAGACTTCAACGCGGTCGCTGTCCCGAATACCCCTCTGGGCCGCGTCCTGGGGGTTCAGAAGCGCTGCCGGCTCTCCTCGCTGAAGCTGCAAGAGCAGGGCGTTGTCCACCCAGTTGGAGTGGATGCTCCACCGGGCATGCCCTCCGCTCAGATGCAGCGGGTAATCTCCCCCGGCCGGCGGCGAATCTTTGTGGACGGGAAGGGCTTCGCCCAATTCCAGGTACCAGTCGTGGTCGATGTAGAACTGGATTCGGCGCGTCAAGGTCGGATACGGCTCCTTCCGATCGGTGTGCCAGGTCAGCGGTACGAAAGGCTCCCCCAAATTAACGTCGCAGGCATTGTTGATGGAGCGAACATGCCGTCCCGGGCCGGTGAACTCGGCAATTCCCCTCTCCTTGAACACTTCCCAGTCCAGCTTCTCGACGTTGTCCGTGTTCAAGAAAGCGTCACGGGCGATGGCCTCGTCGTCGTTGAGATCGTAGAGGCCGCCCGAGGTCAATTGCTCGAGCACCCGGTCGAAGCGTCGTTCGCGCCCCTGGCGATCACGGTACGTAGCGATTCCCCTTTCCTCGGCCTTCTCCTGGAGTCTCTGGGCCAGGCGACAATAGATTTCCCATTCACTCTTGGACTCGTATAGGGGTTCGGCCGCTTTCCGGGAGATGTTGAGATATGGGGCAAGGGGGACGGCAAGCCACGGGATGGAGTCCGTCTCGTAGTAGCTGGCGGCGGGCAAGACGAAATCGGAATAGAGGGCCGTGGTGCTCATCCGGATATCCAGCGTGACCAGAAGCTCGATCTTGGGGAGAAAGTTCTCTAGCAGCCGATGGCTTGAGCGGACCCTCCGGAACAAGTTGCCCCCGTGGACGAAGACCATGCGGGGAGGCCGATCAGGGTCGGGCAAATGGTACCAGCCTTTACGGTTTGACTCCTCGGTATACTCATGGAGCGGGCGCTCAAGCAAAGGGTCCCAGTTGTTGTGGCGGTCGAGCTCCTTCAAAATCCCGCCGTGCACCAGGTAGATAAGTGAGCTGGGCACCATGCTCTTTTGCGCAAAGCCCTCCCGCACAAACTCCGAGAGGATCATCTCGTCCGTATATCCCTGCTCCCGCCACTGGGAATAGCGCGGATCGGCGCCGGCGATGTTCAACATGGTCTGGCTTCCCAGCCGTTGGAACGCTCCCAGGCTGGTGTCCGGCGCGATACTGGCGAAGGCGCTGTAGGCCGCACCTTTCCTTCCGAGATGTCCGCACAAGGCGACCACCAAAATGATGGCCCTTTCCATGAGATCGCCGTGATAGAACTTCCCCCACACAGCGGTGTCCACGTTTACCACCCCTCGGGCCGAGGCGATCTCCCGGGCGAGCCGGCGGATCACTGCGGGAGAGACCCCGGTGATAGTCGCGGCCTGCTCGGGGGTGCATGCTTTCTTAAGTTGTTCCTTGAGGAGAGCAAAGACGGGCCGCGCGTTCACCGGCCCTTGGAGCGTTTGAACCTCATACGCTCCTTCCAGGGTCGGCTCTACGCCATTCAAGCCTAGGCTTTTCGAGGGCGCCTCCCGGATTTGCCGGCTTTTCAGGTCGTAGAGGTAGAGACAGTCCTCTCTCCCTCCGCGCCGCAGATCGCTCTCCCGAAGGAATTTGCGGTTGTCTTCTCTGACCAGAAGCGGAAGATCCGTCTGCTCCTGAATGAAAGGCGCGCGGTAGAGCTTCTCTTCGAGGATCACCTGAGCGATGGAGAGAGCCAGGGCGGCATCCGTCCCGACGCGGATGGGCACCCACAGATCCGCGTGGATGGACGAGGCGTTGTAGTCGGGTGAGATAGAAACAACCTTCGTTCCGTTGTAGCGAGCCTCGGCCACGAAGTGAAAGTTGGGTATGTGCGTATATGCCGGGTTGGCCCCCCAAACCAGGATCAGATCCGCGTAGAACCAGTTATCCGCCGACTGGGCGAAGACGGCTTTGCCGAAGGTAACGGCGGCGCCCTGGTGATCATCGCCTTCTTCGCTGCTGACATCGATGCGAGAGACGTCCAGGACATCGAAGAAGCTGCTTGCGGCAAACGTGTTGCTCCTCGACCACTGGCTCCCTCGCCCCTCGTGCACGCCGTCCGGGCCGTCGCGGACCAGCACGTCTAGAAGGAACTCGGCGATCTCGTCCAGGGCCTGCTCCCAGCTCACCCGCTGCCACCTTGCCGTGCCTCTCGGCCCCATCCTTTTCAGGGGATACTTGACTCGGGTGGGATCGTACATCCGGTGGACGTAGCAGGCACCCTTCTGGCAGCCTCGCGGATTGAAATCCGGAGCTTCGCCTCGCGGGGGATAGTTTCCGGCGACTTCCTCTCGAAGGACCATGCCGTCTTTGGCGTAGAGGTTGAAATTGCAGCACTTGCTGTACCAACAGTTCGTGGGATGCGTCCCTTTCACCACCCGGTCCCAGTCCCATTGCCTCTGCCGGAGGGATGCGATGTCGAAGTGGTCCACATCGGGCAAGCGCCCGTCCGCGCCCATTAGCCCCACCATCTCCAGCCTTAGGCTCTTCACCATCCACCTCCTGGCCTAGTACCTTGTGCAGCGTGGGCAGCGATGCTCTCTAAAGCGGCAGCGATTCCATGCTCCCACAGCAAAGGGCTGGGCTTTGAGAGATCCCGAATTATATTTCTACAGTGGTGCCGGCTTTGCGCTCCATGGCTTTCTCATAAACCAGCCGGGCCGTGGCCACATCCTGAATGGCGATACCGACAGCTTTGTAGACCGTAATCTCGTTGGCTGCTGTTCTCCCCGCCTTTCTGCCCGCAAGGATTTCGCCGATCTCGGCATAGATGTGATTCTCTGTGATCACTCCCTCTTTAATGGCGAGAAGGATATCTCCGCACTCTGCCATGATCGCTTCGCGCGAATCGACCACTACCCTTGCCCGCTTGAAAGTCGCGGCATCGATCTCCCTGAGATCGGGACGATGGGAACCCACAGCGTTGATATGCGCCCCGGGCCTAAGCCAATCGGCGCTCAGGATCGGCTCCTTGGCCGTCGTTACGGTCACAAGCAGATCGACATCGCGAACCACCTCTTCAGCAGTTTTCGCAGGCTCGATTTCGATCCCCACCTCCGGCTCCACTTCCTCTTTTAAACTCCGGACGCTTTTTTCCACCAGGTCGTAAACCTTTATCTCCCGAATTTTTCTTACCCTGCACAGCGCCCGGATATGCGCCCTAGCCTGCACTCCGGCCCCGAGAATACCAAGGGTCGGAGTCTCCGGATTGGCCAGCGCCCTTGTCGCAATGGCCGATACGCATGCGGTCCGAATCGAGGTGATGTAGGTCCCATCCATCACGGCCAGAAGCTTTCCAGTCTCTGTGCTGTACAGGAAAACGGTGGCAAGAATCATCGGCACACCGAGCTTGGGATTTTCCGGGAAGTAGGTCACCACCTTCATCCCCAAGGCGTTGGATTCGCCGAGATAAGCGGGCATGCTGGTGATGCGCCCTTTGATTTGCGGCAACGGCACCACCTGCCTGACCGGCATCACGGCCTTGCCGGTGGAGAACTGGATGTGGGCTTGTTCCAGAACCGGAATCAGCTCTTCGACGTGAATGAGGCTTTGGATTTCTTTTTCCGATAGAACAAGCATCGTTGCACCCTTCATAACACAAAAGAAAGCGAAGGAGGTAGCCCTTGACAGATTGGCCGGCCAGAATAAACTGGGCACATCACGAAACTGTATTGGCGTTGTTCCCTACGCGTCTTTAAGCCCTTTCGGCGGGAGGAGCCATGGCCAGAATAAAGCATATTGCGATAAGGACCGAAGATCCCGAGAAGACAGCGGCTTTCTACCAACAGGCTTTCGATCTGAAGCAAGTTGGCGTGGGCCGCAATGGGATCTATCTCTCCGACGGCCATATCAATCTTGCTATCCTGAAATGCAACACCGAGGGAGACGGAGACACGGGCAAGATTGGCATCGACCACTTGGGTTTTCAGGTGGAAGATGTCGACAAAACTCTCTTCAAGGTAAAGCAGTTAGGAGGAAAGACGGCTACCGACCGCGTAGAGGTCACTCTTACGGATCCCTCGAACCCACACTCCTATTATGAAATCAAATGCGTTGGCCCGGATAACCAGGTGATCGACATATCGGCTGCCGGTTGGGTCGGCACGGATTAGAAAATAGTAAAACCGCTCATTGCTCTCAGGCTGAGAGGACCAAGCAGATGCCGAATGCGGAGATCGTCGCCATTGGGTCCGAGCTGCTCTTAGGCCAGATCGTGGACACCAACTCGGCCTGGATGGCCGAGCGGCTGACCTCCCTCGGTGTCAACCTGTTTTACAAAACGGTTGTCGGGGACAACCCCGGGCGCATGAGAGAGGTCATCACGCGGGCGCTGGAGCGCTCCGACATCGTCATCACGAGCGGCGGGCTCGGTCCCACCAAGGACGACCTGACACGCGAAGTTGTCGCCGAGGTCACGGGACGAGCATTGGTCCTCGACCCTCATCTGCTGGAACAGATCGAGCAGCGGTTTCGCCGCCGCGGCTTGATCATGACGCCCAATAACGACCGCCAAGCCTACATTCCCCAAGGCGCCATCCCGGTCGAGAACCCCAACGGCACCGCGCCTTCGTTTATCGTGGAAGATCCCCGGGGCGTCATCTTCGTGCTTCCCGGCGTGCCGTTCGAGCTCAAATGGCTCTTCGAGCATGAAACCGAACCGTATCTCAGGAAAAAATTTGAGCTCGCCGAAGTCATTACCTATAGAGTCCTCAAGGTGGCCGGCCTGGGGGAGAGCAGCGTGGATGACCGCATTGGCCACCTGATCGAGAAGCTGAGTAATCCAACGGTGGGCGTCCTGGCTCATCCTGGACAGGTCGACGTTCGGATCGCGGCCAAGGCGGCAAATTTGGCAGAAGCCATGAAGCTCATCGCGCCAGTGGAAGCGGAGGTGCGCCAGCTTCTTGGCCGCCACATCTTTGCCGCCGACAACGAGACGATCGAAGATGTTGTCGGAAGACTCTTGCGTGAGCGGAACAAGACCGTCGCCGTTTTCGAAGACCTCACCGGCGGCCTGCTCGCTGAGCGGCTCCAGCAGGCAAGCTCTGAGCATTTCGTTGAGGGCTTCATCAGCAAAAGCCTGCCGTCGCTGCGCCGGCTTCTGGCCCGCTCCCGCCAACCGGAGCGCTTCGACCAGCTCTTTCAAGACCCTGCAGCGTTGACCGACGAGCTTGCCTGGGCCGTGCGGGAGCAGGCGGGAAGTGACTTCGGTCTCGCCCTCCACGCCGTCCCCGACCCCGAGGACACAACCGTGAACCTGGCTCGAGGACAAACTTTTATCGCCGTTACCGACGGCAAAAGCTTCAAAAACCACAAGCACAACGTCGCCGGAAAGAGCCAGCAAGACCGCGCCCGGATGACCCTCAACGCGATCGAACTCCTTCGCATGGCTCTTCTGGAAGGGATGGCGTGAGCCCAGTCGCGAACTTCTCATTGACATGAGAGATGATTATCGGGTACTTTCGACGCCAACAACAAAAATGGCGGGAGGAACGGAATCATGGGACCATTCGCGTTGATCACCTCGAGCATCGCTTCGCTTCTGTTCTTATCGATCTTCAGTGATGTGCAAGCCGCCGAGCGGCGGGGAGAACAGCCGCAGACGATCCGCATTGCGTATGTGGCTCCGGTGACTACTATGGCCCCTATCTGGATCGCAGCGGAGACCGGGGGATACGAGCGCGAGGGGCTCGATGCAAAAATTATATACCTAGAGGCAAAAGTCGCCGTGGCTGCCCTGCAAAAGTCGCCGTGGCTGCCCTCGTGGCCGGCGAGGTGGATGCCGTGACGATGTCCGCGCCGGGTCTAATACCGGCTGTCCTTAGCGGGGCTAAGGTCACCTTTATTGCCGGACTGCACAACAAGATGATCTTTTCCCTTCACGCGCAGCCGGATATCCGAAGCCCCGCCCAGCTTCGGGGTAAGATTGTGGGCACTGATCGACCGGGAACGCCCACAGACTACGGAACGCGGGTTGCGCTGGAGAAGATGGGCCTAAAGGTCGCAGACGTGCAGCCCTTGTCCCTAGGAGGGTCGGTAGTCCTGTGGCCGGCGTTGAAATCGCGCCAGGTCGCCGGCGTCACACTGGCTCCTCCTTTCAGCTTCAGGGCAGATACGGAAGGGTATTCCCGCCTGGTGGACACCTACGACAGGCCCTACCAGAACACAGGCGTCATGGTTCGGATAGATCAAATCCGGCCCCGGGCGGATACATGGCTGCGCTTGCTCAGAGCCCTGCGGCAAGCGAATCTACGCTGGTATGAGGACCCGAAACTCGCCATGTTCGTGATGATGAAATACACGAAGCAATCCGATCCGGATTTGCTCCAGAAAACCTACGACTTCGAGACCAATCCCCCGGGCTTTACCAAAGACCTGAGGGTCTCCGATGCCGGGCTTCAGGGCATGCTAGACTTTTTAGCCTCGACCGTTCGACCGGAGGCGGCAAAGGCTCAGCCCAAAGAATTCTACGACACCATGATCCTGGATCGGCTCGCCAAGTAGGGGCTCCTAAAGTGATCGGTTGGAGAGCAAGAATCGGGCATGTCGCCCCATCAAAGAGGACATCCCGGGACACGGAAGGCTGATTGCCTCCTTGGGCAACGAAGGTAATCCGTACCCGCACGCTATTTCCGATTGACACGGTTTTCGCGCAGCGGCATGAGAGGCAAAAAAGGGAGGGGGGAACAGAACCATGGCTCGATTCGCGTTCGTGATCTGGAGCACTGCTTGGCTTCTATTCGTATCAGCTTTTGGCGACGCGCAATCCGCGGAGCGCCGAGGGGAGCAGGCACAGACGGTCCGTATTGCGTACGTGGCTCCGGTGACCACCATGGCCCCTATCTGGATCGCGGCGGAGACCGGTGCATACCAGCGTGAGGGGCTGGATGCAAGAATTGTTTACATTGAGGCAAAAATCGGCATCGCTGCCCTCGTGGCAGGCGAGGTGGACGCCGTGGTGATCTCTGCGCCGTCTGTAATACCGGCCGTCCTAAGCGGGGCTAGGGTCGCCTTTATTGCGGGATTGCACAGCAAGATGATCTTCTCCTTTCATGCACAGCCGGACATCCGAAGCCCCGCCCAGCTTCGGGGGAAGATTGTGGGCATAAATCGGCCGGGAACGCCGGGAGACTACGCAGCCCGGGTTGCCCTGGCGAAGATGGGGTTAAAGCTCGCAGACGTGCAGCCTTTGCCGTTAGGCGGAACGGAGCTCCTGTGGCCAGCATTGCAGTCGCGCCAAGTGGCAGGCGCCGCGTTAGCTCCTCCTTTCAGCTTTAGCGCAGATACGGCAAGGTATTCCCGCCTGGTGGACACCTACGACAGGCCCTACCAGAACACTGGCGTCGTGGTTCAGAGAGATCAAATCCGGCCCCGGGCGGATACATGGCTGCGCTTGCTCAGAGCCCTGCGGCAAGCGAACCTACGCTGGTATGAGGACCCGAAGCTCGCCATGTTCGTGATGATGAAATACACGAAGCAGTCTGATCCGGAGGTGTTGCAGAAAACCTACGACTTCGAGACCAACCCCCCGGGCTTTACCAAGGATCTCAAGGTTTCCGACGCAGGTGTTCAAGGCATCATGGACTTTTTGGCATCGACCGTTCGACCGGAGGCGGCAAAGGCTTCGCCCAAAGATTTCTACGACACCACGATCCTGGATCGGCTCGCCAAATAAGAGCCCCTGTCGCAGGCAGGATAGGGCAGACCGTTATCCTGCCCCTCATTCTGAGCCCGTGAGATTTCAATCGTCGTGATCAGGCCGCACGGTGGCCCGTGAAGATTTCTTTTCCGCCTGGTGGCGCTTATCGGCGAGGAGCTTAAGCTTGGCGCGCCGTGAACGCTTTCTTTTCTGCCGGCGAATCCTGGCTATCTCCTGCTGTTCCGCGGACTCGGCTCCTCTAATCTTCGCTTCGATCTTGTCCAGCAGGATTCTTCGCGCCAAAAAACGATTGAGAGCCTGCGAGCGCTCTCTTTGGCACTTCACCCGAATGCCCGTGGGCCGATGGTGAAGGACAACGCAGGTGGAAGCCTTGTTGACCTTCTGACCTCCGGCTCCCGAAGAGCGGACAAATTGTTCCTCGATGTCCTGTTCCCGAACACCGAAGGCCTGCATACGCCTCAAGAGCGATTTCTCTTTTGCAGGTGAAACGATATTGAGAGCCATGGTCTAAAATTTTAGCATAGTAAGACTTCCGGAACGAGGGCGACGACAGAGATACTAACATTTCCCTGTTTCCGGAATTCCGGAAACATGATACATAGCTGGCGTGGAAAAGGGGAGCTACAGGCAGATCAATGAAAAGGGCGTGACGGTGCTGCTCGTCGAGTAAAACGCCGCCATGGCGCTGGCGATCTGCCACCGCGGCTACGTCTTGGAAACCGGAAAGTCAAAGGAAACTTAAACTGACTCGGGAGAACACAAAAGCCCCATGTCCGATTTGCTACTTGACTCGGACTCTCTGTATCTGCGAGTCGATACCGACGCTCGATTTAAAAACCAAGGTGTGTCTTATCGTTCACGTGAATGAGCT
>JACPAM010000061.1 GCA_016180805.1 Deltaproteobacteria bacterium | reverse complement strand
CGCGACCGAGGGGAGCGCGAGCGAGGCTGCGGACGTCCGATTACAAACAGCACGACTCATGGCACAAACCCATCGGCCGCAGCCGAGAGCGCGCTTCCCGAGGGAGCTTAGTCCATCGGCCGTGGCCTGATAACTCGGCCCCTGAGGAGCTTTCGAGGCCATCTATGATCATGAAACAGTCCATTTCCCTTCAAGTCAACGGCGAGAGCCATAAGCTCGAGGTGTCCCCCAACCGGCTCCTGCTCGATGTCCTGCGGGATGACATAGGCCTCACTGGAACTCGGCGGGGCTGCGAGGATAGCATCTGCGGGGCGTGCACCGTCCTTCTAAACGGCCAGGCCGTCCATGCCTGCTCAGTGCTGGCGGTCAGGGCCTCGGGCCAGAAAATTCTCACTATCGAAGGACTAGCCGAGAAGGGCAAGCTTCACCCTCTCCAGGAGGCTTTTATCCAGCGTGGAGCCATCCAGTGTGGCTACTGCACCCCAGGCATGATATTGGCGGCTAAGGCGTTGCTGAGTGAGAACCCCCACCCTACAGAGCACGAGGTAAGGTGGGGCCTCATTGGCAACCTCTGCCGGTGCACCGGTTATGTGAAAATCGTCGAAGCCGTCCTGGCGGCAGCGGAGAGGCTTTAGTAGCAGGTATGCCATTCAGCGATTTGCGTCAATTCCTCAACCATCTAGACGAGCGCGGCGATCTTCTCTATATCCGCGACGAGGTAAATCCCAAAGAAGAGATTGCTGCCTATATCCGCAAGACCTCGGACACCGCTGGCCCCGCTCTGTTCTTCGAGAAGGTAAAAGGCTTCGATATGCCGGTGGCAGGAGGCATCTTCGCCCACCGCAGGCGCGTCCTCATGGCCTTAGAAACTAGCCAAGACGAGGCACCGGAGAAGTTCGTTCGGGCGATGGCGAATCCGCTACCCACTAAGGCCGTGGAGCGAGGCGTTTGCCAGGAAGTGGTGTTCAGCGGGCCTGAGGTAGACCTCATGCGGCTCCCGATACCTACTTTCGCAGTCGGTGACGGCGGCCCGTACATCACACTGGGAATGGTTATCGCCAATGATCCAGATAGTGGGGCGACGAATGCCGCCATACGCCGCCTCCAGTTAAAAGGCAAAAGCCGTCTCGGCATCCAAGCTCACGGACAGCTCGCTATCCAGCAGGCCAAGGCCGAGGCCCGAAACGAGGCCCTGGAGGTGGCAATAGCAATTGGATGTGATCCGGTTATACCCCTGGTTAACCAGTGGAAGGCTTCGTACGGAGTCGATGAGCTTGCCCTGGCAGGAGCGC
Organism: Deltaproteobacteria bacterium; assembly: GCA_016180805.1. Classification (GTDB taxonomy): domain Bacteria; phylum Desulfobacterota; class Binatia; order UBA9968; family UBA9968; genus 2-12-FULL-57-22. Next base: position 6,751 of record JACPAM010000061.1, on the reverse strand, counting down.
TGCGCGGTCAAGCCGTGGAGGTGGTCAAGTGCCGCACGGTGAATCTGCAAGTGCCTGCCACCTCGGAGATCATTATTGAGGGTCGCATCCCAGCCCATGTCCGGGAAATCGAGGGACCCTTTGGCGAGGTCACCGGCTATCAGACTCCGGCTACACCCAAGCAAGTGATCGAGGTTACTGCCGTCACTCATCGGCGGGACCCTATTTACCAAACCGTGCTTACCGGCGTGCCCACTACGGAGCATCACGTACTCAAGCAGTTCGCTATCGATGCTAGTTACTACACGGACCTGAAGGGCCGCTTTCCCGGGGTCAAGGCTGTTCATTTTCCGGGGGCCGGCGCGGGCGGCTTGATAGCCGTCATCGCCATGAAACAGCACGCGAAATACGAGGCTCGGAATGTCATCGCCCACATGTTCGGAACGGTTCAGAACAAGCTCGTGATTGTGGTGGACGAAGATATTGATCCCTTCAACATCGAGCACGTGATGTGGGCCGTAGCTACCCGCTGCCGGACTGAGCGGGATGTCATCATTTTCCCCCACTTGCTCGGCGGCAACTTGGACCCAGCGGCGGAGGAAATCGGAACCACCTGTGGCATGGGAATCGATGCCACTCGCCCCTTCGGAGAACCTTTCCCTGTGGTGACTACGATCTTGGGAGTGGAACGCGTCCCTGACCTGCTGGCCATGCTCGAGCGCCAGCGCGCCGCCAAAAGCTGATGAGGAGGGTAGGAGACATGCGGACCTTTGCGGTGACGGTTTCAGGACTCGCCCTCCTCTTTGTGTTCCTGGCTGTTTCCAGTGTGACTGCTGAGAATGTCAAGATCGGGATTCCGTCGCTTACTGTGACGATGATGCCCCTGGCGGTTGCAAAAGAACGTGGCTATTTCCAGCAAGAGGGGCTAAACGTCGAGTTGATCCTCATGCCGGCGGCCCTTAACATCAAGGTGCTACTGAGCGGAGGCCTCGATTATGCCACCACAATTGGCTCTGCGGTTGTGGCTGCTGTACGCGGCATTGATGTGCGCGTGGTTATGTGCTTCGTGGACCGGGCTCTCTTCGACCTAGTGGGGACTCGTGAGATAAATTCGGTTGCGGACCTCAAGGGGCGGTTGGTAGGGATATCTTCGCGCGGCGGAGTCATCGATGTAGCCACACGCCAGATGATAAAGCAGTCGGGGGTCGATCCCGCACAGGTAACTTTACTGATAGTGGGCGGTCAGACAGAGATGCTTGTAGCTCTAAAGACAGGGCGCATCTCTGCCGGATTACTTAGTCCTCCGCAAAATTTTCTCGCCTATCGTGAGGGACTAAAGAATCTAGGCTTTGCTGGTGCCTACATCCGCATTCCAAGCACGGGCGTGGTTGCGATGCGGGACCAGCTCGAGCGCAATCCGGATCAGGTCAGGCGCGTGCTCCGAGCACTGAGCCGCGCGCGCGTCTTCGCCAGGGAAAATAAGAGCGCTGTCCTGCCCATTCTCGGGCGGTTCCTCAAGCTAGAGGACGAACGTTTACTGTCGGAACTGTACGACTACCACCAGAGGGCCGAGACGCCCGATGGGCGGATTGACACAGGCCTGGCGGCCCAGACGATCCGTGATTTTCGCCAGGCCGAAGGTGTGGCGCGAGAAATCCCTGTAGGTCAGCTCTTCGATTTCTCCTACTTGGAGCCGCATCGGTAACGACTGATAGACGATCATCTGAAAGGCAGCTCGAGCGGAATTTATCATCATCGGAGGCTCTCCGCTGTTCGCCGATTAGGAATTGGTTGTCACACAGAGGGATAAGACGCAAGATAAGGGAGGGACGGAATCATGGGTCGAGTCGTGTTGGTGATCTGGAGCGTTTCTTGGCTTGTCGTCCTCTCACTCTTTGGCCAAGCGCAATCTGCGGAGCGCCGGGGGGAACAACTACAAACGATACGTATTGCGTATGCCGCCCCGGTGACCACCATGGCCCCGATCTGGATCGCGGCCGAGATCGGGGCATACGAGCGTGAGGGACTGGAGGCAAAACTTGTGCTCGTTGATTCGAAAGCCGCTATGGCCACCGTCGTCTCAGGCGAGGTGGATGCCCTGGTCATCTCCGCGCCCGCTGTCATACCGGCTGTCCTGGGCGGGGCTAAGGTCACCTTTATTGCGGGACTGCACAACAAGATGATCTTCTCCTTTCACGCGCAGCCGGATATCCGAAGCCCCGCCGAACTTCGGGGGAAGATTGTGGGTACAGATCGGCCGGGAACGCCCACAGACTACGGAGCGCGGGTTGCACTGGCCAAGATGGGGTTAAAGGTCACAGACGTACAGCCTGTGGCCTTAGGAGGATCAATAGTGCTATGGCCGGCATTGCAGTCGCGCCAGATCGCGGGCGTCACGCTAGCTCCTCCTTTCAGCTTCAGGGCGGATGCGACAGGGTTTTCCCGCCTGGTGGACACGTACGATAAGCCCTACCAGAACACAGGCGTCGTGGTTCAGAGAGATCAAATCCGGCCCCGGGCGGATACGTGGCTGCGCTTGCTCAGAGCCCTGCGGCAAGCGAACCTACGCTGGTATGAGGACCCGAAGCTCGCCATGCACGTGATGATGAAATACACGAAGCAATCCGATCCGGATTTGCTCCAGAAAACCTACGACTTCGAGACGAATCCCCCGGGCTTTACCAAGGATCTCAGGGTCTCCGACGCGGGTGTTCGGGGCATTTTGGACTTCTTGGCATCTACCGTGCGTCCCGAGGCGGGAAAGGCTCAGCCCAAAGATTTTTACGACACCACGATCCTGGATAAGCTCGTCAGATAAGAGCCGCGACCCTTCTTTTCCCCTATTGACTGCGCGCCTGGCGGATGAAGGAAAAATCGACGACCTGTGACAGCGCAATCTCGCGGTTGATTTTCTGCTCCAGCTTCACTTCCTCGATGAGCTGGCGGATCAGGTGCTCCGGGGCTTCCCCGTCAGGGCTGAACGTCTTAACCATCTGGTCGAGACTGCTATCCGCTTCATTGCGGTTTAATTTGTATAGTCTCACGACAAGGGCCACGGTGCTTTCCCGATCCTGACGAACCAGCGAGAGGGCTTTGACGAATGCGCGGGCCATGCGCAAAACGGTATCTCGCTCTTCTCTGATTTTCTTGTCCGTCGCGGCCAGGCCAGCCTGCAGCCCCTCCACGTAGTCCCAGGCAAACGCAAGCTTCTTAAGGCCCATCTTTTCGCCAATGATGTCTTCCGGCAACGTAACGATGGCCGCCTCCACAGCGCCGCTCTTCAGGGCCGCGAGTTTGTTCTGACCGCTCCCCACGGCCATCGAGACAATGTCCTTTTCAGGGTTCAAGCCGAAATGGCGCACAATGTCCCGGGCTACGAAGTCAGTGGTGGCGCGGAGCGAGGTCACGGCGATCTTCCCTCCCTTGAGATCAGCTACTGACCTCGTCTCGGGCCTGGACATGAGCACCAGGGAAGGCCGGATCCCCATGAAGCCCAGGGCCTTCAAGGGGAGGCCGGAAACCGCCCGGCGGATCGTGGTCTCGGCGGTTGTGGAAAAATCGATCTGACCGCTGGTGAGGGCAGGAATTGCCAGAGCGGCCCTAATCTCGATAATCTCCACCTCGAGCCCTTCGCGCGAAAAGATCCCCTTTTCCTTGGCCACCAGGATCGGAAGCTGGCTCATGGCCGATACGGGAATGGCAAGCCGGGTCTTTATCAACGAGCTCTGAGCTGAAGCATGGTCGGAGCGTACCAGCAGGGATCCGCTTAGAAAGAGAAAAAGAGTCAAAGCCGAAACGCTGCGCATAATCCCCCTCCTTTCCCGCTTCAGAGGATTGTAGCTTGCAAGATTGGAATAATGCGGGCACGGTAACAGGGGGGTGAAGAAGAAGTCAAGACGCGGGAAGCCAACAGGCGATCCGCGGTTGACAGATCATCCCGTTACCGAGTACTTTTCACGCCGAAAATAAGATTCGGGGACGCGCACGCGAATGCCAGGCGTTGTGGAAGGTTTCATACCGCACAGAAAAGAAGACGCCGAGAAGTACACTAAGCTCCGCTGGTGGGCCGGGCTGACACTTGGCGATATCCTCGACAAGGCGGCCGATGTTTACCCTGACCATGAAGCCCTGGTTGACACCTCGAGTCGCTTGACGTACTCGCAATTCAGGAAAACGGCGAACCGATTGGCCATCGGCATGATGCAACTCGGTATCAAGCCCCAGGAGCGCGTTTTAGTGCAACTGCCGAACTGGAACGAGTTTGCCTACGCCTATTTCGCCCTGCAAAAGATCGGGGCGATCACAATCCCCCTTATCGATAGATACCGCCAGTACGAGATCAACCATCTTCTCAAACTTACGGGAGCTACTTCATGGATTGTGCCTGAAAGATTCCGCAAGACCGATTACCTGCCCGTCATAGAGAATGTGCTGAGGGAAAACCGGCAACTTCGCCACGTCATCCTCGTGAGGGGGAAGACCACCGACAACTATCCGCGCCTTGAGGCCCTCATTGATGATGCCGAGCTGGCGGAGGATCAACTTCACCTTCTTGCCGAAAGAAGGCCTGACCCCACGCAGGTCGCTCACATGGGACCTACGGGTGGCACCACAGGATTACCCAAGGTCGTTGCGCGCACCCATAATGATCTCATTTGCAATGTAGAGTACGCAGCCCTGGCCTGGGAGCTGGGGCACCACGATATCTGTCTCCTCGCCGGCCCCATCGCACACGACCTGACCTTCACCAAAGGCCTGTGCGGAACCATCTTCACTTACGGAAAATCGGTGTTGCTGGACAGCACGGAGCCGCAAGCCATCTGCCAAGCTATCGAACGTGAAAGAGTGACCGCCGTGGTTTGGGTCCCCACGCTGGCACGCAGATTGGCACATTTTGACCGTCTCAAGGATTACGATTTGCGCTCATTAAAAAAAATGCACTGCGGTGGCGGCGCGAGCACGCCTGATCTGATCAAGGAGGTCATGGAAAAGGTCGGCTGTCACTATTTCAATGCCTACGGCGGAACCGAAGGCCAGAGCACGATGACAAGGATTGCCGACGACGTTGAAATCACCCATCATACCGTAGGAAGACCCACTTGCCCTTACGATACCTATAAGGTTGTTGACTCCCAGGGAAATGCCCTGCCACCCGACACAGCCGGAGAGCTTCTCGTCAAAGGTCCGGGTGTCTTTTCAGGCTACTACAGGGCACCAGAGGAAAACGAAAAGGTGATCGACCAGGAAGGGTTTTTCAGAACCGGCGATGTGGCCAAGATCGATGCCTCTGGAAATATCACATTGACGGGCCGGATCAAGGAAATGATCAACCGCGGCGGGGAAAGCATCAGCGCCACCGAGATCGAAAGACTCATCATGGATCATCCAGATGTCGAGATGGCAGCTGTGGTTCCCATGCCGGACCCGGTGATGGGCGAAAGGGTTTGCGCTTATATCCAATCCAAAGCCGGGGTGACGCTCACTTTCGAGGGAATTATTTCGTTTTTGAAGGACCAAGGAGCCTCCGTGTTGCAGCTCCCAGAGAGGACAGAATTCATCGATTCCATGCCCCTCACCAAGTCAGAGAAGATCGATAAGCGGACGTTGATAGAAGATATTACGAAAAAATTGGCATAAATCATGTCCCCATGGGTCAGCTAGATCGCATCAGTGAGATATTCAACCCAGAGGAACGGATTCTTGGTAGCCGGTTACTTAAGCGAGTTCGGTTGAGGTGTTGTGATTTTGAAGAAGGCGTTCAAGACGCTAAGCCTGGCGATCTGGTGTATTTCGACCCGCCTTACATTACTACCCACTTAAATAATGGGTTCATCAAATATAACTCAAAACTGTTTCATCAATCGGATGAGCTCAGATTGGCTACGCTAGCTCAGGAGCTTGCCAGGGAGAAAGTCTCTGTAATTGTCAGCAATGCTGCACACCCCTTAATCAAACAGCAGTATGACGGCCTGTTTTTCAAAACCGAACTGCAGCGGGCAAGCCTTATCGCTGCCGACCCTTACAGGCGATCAAAGTTTACAGAACTAGTTGTAACCAGCTTTCCTTTCCGTCTCTGAGTCTTGATGCTAAAGATCTCAGGGCTCTGGAAACCCACCTAAGGAATCAAGGCGAGGCTTGAATAATAAAATCGATTAATAGCGTCGTTTATGTGAGCGCTCCCTGGGGTGCGCAAGCTCAGGTGCCCGTGAGAGCCTCGAGCTCCTGTTTGAGCAGTGGATGATTAGGAAACTTCTTCAGGCCGAATTGGAGGCTCTCTGTTGCTAAATTGCGAGACGCCCTGGAGAGAAGGATGCAGGCGTTGAGCAAGTTGGAAGGATCCTTCGCAAAGCGCCCTTTCCGGTATTCTTTCTCCGCTAGCGCCAAGGCCCGGATTAAATACCGACCTGCGCCTTCTAAGTCACCTCTTTCTAAATAAACCGTCCCCAACATGAGAAGGCACGTAGAAGACTGGGGTGTAACTTGAAAGGCCTTCTCCAACTCTTTGAGTGCTTGGTTTGTTTGACCCTTTTCCTGATAGCAGAGGCCTAACTCCGAATGGATCAGGGACTGAGCTTTTCTGTCCCCGGTTTTTTTGGTAATGGACAGCGCCTTGCGTAGTAAACTTAGGGCTTTGTTGACATTACCTTCTGTTGCAAGCTTTTGGGCGTCTTCTAGGATCGCTAAAGCGTTCGGCCTGCGGTTGTTACCCTTTGTCGTCCTGTTATTACGCAACTGAAATCCCTCCAGGAAAAATTACAGAATAACCTTCCTT
>JACPAM010000050.1 GCA_016180805.1 Deltaproteobacteria bacterium | reverse complement strand
GCTTGCGGTCCTGGAGGATGGGATTGCCTGTTTTCAAGGATACTTTTTCAAGCCATCCAGAACCAATGAGAAGCTGTTTCTGGAAGCAGAAGAATGGATCAACTCAAACGATGACGATGTTTTCTCCTTCAGCAATATCTGTGAGACCTTAGGCCTTGACCCGGAGAGACTCAAAAGCGGTTTGGAGCGGTGGAAGGTAAAGCAGATAGGGACACCCCTCGAAGAAAGAAAACGTCTCATTTTAAGCAAAGGGAAACGTGCAGGAAAGAAGAGAAAAGCTGCCTAAAGCTATTTTCCTGAGCGTTGGTTGCTTTCCTTACTTGACTTCTATAGCATCCCGCTGAGTGGACTTCAGCGCTTGACCAATAGAGGAGGTAAGATGAGAGGATTAACAGGGCTACTTTTCTTCGCTCTCTTGTTTCTCATTGTATTTTTCGGCCAGGCGATCTCTCTCTACACTGACTGGCTCTGGTTTCAGGAAGTCGGCTTCTCCCAGGTTTTCACCACCACCCTCACTTTCAAGCTTATCTTGGGACTGGTTTTTGGGGGGCTATTTTTCTTGCTGGTCTATTTTAATATCAAGCTGGCGGCCCGAGCGCCCAAGGGAATTCGTGTTGTGGATGAGGAGAGTGCCATTGAGTTACCCAGTCCTGAGCTTATCGATCCGCTCCTCCAGCGTTTGCTCCTACCGGTTGCCATCGTACTTGGTTTCTTTGCTGCCCCGCAGGCAGCCAGCCATTGGGAGTCTCTGGTCCTTTTTTTGAACTCGGTTCCTTTTGGGCTTGAGGATCCTCTCTTCGGTCGGGACATCGGCTTCTATGTCTTTCGTCTGCCAGCCCTGACCGCCCTCTACAACTGGCTTACTTTCACGCTGGGACTTACGGTCTTGGCAACTTCCTTCACCTATCTCCTTTACCGGGGGGTCCAATACACACAACGAGGGCTATTTCTCACCAAGCGGGCCAGGGCCCACCTGCTTTCCCTGGTCGCCATCTTTCTTCTGATTAAGGCTGCAGGCTATTACCTGGACACCTTTGAGCTTCTTTACTCACCCAGGGGCGCGGCCTTCGGCGCGAGCTATGCAGACGTCTATGCCGGCCTGCCAGCCCTGCGGCTTCTGACTTTCCTATCCGTGATCGGGGCCGGACTCTGCCTCCTTCAGATCTATCGCCCTGGGTTTGCCTACGTTCTGAGCGGTCTGGGGGCCTTGGTCTTGGTCCATATCGTGGGGTTGAATCTCTATCCGTCCTTTTTACAGCGCTTTCGGGTGGTGCCTAATGAGATCGAAGCAGAGCGGCCCTTCATCAAGCGCAACATCGAGTTTACCCGGCGTGCCTACGGCTTGGATAAAATCGAGAGCAAAGAGTTCCCCGCCGAGGAGCAGCTCACCGCTGCTGATCTCAGGCGCAACGACCTCACCATTAAGAACATCCGGCTCTGGGAGCATCGTCCGCTCCTGGCGACCTATGCCCAGCTCCAGGAGATCCGCACCTATTACAAATTCGTTGATGTTGACAATGACCGCTACCTGATCGATGGCACCTACCGCCAGGTCATGCTTTCGGCGCGAGAGCTTTCCCACCAGCATCTGCCAAGCCGCATCTGGATCAACGAGCACCTCACTTATACCCATGGCTATGGAGTGGTTTTCGGGCCCGTCAATCAGGTCACACCGGAGGGTTTGCCGGAGTTCTTTATCAAGGACATCCCGCCGGTCTCAACTGGCCCGCTTAAAGTCACCCGTCCGGAAATCTATTATGGGGAGCTAGCCAATGACTACGTCTTTGTAAGGACCAAGGCCCAGGAGCTGGACTATCCCGCAGGAGATCAAAATGTCTATACCAATTACCAGGGCAAGGGAGGTGTTCCCGTTAGCTCTTTGTGGCGCAAGTTACTCTTTTCGGCCCGCTATGCAACGCTGAGGATCGCCCTCTCCAACGATATTACCAGAGAAAGCCGCATCCTTTATCACCGCCGGATCCAGGAGCGGGTGAAGAAAATCGCCCCTTTCATTACCTTTGATCGGGACTCCTATCTGGTCATTGGCCAAGAGGGCCGTCTCTTCTGGATCATAGACGGATATACAACCTCGAATCGCTACCCGTACTCCGAACCGACCGGAAGATTAGGAAACTACATTCGCAACTCAGTCAAGGCCGTTGTGGACGCCTATGACGGAACGGTGAGATTTTATCTTAGCAGCCCAGAGGATCCGATCATCCTGGCTTACGCCAAGGTCTTTCCGGGCCTGCTTCAACCCTTGGAGGCGATGCCAGAAGATCTCCGGGCTCACATCCGCTATCCTCAGGATCTCTTTGCAGTCCAGGCGCGCATGTACGCCACCTATCACATGCAGGATTCCCAGGTCTTCTATAATAAGGAAGACCTGCTGAGCATTCCGCGCAAGGCCGTGAACGGGCAGGAGCGGGAGATGGAACCCTACTACACGATCATGCGCCTTCCAGGGGAAAAGAAAGAAGAATTCATTCTCCTTCTCCCTTTCACCCCTAATAAGAGGGACAACATGCGGGCGTGGCTGGCGGCGCGGAGCGATCCACCCAATTACGGCAAGCTTATCGCCCTGGACTTTCCCAAGGCGAAGCTGGTCTACGGGCCAAAGCAGATCGATGCGCGCATCGAACAGGATGCCTTCATCTCCCAGCAGCTCAGTCTCTGGGGCCAGCGGGGGTCTCAAGTGATCCGGGGGAGCCTCTTGGCGATCCCGATTGAGAAGTCCCTTCTCTATGTTCAGCCGCTCTACCTTGCCGCCGAAAAAGGGTCGCTCCCCGAGCTGAAACGGGTCATCACTGCCTTCGGGAATCAGATCGCCATGGAGGAGACCCTAGAGCAATCCCTCCAGCGCATTTTCGGTGGTAGGCCAGTCAGAGAGGCAACCCAGGTGGCATCTGCCCCTGAGGTTGCAAGGGGTGAGAAGAGCCCGGCTAGCCGTGCTCTGGAACATTATATTCGATCTCAGGATTTCCTGCGCCAGGGCAATTGGGCCGCCTTCGGCGAGGAGCTCAAACGGCTCGAATCGGTTCTCAAAGAGATGCAAAAGGGTCGCTAGCTCGAATCTCCTCGGTTGCCCGGCGTCGCGCCTTCCGTTTCCCTCTCTCTTTCCCCGGATCATGGAAATAGGTTAGGGGGCTAGTGTAAGATGAAATTACGCCGATGGCTGAGGTCTATGTTGCCGGGGTCGGGATGACCAAATTTGGCAAGAGCTCCCAAACCCTCACGGAGCTTTTTTGCGAAGCCGCCCAGCGCGCTTTGGAATCCTCTTCGGTTGATGTCGAAGCCTTATACGTTGGCGTCATGAATCCCGAGGAGTTCACCGGTGACAGCAACATCGCCTCCCAGATCACCGATGCCTTGGGGCTGACCGGACTCCCCGCGCTCCGGGTCGAGACCGCCTCTTCGGCGGGGGCGGCGGCCCTGCACGCCGCCTTTCATGCCGTCGCCTCGGGTTACTACCGAAATGTCCTGGTTCTGGGAGGGGAGAAGATGACCCACCTCAGCACCAGCGCCACGACCCGCATCCTCGCCGAAGTCATTGACCGGGAGGAGCGCCGTTGCGGCGCCACGATGCCGGCGCTGGCCGCTATGATCACGGAAAGGTACCGAAAGCGCTATCGCCTGTCCCGTTCTCGTCTCGAGCGGATTCTCTGCCGGGTGGCAATAAAAAACCACCGAAATGGCGCCGCCAATCCTTATGCCCAGTTCCAAAATCCCATTAGCGAGAAGGCCTACTTCTCGAGCAAACTCGTCGCTACTCCCCTGAGACTCTATGACTGCTCGCCGATCACCGACGGCGCGGCCGCCGTGGTCCTGACGGCCGAGCGGACCGATGTGCTCGTTTCCGGCATCGGCCATGGAACCGGACCGTTGAGTCTCCGGGAGCGGGACACCTTCACCTCGTTTCGGGCCACGCAGATCGCGGCCGCCCGGGCCTATCGCATGGCGGGGATCTCCCCTCGGGAGATCGATTTCGCCGAGGTTCACGATGCCTTCACGCCGTTCGAGATCATCACCAGCGAAGATCTGGGGTTTTTCCCCGCCGGAAAAGGATGGCGGGCTGTCGAGGATGGGACGACAGCGCCGGACGGGGCGCTGCCGATCAATCCTTCCGGTGGCTTGAAATCTCGCGGCCATCCAGTGGGGGCAAGTGGGGTCGCGCAGGTCGTGGAGGCGGTATGGCGGCTTAGGGGAGCGTCAGAGCCAAAACCGAAACGTGAGCCTCGCCGCGCGCTCGCGCAAAGCACGGGCGGGCTGGGAAGCAATAATTTCGTCACGATTCTTGAGCGCGCCGGTGCGCCCCGCCCCGGCCAGGGCGCAGCGCCGGTTCCGGCTCCTGCGGTGAGTCATGCCCCTCAAAGTAAAAAGGACGCGACACCGCCTCCGCCCAGCGATGAGGGTAAAATCGAGACCTTCACGGTCCTTTATGTCACCCCGGACGGTTTTCTCCCGCCCCTGGCGCTGGCTCTCGTCCGGGACCGGCGGGGCGCCCTGCTCATGGCGCAGGGAGAGGATGTCGGCCATCTCAGGATCGGCCGGGAGGTTTTTCTGCGGCAGGTCGAGGGCGTTTACTACTTCACCGTGAAGAGTCATCTCAAGAAAGTCAGAGAAGGGCTGAAGAGGCTTTTGCGGGGATTGCCTTCCCTGAGGCGTAAAGGCCGGCAAGGCCAGGGGAGGAAAAAAACGGTATGATCAGGGGACGACCGAGCCGTGTCGAGCAGCGCTTCCGATCGCTCACGCGTCTTTTAGCGGAGGAGTTAAAGGAGGGCATCGTTGCGGGAAAGCTCGCGCCGGGGGAGCGAATTTCTGAGGAGAACCTCGCCGCGAAACTGAACGTTGGTCCGGTGCCGATACGCGCGGCGTTGCGCCGGCTGGAAGCCGAAGGTTATGTGACCTTTCTTTCCACCAACGAGGTGGCGGTGAGTAAACCGACCAGGGAGGAGGTCGAGGACTACTACACGATCGCCAGCGTTCTGGAGGGATTGGCAGCGCGCCTGGCCGTGGAGCGCGCCCATCCCGAAGAAGTTTCCCGTTTGCGGGAGCTCCATCAACTGCTGCGCGAGTCCTATCAGAAAAAGGATCTCGGGCAATACTTCGAAGCTAACAGCAACTTTCATCGCTTCATCGCCGAGATGGCCCGGAGCGAGCGGCTCTACCGGCTGATCGACCAGATGCGCCAGGAGATCCGCAGAACTCGCATCCTCTCTTTGCACCTGCCCCAGCGCCTCGATTCCTCGATGCGCGAGCACGACCAGATCCTGGACGCTTTTTTGAAAAAGAACCCCGAACTAGCTGAAGCGATCGTCGTAAAGCATCTCTACAACCATATGGAAGCGGTCAAAAAGGCACTGGGGAGCGAAGCGTAGCCTCCATGGCTGGTTTGCTCGAGGTGCGGGATCTCAAAACCTACTTTTTTACCTCTCAGGGTGTGGTGAAAGCCGTCGACGGGGTCTCCTATGACGTGGCCCCCGGGGAGACGGTTGCCCTAGTTGGCGAGAGTGGCTGCGGCAAGACCATGAGCGCCCTCTCGATCATGCGTCTTGTTCCCAAGCCCCAGGGAGCCATTACCGGCGGCGAGATCTATTTTCAAGGGAGGGATCTTTTGCAGCTCAATGAAGAGGAGATGCGCCGGATCCGGGGCGCTGAGATCGCCATGATATTTCAGGAGCCGATGACCTCGCTCAATCCGGTCCTGACTATCGGTCGGCAGATCACGGAGACCTTGGAGGCTCATGGGGCCGGAGCCAAGGAGGAGGCAACGGAACGCGCCTTGGAACTCCTGCGCATGGTGGGGATCCCCGATCCGCGGCGGCGGCTCGCGAGCTACCCGCATCAGCTCAGCGGTGGGATGCGGCAACGGGTGATGATCGCCATTGCCCTGAGCTGCAAGCCGAGGTTGATCCTGGCCGATGAGCCGACCACGGCCCTGGATGTCACGATCCAGGCTCAGATCTTGGAGTTGATGCGGGATCTGTCCAGGCAATTTGGCGTGGCCTTGTTGATTATCACCCACAACCTGGGGGTGGTGGCTCGGTATGCGGATCGGGTCCATGTCATGTACGCTGGCAAGATTATCGAGAGCGCCAGCTCGCGGGAGATCTATCAGAACCCTCGCCACCCTTACACCCTGGGGCTTCTCCGCTCCGTGCCGCGCCTGGACCAGCCCAGAAAGGCCAAGCTCGATCCCATCGAAGGGCAGCCCCCTGACCTATGGAATCTTCCGCCTGGTTGCAGTTTTTCACCGCGGTGCCGATTCGCCATCGAGAGGTGCCGGGGTGAGGTGCCGCCTTTGAGAGAAGTCAGGGAGGGCCATCATTCGGCCTGTTGGGTGGCGGAAAGCTTGGGCCAACGGGTCAATCGTTAATCCTTCGACAGTCTCAGGGTCAACCCGAGCGAAATCGAGGGATGAGCGGAGCCGAACGGGTCAATAGTCAATCGGTTGGCGAATAACGAATGACGAATAACGAAAAAGCCCCAAAGGCCGACTCCCTGCTCTTGGAGGTGCGCGGCTTGAAGAAGCACTTCCCGGTATTCCGCGGGCTCATCGCTCAGCGGGTCGTGGGCTGGGTGAAGGCCGTCGACGATGTCAGCTTTTTCATCCGACGCGGTGAGACCTTGGGACTGGTCGGGGAATCGGGCTGCGGCAAGACGACGACGGGGCGTTGCATCCTCCAGTTGGATCGTCCCACTGCTGGAGAGGTGCTTTTTGCCGGACAGGATCTGGCGCGGATGTCTGATGCCGAGCTCCGTCCTCTACGGCGCAAGATGCAGATTGTCTTTCAGGATCCCTATAGCTCTCTCAATCCGCGCATGACCATCGGCCAAATCATCGGCGAGCCCATTGTGGTGCACCGCATCGCTCAGAACGGAGGGGAGTGTCGGGATCGAGTGGACGAGCTTCTCCTGGTGGTTGGTTTGAATCCCCATATGGCCGGTCGCTATTCCCACGAGTTGAGCGGCGGCCAAAGACAGAGGGTGGGCGTCGCCCGCGCCCTGGCGCTGGAGCCCGAGTTCATCGTTTGCGATGAGCCCATATCCGCCCTGGATGTTTCCATTCAAGCCCAGATCATCAACCTCCTGGAAGAGCTGCAGGAACGCTTTTCCCTCACCTATCTCTTCATCGCGCACGATCTCTCTGTGGTGCGCCATATCAGCGATCGGATAGCGGTGATGTACCTGGGAAAAGTCGTCGAGATCGCGGGCCGCCAAGAACTCTACGAAAGCCCTCTCCATCCTTACACGAAGGCGCTACTTTCCGCTGTTCCTATCCCGGATCCCGCGGTTGAGGCCAAGCGAGAACATATCGTCCTGGGAGGAGAGGTCCCGAGCGCCTTGAGCCCACCCTTTGGATGCGTTTTCCACCCGCGCTGCCCAATCGCCATCGACGAGTGCAGTCGGGCACTTCCCGAGCTACGAGAAGTTAGGCACGGTCATTGGGTGGCCTGCATCCGGGCCTAAATTTCCAGGCTTGACACGAGCTACAAAGATGACATAGGTCTGACATAAAAGTAAGGGTCCTATGCCAGCCGGATGCTGGCAAGCCTTGCGGCGCCGGCGGGCAAAAAATCATGTCAGGAGGCGCAAATGAGCTCAAATCAAAGAATGGCTTTTAGAGTGGCGTCTATCGCAATGCTTGCCGCTATCCTGATTTTCCGCCAGGCGCCGGCTGCCCAAAAGGAGCAGCCCCGTTCCGGGGGAGAGTTGGTCTTTGCCGTGGGGGGGACCCCGCCCTCTTTTGATGGCCATCGGGAGACCACCTTTGCCATGCTTCATCCTGTGGCTCCTCATTACAGCACGCTTTTGCGGTTCGATCTTTTAAACTATCCGAAGGTCGCCGGGGATGTGGCGGAGAGCTGGTCTGTCTCCAAGGATGGCCTGACCTACACCTTTAAAATCCGCAGAGGGATCCAGTTCCATGATGGTAGCATGCTGACGTCCAGAGACGTGAAGGCAACTTACGAAAAGATCATTTTTCCTCCTAAGGGAGTGGCCAGCGCCCGGCAGGCTTCCTATGCCGCTGTGGTGGACAAGATCGAAACTCCGGATATCTATACCGTTGTCTTTCACCTAAAGCAGCCTTCGGCCTCCTTTTTGGCCAACCTGGCTTCCCCCTGGAACTTCATTTACA
>JACPAM010000049.1 GCA_016180805.1 Deltaproteobacteria bacterium | reverse complement strand
GAGTGGGGTCAACATCATGGGATAGCCGAATTCCGCCCGTACATGGGCGATTTCTTCCAGAGTGGCCTCGAGCTTGTCCTCCATCCCGACCAGCCGAAGTTGGTGGCGGAGATTGGCAACCATCCCGCCGGGCAACTGATGGCGGTACACAGACTCGTCGTATTCTCGGGGCGCGCCGATCGGATGACCCTCGCGTTTGGCGATGAAGGTAAAATGCTCCTCGACAGGTTTGGCAGCGCTGTCATCGGTGAGCGGGTTGAAGCCGAGAGCGCGCGCGTTTTTTGCGACGTTGAAGATTGAGGGCTGCGCAAAGCCGTTGGCCAGGGGCGGGATTGCCGTGTGCAGGATCCTCACGCCCAGCTTCATCGCCTCCACGTAATTGAACGGGGCGAGGCTGTTGTTGCAATGCGCGTGAAACTCGACTGGAATATCACCTGCATTCTTCAACACTATGGGAACGAGCGCTCGCGTGCGCTCGGGCGTGAGCAGCCCGTCCACGTCCTTCAAACAGATCCGGTAGGGCCGAATGGCGGCCGCCTGACGCGCCTTTTCCGCGTAGTACTCGTCGGTGTGCCGCGGTGAGACGGAATAGACGATGTTGGCCACGACCTCCCACCCCATTTCTCTCAGCTCTGCGATATCGCGCTGCAGCGCGTCGAAATCATTCCACGGGTTGGAGGTTCGCAGAAGCGTGAGGCCGTAGGCAAACACGCGCTCCATCCTGAGCATCTGCACGCAATGCGGTATCTTCTGGAAGCCGCCGGGAAACCCGTGCAGGCGAAGCCGGGTCCTCTTGAACCGCCTCGTACCGAGCCTGAGCCAGTCCCAGGGATTTTCCTTTTTCTCTCGCACATGCTTCCAAAAGAACTGGAAGCTGAAGAACTCCATGGACTCGAAACCGCATCGGTCCATCTGCTCCGCGATGGCGAGCATCGCCCCGGTCCTCATATTGTAAGCCCATACGCTGGACTGGCCGTCGCGAAGCGTCGTATCGACAAAACGAATCTCCTCCATCGGACCCTCCATTCCCGGCTAATGCAAAACGAATCAAAAAAGACGTAACCGGATCGGATGACCCAGCCGGAATATTACTTCAATAATCGCTGCAAAAATAGGCGAAATGGGCGCGGGGCGTCAAGCGGAACCTCGCTCGTGAGTCGTGCCCGTGGCTTGTGATCGGAGGTCGCTTTACCTCACTCCTGATGCTCGCTGCGGGGTCTACTTGTTGAACCCGAGAATCTTGCCGTACTCTCGGATGAGCCTGTCCACCATCTCGGCGTGCTCCTGGCTCATGTACACCACTTTCTTACCCTGAACGTACCTGTACGCCGTCGTCCCGGGAATCGAAGCAGAGGTGGAACCAGTGTACTTTTCCCATATCTCCTGCGCCTCAGGCGTCGTGAGGAAAACCGCAAAGAGGTGTCCCGCGTTGGGATGTTGGGCGCCCTTCAGAACACCGGCCTGATAAGCCGGCGCGATAAGCGGCTGAACTTCTTCGGCGAAGACGACCGGCGCACCCGCCCGCTTTGCCCTGTGGATGAAGCTATCTGTTATCGTGACCATGGAATGGATTTCGCCCAACTGAAGGCGGGTGGAGAGCGCCCCCAGGTCGCCCAGAGTCGGCCCTTGCCTGGCCAGGGCCTTCACGTACTCGGTAGCTCTCTGCTCGCCCCAGGCAATCGCCAGCCGCGCCAGATGGTCGAGTGCAGCCACTCCTAGCCTCCCCCCCTTCCATTTGGGGTCCAGAAAATCCTCCCAGCTCTTGGGCACGTCCTGGGGAGGCAAAATTTTCTTGTTGTACGCCGGCAGAGCGAACTGGTTTGCAAAGGAGACCGTGCCGCTGTCGTAATGGATGACTTTCGGATCAATCCCCAGGCTTCTGTAGTCAAATGGCTTGTGCAGTTTCTTGAGCCACAAAGTGCCGTGGGCGGCGTCATGGACCACCATGAGATCCCACTCAGGGGACACTCCCGAGGCTGCCAGACCTGCCACTTTGCCAACGTCCCTCGTCATGTTTCCAGAGGGAACGTATTGTAGCTTGATACTAAGACCGTACTTTTTGTTGAACGCGTCACGCAGCTTCTGGGCACCCTCGGGACTCAGAGTAGCGGGGGCGTAAAAATCGAACACTCCTTCGTTCTTTGCAGCCGTCACCAGTTCTTCAATCGGAGCCGCAGGAGCATGGGGAGCCCATCCCACCACCACGGACAACGCTAGCAGACCGCCTACGACGAAGCCTGAACGATTCATAGTTCACCTCGTCCCCTATCCTCACTTGGCGCGATCCGTCGGTATCACAGCCATGGCCTCAATCTCTATCATAAGATCGGGGTGAGCCAGCCGCTTCACTCCTATCAGGGCGCTGGTGGGCAAATCGCGCGTAAAATACTTAAACCGCTCATCACTCACGCGATGGTACTCGTCCACGTCGGTCGTGAAAGTGGTAGTCTTAACCACGTCAGAAAAGTCGGCCCCGACGGAGCGCAAGGCGCGCCCGATGTTTTCACAGACTTGGCGGAGCTGAGCCCGCATATCACCGGGATAAACGGGCGTGGCATCCTTCTCGCTTCGAGAAGTTATCCCGGCGACAAAGACCAACGTCCCTCCCGTAACCGTAACCACCTGGGAGTGGCTCTTGCGCACCGGGAGGTCGGCTGGTTGAACGATCTTTTTGGGATGCGCCATGGGAAGCTCCTTTCCACCTCTACTTCAGCCACAGGTCGTTCAGATTGCCGACGCTCGGCAACAGGCCCAACGCGATCCCCTTTTGCAAGATCTTATTCTGCCCCTCAAAGAAGGCTGCCCCCCACACGTCCGCGTCCGCGAAGTTGTCGCGGTTGCGCTTCATACTGGCGGCGATCTCCTCGGGCGTCTTCAAACCGAAGAACTCCTTCGCCTTGGACTCAAAGAACTCCTTGTCTTGGCCAGACTTGATGACCTTGATTCCGTTCAAATAGGCCGCGCGAACGGCTCTCACCAGCTCCGGTTGCTTTTCCGTAGTCTCCTTTAAAACAGCCATCCCAGTCTTAAGGGGTGGCGTGCCAAAGATCCTCTGAAGCTCGGTGTCAAAATCCAGCAGCACTCGATACTTTCCCGAGAGAACCAGCTTGGTAATATGGGGATCGAACATGTTGATCGCCTCCACCTCGCCGCGTTCCAGCAGGGCGATGAGCGCGCCGGTTTCTGCCGGGATCGTCTGGAAGTCCTTCTCGATGTCCAGGCCCCTCTCCTTGGCTATGACCGCGGAAAAGAAGTACGCCCCGGTCACCCGGGAGAAGTTGCCGACCTTTTTTCCTTTGAGATCTGTAAAGCTTTTATACGGCGCATCCTTTCGCACCACGAACGCGTTACCGGACCAAATCTGCGCAACGAACAATCTGACGTCCGTGCCGCCTTTCCTCAGGTTCAGCGCCGTACTCGGCTGCATCATGCTCACCATGGCCCGTCCCAACCTTAGCGCGTTAGCAGCCTCCGTGAAGTCCATAAAAAGATGGTTAATTTTCAGCCCGTGCTCCCGTGAAATCCCTCGGGTCTCGATCAGCGAGGCAAGATAGCCCGACTGACCAGCGGCCGTGGTGGCCAACGTAACGGTTTGTAGCGCTGGCGCTGCATCCACTCCCAGTTGGGGCACGATGGTCGCGACAAGAACCATACCAGCCAGCGCAAAGAGCCTTCCGGTATTCATATTTCTGCCTCCTCTCTCAAACTAAGCTTGGCCTCCAGGTCCGCGGCAAAACGGTAGATCTCCGGCCCCCACCGGCGCGGACACGGGAGAGGGTTGTCGATACACGCCTCCACACACGCTGGCCGCGCCGTGAGCGCGACCACAAAATCACTCATATAGGCGGCCTCGGGCAGGTTGTGGGTGACAAACAGCACGGTTCGGTGAAGCTGCTCGCACAGGCGGCGAGTGGTCTCGCGCAACTGGCGAGCCGTGAGCTCATCGACGCTGGCGAAGGGCTCGTCCATCAACACGAGATCGGACTCGATCGCCAACGCCCGTGCCAGACCCACCCGCTGGCGCTGGCCCCCGGACAGATACAAGGGATACTGGGTCACGTATTCTTCCAGGCCGACGAGCGCGAGATACCGTTGAACCCGATCCTCCCACTTCTCGCGCGCAACGCCGGCACCGCGTAGAGCCAGGCGGACGTTGTCGCCGACGGTCTTCCATGGCAGCAGCCGCGGGCCTTGAAAGACGTAACCGATAAGCGGCCGTTGTTGCGACTGGCCGTCATGGTTGAAAAAGACCAACTCCCCGCGGTCCAGCCGCTCCAAGCCCACGATGGCGTTCAACACAGTCGATTTTCCGCAGCCCGAAGGTCCGACGAGCACGGTCACGCAACCCTCCCGCACCTCGAACGAGAGCCCGTCCAAGACCTTGAACGGCTGGCCGGTTTCACGCTGGAACCATTTCTCAGCGTTTCTGACTTGAAGTCGAGCCACTCAGCGCCTCCAGACCTCAACTTTGGGGCGCCAAGCGGTCACGCGCTGCTCGACGAGATTGATGATCCCGTACTCGATCAGGATCATGGCAGCGACAAAGGTGAGCGTCCAAGCGATGACCGCTTCCATGTCGAAGATCTGGTACGCCTTCATGACCTGATAGCCGACCCCGTTGCTGGTCCCGAACATCTCGACCACCACCACAACCTTCCATGCCAGCCCGAGGCCGTAACGCGTGGCGGCAAAGATGTTTGGCACGAGCTGTGGGATAATGACCTGCGAGATCTTTAGCCACGGGCTGAAGTGAAAGACATGGCTCATGTCGATCAGTTCTTTGTCCAATGCCTTCACCCCTGCCCAAATATTAATGACTAACATCGGGAAGATGGTGACAGCCACGGCGAAATAGGGCGCGATCTCGTTGATCCCGAACAACATGACCGCGATCAGGGACCACATCAAGCCCGGAATGGTCAGGCCGAGCACCACCAGCGGTTGAAAGAACCGCTCCCCCATCACCACCGTTCCCATGTATATGCCCACAGCCACGCTGAAGACCATAGCAACGGTGGAACCCACGAACACCCGCCGAAGACTCTGGATCATGTGAAAGAAAAAGCCGCCCTCCGACAGCAGCCGCACTGCCCCCCGAAACGTACTCAGAGGGCTCGGCAAAAGACGAGGGAATACAAGGTGGACCATCCACCACAGCGCGACGACCGTAACCAGCGCCATGAGTGGCGGGAGGATGCGACCGATAATCTCGCGGCCAACGGCAGGGCGGCGCAACGGGGACTCCCGGGGATAGACTGCGTCCCGTTGTTGCATCTCGACGGTTGCCCGGGTGTGCGAGGAAGAGGCCATCCTAGCCCGCATTATTCATGCATTGCAAAATGTAAAGTGAAAATTGCAAATTGAAAAATTTCGAGACAGATCCTGTTCTCTCGGGCTTTTGAGATTTTATTCATTTTGACTTTTGCACTTTGCAATTTGAAATTTGCAATGAAGATCAAACGACAGACTGTCGATGCTGTTCCCAGCGTCGTGAATAATCCAAGCTTGGACCGTCTTCCTGGTAACAAAGCACAGACGGCTTTGTCAAGACTCTCGGGGTTCTAAGACGAAAATTGCGCGCCTACTGAATAAGTATCTTCTTCATCTTTGCGAGCACAGCGGGCGGCGTGCTCAGGATGTCCCGGACGACTTTGGTGACTTGCTCCCCGCTGCTCGGGGTGAACTCAATCCCCCCTGTCTTCTTGGCATCAGCCTGAAATTCCGGGTTCATATAGGTAGCCCAGAACGCCTTGCGCAACGCCTCCACCCTGTCCTTGGGAACTTCGGGAGCGACCACGTACGGGACGTAAATCTGGGATGGAGCATGCATGGTGCGCAGCAACTGCCTCGCCTCCTCCGTCTTGGCGAGCGTCTCTGCGGCCGGCACCCCTTTCAACAGCGGATGATCTGGCGTCTTGTCGCCCATGATGACGATAACCTTTATGATCCCGTCTTTTAACAACCGAGGGTGCCTCCCGGTGGTCAGCATTGCCTGCCAAGCCGCGCAGTAGCCGTCTACCTCCTTTCCCTCCGTCGCCAGAACGATGTCGGCTACCCCGCGAAAGCCCCGCACCAGTTTCATCTGGTTTCCAAACGCCGCGTTGATGATGGCCGGAGTATCGTAGATGGCGCTCCCTGGGGCCATGGTCCCCATGGTCAACGCTTTACCTTCCACCACGTCGCGGAACGACGCGATACCGGAGTCTGTCCGCGCCACACACGCCACGGCCGTGCTGATGGCGCTGCCGATCCACTGGTACTTGGCCGAGTCGAACTCAATACCCGGCGCACCAAGAGCCTGGCGCAACACGAAGGTCTCGCCGAACGAGCCGATCACCGTCCCGTCCTTGGGCTCGACGTTGTAGACCCCGTTCGCAGCGATCAGGCCTCCGGCCCCCGCCTTCGGCTCGACGATGATAGTCGGATTCCCCGGAATGTAACGCGGCATGTGCCGAGCCATCAGGCGTGAGTAGATATCATAGATGCCGCCAGGCGCGGACCCGATGACAATCCGGATCGTTTTCCCCCGGTAGAAATCCGCCACCGCCTTCTCATCGAAGGCGGATTTCGGAGTTGTGGCGGGCTGGGCAAGCGCGTGCACCGCGAATAGCAACGTGACTAGGAAAGGCGCGAAGGATAGGCCGCGCCGAAGCTCGATCCTCGACATACTAGACTCCTTCCTCATTGTCTTTTTTGAAACGTAATGCCGTATAAATAGTTGAAATCGGAGGCCTGCGTCAAGGGGAGAAGAAGGCAATAGGCAACAGGCTAGCCGGACCGTTCACTTCTGCCCCAGCTCGACCATGGCTTCGTTGACGAATCTCAAATCCATATACTCCACGGCCTTGCGCTTGGGTTTTGTCCCTAAAGCGACGGCTTGCCATTGAGCCATCAGCTCCACCCCCTTTTCCGTGGGGACCGGATTGAGAGAGTCTCGAATCATCTGGTACGCATCCGAGGCAGCCTCGCGTTCCATCCGGAGATGCTTGACCATGACCTGAATGGCATCCTCGGGGTAATCTCGGGTATGAATCACTCCCCTGACAATGGCCCGGACCATCTTTTTTACGAGCTGCGGGTTTTCCCGCACCGTCTTACCGGAGGCAGCTAGCCCGGTAAAGGCGGTATCCCTGAATACATCGGCCAAGTTCACCAGGCGCTTGAACCCCGCCTTCACCGCCATGTAGTCCGCCGGCGGCGCGAGAAGCGTGGCCGCAATAACCCCTTGCTTCAAGGCCGCAACTTTGGGCCCGCTACCGGGGATGCTGATATACTGCACATCTTTATCCGCGACCCTATTCAGCTCCAACAGGGCCTTTATCCCGGCGAACGTAGAGCCGCCAAAGCTCACCCCCAGCTTCTTCCCTTTGAGATCCGAAATCTTCTGGATCTCGGGGCTTACGATGAGCGAAAACGTGGGACGTCCCACCTGCTGAGCCAGCAGGACGATATCCGTCCCTTCCCAGATCGCCGGCATCTGCGGGCCGATGGTCAGAATAAATTGGATCTGGCCTCCGATGAGCGCTTGCACGGCGGTTACGGCTGCCCGCACAGAGATCAGCTCCGCCTCCAGCCCCTCGCTCTTATAAATTCCTTTTTCCAGGGCGACAAAGGCAGGCAAAAACTGCACATTCGGGGAGGGATAGGCGGCTCGCACCGGCACTCCCCACGCCGCACCGGCACCGATGAAAAAAGATAACGCCGAAGCGATCAGCGCGGGCCACATGGAATTCTCCTTTCAAGAAAGAAGCGGGTCAATCCTGTTTTTTGCTCAAGTCGATTTTCGCCAGCTCCTCGATAAGCGTCACTAATCCCGAATGATCCAACTCGCCATGCCCCATAGCTCTCATTGCGGTCATCATCTGAGCCACGATGCCCGTAACCATAAGGGGCACGCCGTATTCTCCGCCGCTCGCAAGCGCGATCTTGAGGTCCTTCTCATGCAGGCGGAGGCGAAAGCCGGGCTTGAAATTGTGTTCCAACATTCTCTGCCCGTGCGCGTCGAGAATGCGCGACTGCGCGAAGCCGCCGAGCAGCACTTGCCGTACCTTGGCAGGGTCAACCCCGGCCTTCGCAGCCAGCGCCAAGGCTTCGCTCACCGCCGCGATGGTGACCCCGACCACGATCTGATTCGCTGCTTTCGTTACCTGCCCTGCGCCGGCATCGCCG
>JACPAM010000048.1 GCA_016180805.1 Deltaproteobacteria bacterium | reverse complement strand
TCGAAGTAGATTTTGCTCACGTCCTTACCTCATATTTTGGGCAATCTCTGAAAATCGCATCTTATGTCGATCTTAGGCTGGCTTTCAAGCAGAGATGGACTCAGCCGCGACGGTGTGTTAAAGAGGGCTCCATCGGCCCGTAGCGGCCGGGAAAGCCTGTTAGAAGGGAGGGATCTATGCCGATCATCACGATCACTCGCGGGGCTTTTAGCGGAGGGCAAGTCCTGGCGGAGCAGGTGGCTGGCGCTTTAGAATATCGCTGCATCAGCCGCGAGGTCCTGATCGAGGCCAGCCAGCGCTACGGCATACCGGAAGCGAAATTCACCGAGGTTCTGGAAACCGAGCCTCACTGGTGGGAGCGGTGGCTGGAAAGCATGCGCTTGTACCGGATTGTTCTCCAGGCGGCCATGTGCGAAGTGGCCCAGGGAGGTAACCTCGTCTACCACGGCCATGCGGGCCACGAGCTATTCCCGGGAATCCGCCACGTCCTGAAGATTCACCTCACCGCCCCGATGATTTTTCGAATCCAACAAGTCCGGGCCCGCGAAGGGATGAGCGAGCAGGCGGCGATCCAATACATCGAGCAGGTGGATAAGGCGCGTTACCGCAGGCTCCAGGCTGTCTTTGGCGCCGACTGGCGCGACCCGAGCCGGTATGATTTGGTTCTCAATATCGCTCAGATGACCTTGGAGACGGCGGTGGTGCTGGTGATGGAAGCGGCCAGGCGGGAGGACTACCAGCCGACGCCGGAGTCCGAACAGGCCTTTCAGGATCTTACCGTGGCTGCGCGAGTGCAGGCTGCTCTCGTGGTATCGCCCAAGACGCGCAACCTCCCGGTGACGGTACGGGCCGAGAGCGGGAAGGTTTATCTGTCAGGTATCCTGGCTCAATCGGATTTGGAAGAGACGATCGTCGAGCTTGCCAAGGACGTTGCGGGCGTGAAGGAGGTCGTCGCGGAGTTCGAGTCGCCGCCGATCGAATACATGTATCCCTGATGCCTTCGCATCCGCACGGTGAGCCAGCTCCACTGATCCGGATAGCGACGAATGAGCCGTTCCAGATGGCGCACGATTGCCTGTGTGCCGTGGGCGATATCGCGCCCGAGGTTCCCATTCCTTGTGAGCGGAACTTCGGGCTCGATGACAAGCTGTAGCCCCCCTTGGTAATTGCGGACCAGATACAAAGGAACGAGCGCGGCTCCGGATCGGAGCGCCAGGCTCACCGGGCCCCGCGGGGAAAGGACTTTCTGTCCGAAGAAGAGAGTCTCAATCTTACCTTTCTTCAGGTTATCGCCCAAGATATGCACGATCTCGTTTCTCTTAAGAGCGTTGAGAATCTTTCGTACTGCCAGTCGTCTGGGACGGGACGGGATGATCTGCTGGCGGAAGGGGGGACAGAGGTAGAACTCGATCATCTCTTTTATCCTCTTTTCTTCTGGGACGCGAAAGAGGGTGGAAAAGGGATATCCCTCCACGCCGATTCTTGTTCCGACCAGAACGAAATTGCCGAGGTGGGCGCCGAGGGCAATGATCCCCTTGCCTTTCGCAAGCGCGGCCTCGAGGTTTTCGATCCCTTCGATGGTCACAGCGGATTTCACATACTGGGGATGGCCCAGTTGGAGAAAACAGTCCATGAGGTTCTTAGCGAAATGCTCCTGGACGCCTTTAGCGAGACCTATTTTGGTCGCGGAGGAATAGCCCTCGCCGAAGGCCGCATCGAGGTTTTTAATGATCCGCCGCAGCGGGATCAAGAAGCCGATAAAGAGCCGAAGCAGGCGCGTGGCGACTGGCTGAAACACACTGACCGGAAGGGACCTCACCAGGAAGAGAAGAGAGTAAAATGAGCCCTCAAGGACCCTGTAGAGAAGCCACTGATAGATTTGCTTTGATTTCACGGAGTTAGCAAAGAGTCATTCAAACTTCAACAGTTTATATACCAAAGATTTAAACTAAAATAAACCTTTTTTTGAGGATGTGCTTTCCTCAGGAGGTCCAGACCTGTTTCGGGTCGTACTTCCTCACCATGGCCAGCTCTTGGCGAGAGGGCGGGGAAGTCTCTTCGAGGTCCGCCGAAATCTTAAGCGGCCAGCCGGTCTCCCGCTTGATTTCTTCGACGTTCACGCCCGGGTGGCGTGAGGTGAGAACCATCTCCCGGCTTTGTGTCTCGAAGGAAAAGATACCCAGACTCGTGATGACCCGGCTCGGTCCGCCTCCGGGCAAACGGTTCTCCGTGCGCCATCTTCCGCCCTCGCCATATCCGGCTGACGTAATGAAATGGACGCGCGGCGTAAAGCGGCGTCGTTCGTGGTTCATGATGATGATGCACCGACCGGCAAGCGTGGCGATGTCGGCCGCCCCGCCGCTGCCGGGAAGCCTGAGCCTCTTGCCATTGTCGACGACCCAATGAGTGTTCAGGTTTCCGTGCCGGTCCAGCTCGGCGCCGCCGATAAAGCCGAGGTCGACCTTTGCTGCCTGAAGCAGGCTCATGACATCGACGACCCCTCCGCAGTAAAGCGCCCGGGCGAGATTGGGGGGGTCGCTGATGGTAAAGATCGATTGGAGCGCGGGCCAGTCGCGGATTACCCCGTTCTCGAAGATCCCTACAGCGTTGGGCGCGTGCAGCTCCTTGGCCACGGCGAACCCGAGAAGGGGAAGGCGCATACCGACGAAGACCTTCTCCCCATCGTGGATCTCCCGCGCCGCCGCCACCACCATGAGTTCTTTACGCGTGTAATCCATGCCCGTGTCGCTCAACCCGGTCGACTCGACTTCTCTGCGATCACGGTCGAGAACTCCTTCAGGGTGTTCCCGGGAGCGGGGAATGTCTCATGGCGCGATGCCAGAACGCGCCAACCGGTAAACTGATCCTCGAGCTCGCTGCGTCGGAAGAGGTAGTAGTCGTCCGGGTCGAACATGCCCATGTACGTGGTGCCCTCAATCAGGACATTGACAATGGCGCGCCCGCCCGGCTTGACGTGCTCCTGGATGGCGCGCAGCAGCCTGAGAGCGGGCTCAGGGCGAAAAAACATGAGCAGCCCGATGGCAACAATCGTGTCGTACGGTTGGTCGATGGTCCAACTCTCGATGTCCGCTTGTATGGCGTGCACCGGAAGCCCTTCCCGGTGCGCGCCTGCGTTGATCCGGGCGACGGCAGTTGGACTGGCATCGACCGCCACGACGCGGTGGCCTCGCCGTCCCGCCTCCAGGCTCAGGTTGCCAAGCCCGCAGCCAAAATCGAGGACGGAGCCCTTGAGGTACTCAAGCGCCAGGGTCTCGAACGGGTTGAGCGCATACTCTTGGTCTTGAACCTGCCGTTGGAACTGGGTGTCAAAGAACTCTACGGACTTATTGTGCATGATGTCGTTCAGGCCACGCCGTACCGATTAGAGATTAAGGAAGGATAGCCGATGACTTCAGAACCTCAAACGGAGTTTTTTGCCCTCGACAGCCAGGGGCCTCATAGGTGTAAAGCAAATTCGCCACTGGTCGTTTACGGAGATTGAATACTGGCCTTCTCGGCCCCTTTCCAATTTATGGAGTCGGTTGCTCGCAGGAACCTTCAAATCGTCCACAGGGAAACGCACCGCGGTCGATCCCAACGAACGGCCCTGTGGACTCGGCCGCCTGAACCGATGGTTAGCTGGTGATATCGGGAGTAGCTCCGATCGATTCCTGCTCCGGCGAGAGCTCATAGAGGGCCTCCGGAGCAAGATCGGCCCCATTCGGCCAGACCACCGTACGGCAGATTGGGTCCACACTGACGCGAGCAAAGTAGGCCGGGTCCCTGAGCGGCTCAAAGACAGGGCCTTCGAGCAGCGGAAGCAGGTTCACACGCTTCTGGGTGCCGTCGTCAAACACTACCCGTAGGGAGTGCGGCCCGCAAACCTCAGCTTCAACGATGTGAAGGATCATGTGTTATTAACTCCTCATTGATCCTCGGCACGTCGATCTCCCATGGCTACAGGGCTCTTACCGTACGTGAGCATATCGAACTACCACGTTTCACGCAAGCCAGCTAACGAATCGCTGACCTGAGGTCCGCCGTCAGGTCAAGCGAAAAGTGTGTGCCGGGCTTGCCCGGCTGCTTAAAGGTGATGATAGGGAAAGATGGTGGGCCAATCTCCCACCTTTTAACGTGTAGCAGCCGAAAGGGCACGCTCCGCCTCACGCGGGAGCTCCAGTGGCACGAAATAATCCGCAGGGTAGAGGTAGTCCTCGCCGGATTCGTCAATAACCCTGATGTACTTATCCTTGGCGGCGCGCGCATCGGGAAGAATCTGGTAAACCTTCCTGATCTCCAGATCTTCCGCCCCTTCGTTCCGAACACAGATGGCAAACTGCTTTTTATCGCGCTTCATAACTACTAATCCAAATATCGCTTAATCTTAAATTTTACCCTGCCAATCCCGTGGGCCTCATACCAGTGTATCTCAGCTCGATGAACAGCGCCACTTCTTAAGCGAACAATGGCCGTTCCCTTTAGTTTTCGGCAACGACCGGTCCCGTAGCGTCTCCGAAGCCGCCCAATGTCGCGAATTGACCTCCCAATAGCAATAGCCTCGACACTTTCGACCTCTCCGAGGATCTCGAAGTACATTGCTCTCCAGATGCCACAAAACCGGTCAGACGGCTAGCGACGCTGTAGAAAAAGTCGCAACTAGCAAACAAGTGTACAAATTAGGGGTGCCAAAATCGTCCCTCGATCTGAGATTGTCGCTTAAACGCCGAATACGGCGGTCGTTTTTCTTGTAAATTTTTCCCTCGACCTTTTCCTGCAGGCCCAACACCGTGCTCAGCCGTCGCTATTCAGGATCCGTCTGAAGCGAAAAGTTAGGAGGCATTGAAAGCCAACAGAGCATTACGACCCGGGAACCCTTGATGAGTGGTGATCAATGATCATCCATTTTCCGCCCCGGTTCTTGTATACAAAGGTGTAACGAGCAGCGTTTGCCACGGGTTTCCCATCGCGGACGTTGGAGAACGTGTAGTACCCCGTGTTCACGGCGACATCACCGTACACGCGAATATGCTGTTCACCTATGGAAACCCTCGCGTTTGGGCTCTTGGGAGCGTCCTTGAAGTACTCAGCAATCGCAGCCGGGTTTGTGCTGATTGTCTTTGCGGTCGTGCCCCAAAACGCAGCTTCTGGATCATACAGAGCGGTGATACGCGCCGGATCACGGCTATTGAATGCCGCAACCCAGGCAGCAGTCGCCGCAGCTACTTGATCCTTTGCGCCCGGCGCCACTGCCGCACTACCACCCATCTGGGTTGCACACGACGATAACAAAACGACCAATACGATTCCTATGAGAGCGCGCATTGTCACCTCCTCCAAGAGTTTTGGTTGATGCCTTCTAACGAGGCTGTAGAAAAAGTCCTTTCGAGAAATTTGACCCCCGAAAACAAAGGGCTTTTTGACGCGAAAATTCAGAATTCTGGGGTTTTCCTACAGCTTTAACGTTCAAGCTCAGCCGCCGAGCCCGCAGGACACGGTCGGCTGGAGAGATTGGTCAGTCCGAGGTTCCTCCGGGGTAGAAGGTTGCCGGCGTCACCCCGAATCGCTTGCTCAACCGCTCGATGTGCTCTCGTGTAAGCCTTCGTTTCCCTCTGAGAATTTGCGAAACGACGGGCTGGCCTCCAAGCTCCTTAGCAATATCGTACTGGCTTAGATCGTGCTGCTCCATGAGGAACGCAAGCACTTCCTCAGGGGTTGCCGGGCCGATGGGGAACTCCCTTTTCTCATACTGCTCGATGAAGGGAATGACGGCGCTCAGGTACTGGCCGACAGCCGTGCGGTTGTCGGGGTCTAAGCT
Source organism: Deltaproteobacteria bacterium (assembly GCA_016180805.1). Classification (GTDB taxonomy): domain Bacteria; phylum Desulfobacterota; class Binatia; order UBA9968; family UBA9968; genus 2-12-FULL-57-22. The sequence continues at coordinate 2,383 of JACPAM010000048.1, read as the reverse complement.
TCCGGATTCCCGCATCAGAATGCGGATCGCCTCGCTGTAACCGTGGTGCATCTTCCTACTCTTGATAGGTTGCGGCGGCAGATGGAGATAGAGCCACCGAAGCAGCTCGTTATCTACCGGCGCCTCCAGCGGCTTGAGCTTCTTTTCAAGTGTTGCAATCGTCATTTCACTTTCTCCAACGTCCCTCATCGTACTCGGCGTGCGTAAGCACGCACTCGATTGACACGGATTGAAGGGCGTAATCCACGACAGCGATCAACCGGTACTTGTTCCCAGAGATGTCGAACACCGTGCGCGGCTTGGCCTGATCCGCTGAACCAAAGGTCTTCTTGAGCTCTACGAAGTGCTTGAAGCTGTTCGACTCCATGGCCTGCGTCCAGCTCTTGAGAGAAGATCTGGAGTCGGGATGTGTCCGTGCGAATAGCTGGATCAAATCCCGCCCGATGAGCTTCACTGAGTGATGATAGCAGAACGCTATCCTGTGTCAAAGGCCCCCGTTGGAATCAGTATCAGCCGTTGGCGTATCTGAGGGCCTCCTATTAAGTGAGCCGTTTACACGGCCACAAACGCCGGCGGCTCATCTCCCAAGACGGCTCCACTCATCAAACATGAATCGGTCGCAATATCCCTCAGCTACCCCGATCTGTCAAGGCTCTTCTGAGCGTCCAACACTGCCGGGTTTGGCGGGCCATCTCCCTAACAGCCCGCAGCCAATTCCTGGTGAGGAGCACTAAAGCCTGTCCGGTCCGAGCCGATCCGGTGGGCGATGAGAAGCGCGCTTCGCACGGATCAAAACGTGGCAAACAAGTCCGGAACAAATGCCTGAAACTTTGACAGCTAGCCCTAAAAATTAAAGCTCACCGAAGGGGAGAAGAGGTTGCCTCCGGGGGTGAGGTTTTTAAGGCGCTCGGAGCCAAGGAGGGTGAGATATTCGCTGTGATCTTTCACACCGAGGACCCATTTTTTAAGCCAACTCTCAAAGCCCTCGCGGGTGCGTGATTCCTTATGATACTCGAAGTAAAAATCATCATCCCTACGAGCGTATCCCTGGGTTGGGGAAGGATGGGAGCCGAAGGGTAGATGGACGACGCTTGACACGAGAAAGCCCGGCACCACAGTCCGGTTGGGATCGCTCAGGATCATTTCGTGGTCCACGATCTCGTCGCAGGTCAAAACAACTTTTTTTGCTGCAAAGGCGGCTTCACGCAACACGCCGAAGTTTCCCCAGGCATGAGCGTTTCCCTCCGAGTCGGCCCGCTGTACATGGAGGATCGCTACGTCCGGCTGGATCGCGCGCACGGCTAAGAGCTTTTCTCGCGTGAACGGGCAGTTGATCTCCGCGTAATGGTGCTCGTGCGCAAAGTCGCTTCCCCGCGCGGTCCTGGTCGGGAGGAAGGGGAGTCCCATCGCGGCCGCCTTGAGCCCGAGCGCGAGCGTAAAATTGGAATGCTCCTCGATCTCCAGGCGCCCCGGGATACCTTCCTCCATCGCCCGGCGGAAATTGTGCCCCAACCCGGCCGCGACGTTACCAACCCACGACGCAACGACTTTTTTAACGCATCCTGCGCCGATGATCTGATCAAACTGTATGTCCGAAATCGGAGCTATTAATGTGAGATCTTTCTTTTTTTGGCGGATGATCTCGTATCCAGCAGCAAAAGGAATCAGGGATTCGAGCGCGCAACCCATCGCGACAGCCATGCCATCGTGAATATCACGGGCGACAGCCTCGCGGAGGGTTAACATTTTATTCATGGTTTCGCTGGATGGGGAATCGCTACGTTTGTTCTTGCGCCATTTGCTCAGCGGCTGCTTTCACGGCCTGCACAATATGATAATAGCCAGTGCAGCGGCAGATGTTTCCCGCGATGCCTTCGCGAATCTCCTGATCGGTCGGTTGAGGATTGTCCTTCAGAAGCTCGAGAGCGCTGAAGAGCATCCCCGGAGTGCAGAAGCCGCACTGGAGCCCGTGGTGCTCCGAAAAGGCCTCCTGAAGAGGATGGAGTTTTGCGCCTTCAGCCAGCCCTTCAATGGTTGTTACTTCCGTGCCGTTCGCCTGGACCGCGAACATGAGACACGAGCGCACGGTGGATCCGTTGACCATTACGGTGCAGGAGCCGCAGATTCCGTGCTCGCATCCGACGTGGGTCCCGGTGAGACCCAGGCTTTCTCTGAGGAAATCGCACAGGAGGAGACGGGGCTCCACACCGCGTTCGTACTCGACGCCGTTCACCTGCAGCCGAATCGTGATTGTCTCACGCGTTTTCATCGTTTCTCCTTCGCATTGGTCCAGGCGTCCGCGAGTGCCCTGAGGACGAACACCCGCGCCATCTCCCGCCGATAGGCTTCGCTTCCCTTGAGATCGCTAATCGGGTCCACTTCA
>JACPAM010000047.1 GCA_016180805.1 Deltaproteobacteria bacterium | reverse complement strand
CCATGGCGCGCAAAAGGTATCTCAAGAAAACCCCGCTCAAAGAAGCGCGCGAGCTTTTTTTGCGCCGCATCGATCCCTCCGCGCTGGGAAGCGAGGAGGCCGAGGTGGATCAGGTTCTCCACCGTGCCACTTCCGAGCCCGTGTTCGCGCGCATCTCATCGCCGCATTATCATGCTGCCGCCATGGACGGGATCTGCGTGCGGGCCGAGGATACTTTTGGCGCGACCGAGTTTGCGCCCAAGAGGCTAAGGCATATTTCTCCAGACGTGGCGACGGAGGGAAGCTTCGACTATGTGGATACCGGCAACGCGCTCCCGCGATGGGCCAATGCGGTCATCATGATCGAAAAGGTGCGCCAACTCGATGATGAAACCGTGGAGATCTTCGAGTCCGTAGCCCCGTGGCACCATGTGCGGCTGGTAGGGGAGGACGTCGTGGCTACGGAGTTGCTGCTTCCCCGCTCCCACAGGCTGCGGCCCTATGACCTGGGGGCCCTGCTGGCGGCCGGCCACACCACGGTTCGGGTCAAGGCGCGGCCCAGAGTCGCCATTCTCCCGACCGGCGACGAGCTGATCGAGCCTGGAGATGAAGCCAGGCCGGGCGCCGTGATCGAATTCAACTCCAGCGTGCTGGCGGCTTTTATCCGGGAATGGGGAGGAGAGCCGGTGAAGTTGCCGCGGGTAGGAGATGACCCGTCTCTGCTTCGAGCGGCGCTCAGCCGGGCGCTGGAGAAAAACCACCTCGTTGCCATCATCGCCGGTTCCTCCGCCGGCGAGCACGACTTCACCGCGGAGGTTATCGCGCAAGAGGGAGTGCTGTTGGTCCACGGGATCGACGTGATGCCGGGAAAGCCCGCGGTCTTGGGAATCGTGGGTGGGAAACCTGTCGTCGGGATCCCGGGATACCCGGTCTCGGCGATCGTGATTGCGCGCGAGATCCTCCAGCCGGTGGTGGAAAAGCTGCTGGGCTGTGGCCCGCAAACGCGGCCGACGGTGCGAGCCCTGGTGCCTAAGAAGATTCCTTCTCACCTCGGCCTGGAGGAATTTGTCCGCGTCACTTTGGGTCGGGTTGGATCCAATCTCGTAGCGGTTCCGCTCGCGCGGGGGGCTGGAGTGATCACCACGATGGTGCGCGCCGACGGCTTGCTGCGCATTGCCAGCTCGGTCGAAGGAATCAACGCCGGCGACGAAGTTGAGGTGGAGCTTTTGCGTCCCGCCGAGGAGATCGAAAACACGATCCTCTGCGCCGGCAGTCATGATCTGGCGATCGGCGTGCTTGAGGATCAGCTCAAGTTCAGCCATCCTGAGGTGAAGATTGCGGCGACCAACGTCGGGAGCCTGGGCGGGCTGCTCGCGCTTAAGCGGGGGGAGACGCACATCGCCGGCACGCACCTTCTCGACCCCGAGACGGGCGCCTACAACATCCCTGACATTAAGCGTGTGATCCCTGGTATCCCTGTAGTCCTCGTCCATCTGGCCCAGCGCGAGCAGGGGCTGCTCGTACTGCGAGGGAATCCGAAGCGCATTTCTAGTCTTGAGCACCTGGGGAGGAGCGGGGTGGTGTTTGTTAACCGCCAGCCAGGTTCAGGAACCCGGGTTCTGCTTGACTATCGCCTAAGGCAGCTCGGGCTCGACCCAGGGTCGATCCGGGGCTATGAGCGAGAGGAGTTTACTCACATGGCTGTCGCCGTTGCCGTCGCGAGTGGTCTAGCCGATGTTGGTTTGGCCATTCGCGCTGCGGCGAATGCGCTCGGGCTCGAATTCATTCCCGTGGGAGCGGAACCATACGACCTGCTCTTTTTGCGCTCCTTTTTTGAGTCGGAGAAAGGGCAGAGGTTGGTGGAGATCATCCGCTCGGAGGGATTCAAGAGTGCCCTGAGAGCGTTGGGCGGGTATGAGACCAGCTCTACCGGTGAGGTCCTGTATCGACAGTAGTCCCCCTGGGTTGCAACGGTAGCCTCGACTTGAGTTCTTATTCTCCCCTGAGATGTCTACGAAAAAACGCGACAGTGCGCGGCCACGAGACTTCTGACGCCTCTTTGTGGTAGCGCTCGTGCGTATCGTTCACAAAGGCATGGTCGGCGCCGTCGTAGAGAAATAGTTCAACCGGTTTTTGATGTTGTTCCAGGGTATTTTTTATCCGCTCGATCTCAGACATCGGGGTTATAGAGTCCGCCATGCCGTGGTGAATGAGCAGCGGGCAACCTACATTCGCCACCTCGCTGGGATCGGGATAAATGCTGGGAAAATAGGTGACGGCTGCGCTGAATTCGGTACTGCGGCACGCGGCCAGGAGCGCAAGGCCTCCGCCCATGCAGAAGCCCGTTATCCCGATCTTTCCTGAGACAAACGGCAGGCCTCTCAGATAAGGAACGGCGTCTAGGGTCTCCTGAATCGCTCCTTCTATATCGAGAGATGTCTTTAACCGAGCGGCTTCCCGGGGATCGGCGGTCACCTTGCCGTGATAGAGATCGGGAACGAGGGCCACAAAGCCTTCCTTGGCAAGACGCCGGCTTAGATCGCGGAAGTGCTCCTCCAGTCCCCACCATTCATGCAGAATGATCACGGCTGGCCAAGTACCGCTTGCTGTTGGCCGGCTCAGGTAGGCGTTAACTCCCGCCTTGCCGCTCGCGTAAAAGGCATGAAGGGAAACGATTTTTTCCGCCATAGGTTGATCCTCTTTGGCGTTCCTCGCTCGGAATCTCAGATTGCAGATCTCATATCTCAGATTTGAGATTTGAAATTTGCCATTTGAAATCCCGAAGGGCTTGTCCGCAGCCTCGCTCGCGCTCGCCTCGGTCGCGGAAAAAGCCCTCCGCGGCCCTCTTCCTCGTCCCCCTCTGGCTTTCATCAGCAAGCGCGAAGCTCAATGATTCATGACAGTTCAAATGGGAGGCCGTCTCTCATACCACCGGGCGTGCTGCTGGTAAGTATAGGCCGCGCGCAAGACTGCCGGCTCGTCGAACGGCTTTCCTGCGACCTGGAGTGCTACCGGAAGATTGGTGCTAGAAAAGCCGCAGGGAATAGAGATCGCTGGCAGCCCTGCCAGATTGAACGGGGCGAGAAATTCAGGGGCCGAGAGCTTATACAAGATGTCCAACGGGCTACTTTCCTCAGCCGTAGGTGCGGGCCCGGCCTGCGCGGGAAGGGCGAGCAGGTCCACCTTACGGAAGATCTCGGCAAACTCCCGCTTGACTCTGCTGCGGATCCGCTGCGCCTGAATATAGTCGGCCGCGCTGGTAAGCACGCCAAAGTACAGTCTCGCCCGCCGCGAAAGCGCCGCGGTCTTGAGAAGCGTCGGGACATCGCGCTTGTTGGCCGTAAAATATTCGTTGTAGTAGATCACTGCGTTCGCGATCGTGGCGAGCTTGAGCGTGGGGAGGGTGACCTCCTCGACCCGGGCGCCCAGGGATTCCAACTCGCCAACGGCCTTATCTACGAGCGCGAGAATCTCACGGTCAGTTCGGGTCCGGCATTCTTCGATGTAGTGGCGGGGAACACCAATGACCATACCTTTCACATCTTCCCGCAGCGCTCTGGCATACTCAGGGACCGGCGCGCGGCCGGAGGTGGGATCTTTCGGATCGTGACCGGCCACGGCCTGGAGCAGGTGAGCCGCGTCTTCGACGACCCAGGTCATGGGGCCGCAGTGGTCCAGGGACCAGCAGAGCGGCGCGAGACCACAGCGGCTCACCCGCCCGTAAGTCGGTTTCAGCCCTACGATCCCGCACAGAGAAGCCGGATTGCGTATCGAGCCGGCCGTGTCCTCACCGATCGCACCCATGCACAGGCCTGCCGCCACGGCCGCCCCGGCGCCCGTGCTCGATCCACCCGTGATATGAGCGGTGTTCCACGGATTGACCGCCTGAGGCGGGTCGCCGGGAATCCCGCTCATTACGAGCTTGCCGAGTATCACGGCCCCGGCCTGCCTGAGTTTGTGCACGACGGTTGAATCCTCTGCGAGCCCGGGATTGCCTGAGTCTTTCTTCCGTATCACGGCAGGGGCACCTTTGACATCTAACTGGTCTTTCACCGCCACAGGAATGCCGTGAAGCGGCCCGTTGTAATGCCCATGGAGAATTTCGGCCTCGGCGCGGCGCGCTTCCTGGATGGCGCTCTCCGCCATGAGGTTTAGATAAGCGTGCAGTTGCCCGTCAACGGCTTCGATGCGCTTGAGAACCGCGCGGGTTAATTCAACCGGAGAAAGCGCGCCACTTTGAATGAGCTTTTGCGCCTCGTGGATGGTCAGGTGAAACAGCGGTTTTTCTTGAGCACGCATCCCGGCTCCTTTACTTTGCGCTCCATTCGGGGCGAAACGTAGGCGCGATCTCCTCATCCGCAAGGTCGACGGAGTAAAGCGCCTTGAGGCTCGCCAAGTACAATTCGATCAAGTCCCCGAAGCGCTCCAGATCACCCTCTTTGGGCTCGAGACCTCCCTGGGTTAACAATGCCCGCAGGGTCTGCTCAGTTGACTTCTCCATCTCCGCTCCTTTCTCTAAACAAAAACTAAAAAATTTTCCAGGGCCGGCTAAGCTCGGCCCCTCTTTTCGGCGGCAGCCCGCCAGCGGTTGAGAATCTCTTCCACCCTATCCCGCACGGCTCGCCTTGCCTCGCCCGGCTCCCATCCCTTCCCGATGAGATCATCATAGGAGGTGTGCACATGGCGAACATGGGCTCGGACGGCCAGCAGAATGACTTCCGGATCGAGGCTTTTTGCGTCGCCGGATCGGCCGACTCTCCCGCTGTATAGCTCGCAGGCATGCCGGGCGATCTGGGCGGCCTCCGGACAGCCGGGGAATAGCTCAAGGATCTTTTTGGTAAAGGCAACGATGTATTGCTGGTCCGCCTTTATCCGCCTGTCTCTAGCACCCTCGCGGCGCGCCTTCCGAAGGACGGCATCGGCTTCGTTCTCTTTCTCAGCCTGGTCAATGGCCGCAGGCTCCGCGAGAATCCCCTGGCGCTCGTAGCGCTTCCGAGTGGCGCTCCAGCGGACGACCTTGGCGTGGATCTTGGAGTTCTTTATCGCACGCCGGGTGAGCGCCGCATCTCCCGACGAGAGGTACTCGAGATGATCGAGCCCGGCGCAAGCGAGGCAGAGCGCTTTTTCCTTCTCCAGACGCAAGAAACTCCCGCGCCAGAGTTCCTTTCCACACACCGAGCATTGGGAATCCCGGCGGATTATGAAGACAACTATATCTTGGCTCTCCATTTCTGACGCCGATATATCCGAAAGCACTTGAAAACGCCAGGTTGTGTCAATTGCGCAAACCCGGAAGTATCACTTTGACCCCGCTGGTCGTCTTCCTCGTCGCCCGTTGTTGAGCTGACCCTTTTCGAGCCATGTCATGTTTGCTCAATTGCGCAATTACGCAAATATCGCTGACGCTGTCCCTTACATCCCCTCACCTCGCCGGCTTGGCTTCAGACCGCCTAGTTTCTCGGCAGAAACCGTTCCGGACCGAGGCAATAAGTCGGGGTCTTGTTGAGACTCTTTATGGCTCAGGGCGGAATTTTAGACAAAGGGCCAGTGCCGCACCCGCGAGGATGACGCCTCCCACGACGGCGAAGCCGAACGCAAAGGAACCCGCATCCCCCATGACGCCAATGAAGGTCGGCGTCAGTCCGGCTCCTAGAAGAAATCCGAGAGGGACCGTGAAAGAGACGGCCACGTTGCGGGAGCTGGCGGGTCCGATTGCAGAGAGGGCGGCAAAACCCGCTGGAAAAAAACACACCGACAGCGCAGGCTGAAGAAGGACAAAGACGACGACCCAGGAACCGGGCGCTGGGCCCAGAAACAAAGTCGTGATGCCCGTGAGGAAAAGCGCGCCGGACATCGTCGGCTTCGGGCCCAATCTGTCCGAAAACCACCCGGCTGCGAAGCCCGTAAAGGGACCGGCGACTCTGGAAAGCGCGATGAGAGTATTGGCCCAGCTCCGATCCATCTCCCTCTCCGTCACAAGGTAGAGGGGAAGCATGGCGAAGACCCCGAGGGTAGAGGCGACCCCAAGGCCGAACAGAAACGCCAGCAGCCAGAAGGAGGGATCGCGGACGAGCGCTTTCACGGCTCCCGCGGCGGGCGATTCGCCTGCGAATTCTCCCCCTCTGCCGTATCGGGCAAAGGCCGCTGCGGCGATCAGCGCTGCTCCACCCAGCAAGCCAAGGCCAATGCGCCACGAAAACCACCTGAGAGAGAGCTCGGCGAGAAGTGGCGCGGCGACAAAGGAGACGTTAGGGGCAAGCTCATGGATGGCGATAGCCTTGCCCCAGTGGCGAGAATCGATCAGTGAAGTTATCGCCGCGATAGCCGACGGCATATATATGCCTGCCGCCAAACCCAAAGCGAGCATTCCTACGCGGATACCCCAGAGGCTATGCATGGCCGAGATGCTCAAGAGAGCTATCCCGATCGAGCCGCACGAGACGATGATGGCGCTCTTGTGCGTGAGCCGGGGGGAGAAGAATCCGGAGCCCAACAGCGCGACGAAGTAGCCAACCGAGATGAGAAAGAAAAAGAAGCCGGCCTGGCCATGGCTCACTCCCAGGTCCTTTTCGATCGTGGGAAGAAGGGGCGCAAGGAGGGTCCTGGAGGTGAAGTTGAGAAAGAAGATTACCGCCAAAAAAAGCACCGGCCCTATGTGGGGCCAAAAGGGCGTCTCGCTGCTGCCTGCCGTTTTCTCGGGACTAGATGAAATGTTAGAGTCCGGTTTCAATGTTGTTTTCCTCGAAAGCTCCTCGGGGGCCGAGCCATCAGGCCGCGGCCGATGGACCAGGCTCCCTCGGGAAGCGCGCTTTCGGCTGCGGCCGATGGGTTCGTGCCATGAGTCGTACCGTCTGTAATCGGACGTCCGCAGCCTCGCTCGCGCTCCCCTCGGTCGCAGACAAAGATATGCACGGCCTTCCTTCTCGTCCCCCTCGGGCGTCAAAATGAATGTATGGCGATCGTTTAAATTGATTATCCTTATAAGGTTTCTCCGAGGATTCCAACCGCAAGCTGGTTAGCGCAAAAAAATAGAGTTGAAACCGCGCGAGGGCGAGAATATTATTGGCGAACATCGAATCCATGATCGCAAAGCCAAAGACACCACGTTTTAGAGTCGGGATCGATATCGGTGGGACTTTTACCGACCTCTGCGTCTTGGACGAAGAGGCCGGTGATTTTTTCCATCTCAAGGTTCCCAGCACGCCGAAGGACTTAACCCGCGGCGTGATGGAATCGGTGGAAGCCTTCCTGGGCGAAGACCGATCTCCCGATGATGCGACCTTTCTCTTCCATGCCACCACCGCCGCCACCAACGCCCTGCTGGAGCAAAAGGGCGTCGATACCTGGCTCGTGATCACGGAAGGCTTTACCGGCGTATACGAGACCCCGGAGCTCGGCGAGATTCTCGTGGGCTCCTACGACTATCTGTCTTATCCCAAGCCACCCCTTCTCGTGCCGCAGAGAAAAACCATCCAGATCCCCGAACGAGTCGACTTCCGCGGCCACGTTGTGCGCCCGCTGGACGAAGCCGAGGCACGGCGGCGGTTGTCGGTGCTGAGGGACTCCGGAGTCGAGGCAGTCGCCGTCTGTCTCCTGTTCTCGTTCATGAATCCGGAGCATGAAAGGCGGATACGGGAGATGATCCGCGCGGTCGCCCCGAACGCCGATATTTATCTCTCCTCTGAAACCCTTCCGCAAATCCGCGAGTATCCCAGGCTCGCGACCACGGTGGCGAACGCCTACGTCGGTCCCGTGGTGACCCGTTACATCCACCGCTTGGAACAAGCCCTCGCCTCGCGGGGCCTTAGCCGCCCTCTTTATATCATGCAATCGAATGGCGGGAGCCTCACCAGCGGCGCGCTCAGCAAGATTCCGGTGCAGATGATCGAGTCGGGTCCGGCGGCGGGCGTCCTGGCGGCGGCCCACTTCGGCCGTCTCACAGGCCGCGAGCGAGTCATCTCCTTCGACATGGGGGGCACGACGGCCAAGGCCGGGATCATCGAGGGTGGAAGCCCGCGGATCGTGCCTCGCTTTCAGGCGGGGCCATGGCTCCTTTCCACGCCTTCGCTGGACATCGTCGAGATCGGCTCCGGCGGCGGGAGCATCGCTCGGATCGATAAGAGCGGCATGCTGAAGGTGGGGCCTGAAAGTGCCGGTGCCGAGCCTGGGCCGGCATGCTATCCGGGAGGTGGCAGCGCGCCAACCGTTACGGACGCGGACTTAGCGCTCGGTTGGCTTGACCCCGACTACTTTCTGGGCGGCAAAATCCGCCTCGACCGCTCGGCTGCGGAGCGCGCCATTGCCGCCAACGTGGCTGAGCCGCTGGGGCTCGATGTCATCGCGGCGGCAAGCGGGATCGTGAAGATTGTCAACTCCCAGATGGTCGAGGCCCTGCGTCTGGTAACCGTGGCCCGGGGTGAAGACCCGCGCGAGTATGTGATGGTCGCCTTCGGGGGAGCAGGCCCGGTTCACGCCGCGGCAATCGCAGAGGAGCTCAAAATCCCTATGGTGATAGTCCCGCCGCTTCCCGGGGTAACCTCCGCCATGGGGCTTCTGGTCTCCGACCTCAAGCGCGACTACGTTCAGACCCGGTTCGCTGATTTGGAGGTGGTGACCGCGCGTGAAGTTCAGGCTCTGTTTGAGACGATGGAGGCCGAGGCGCGCGACGAGCTGGGAAAAGAAGGCATAGCTCAGGAAAGAATCCACTACGAGCGATCCTTGGATCTCCGCTACAGCATCCAAAAGTACGAGCTCGGCGTCCCCGTCGGCGGCGGCGCGGTGAAAGAGACCGATAAGGCGGGCTGGCGTCGTCACTTCGATGAGCTTCATGAGCAGCACTACGGAAGCCGCGCCGCCGATCAGAAAGTGGAGATCGTGAACTACCGGCTGACGGCGAGGGTGGTTCTGCCCAAACCTCGAGTACCGGAGTTGCCCCTTTCAGGCGAAGATCCCCGCGGCGCGCTCAAGGGTCGGCGCAGGGCCTATTTCGACGGTTGGCTGGACTGCCCGGTATACGAGCGCGAGCGGCTTCAGTGCGGTAACCGGCTGGCGGGCCCCGCCATTATCGAGCAGGTGGACTCCACGATCGTGATGCAGCCTGGACACAGTGCTCGTGTGGACTCCTACGGCAACGTGATCGTTGAAGTCATGGGTGAAAGAAGATGACGGGAAAGATCGATCCGATCGTTTTGGAGTTGATTCAGTCGAAGGTCACCAGCATTGTGGAGGAGATGCGGGTGGTGCTCTTCCACAGCGGGTACTCGACCGTGCTGCGCGAGTCCGAAGACGGGAGCGCCGGCCTTTTGGATTCCCGGCTGCGCACGATCGCGGTCTCGAAAAAGCTGCCGCTTCACTTTGGCTCCTTCTCGGAGATCGCCCAGCACCTGCCGCGCTACTACCAGACGGAGGAGTTGGAAGAGGGTGATGTGATCCTTTTCAATGACCCTTACTCCGGCAACGTTACGCATCCTCCCGATACCGTCACGCTCATGCCCGTGTTCGTCAACGGGGCTCTTGTGGCCTACAGCGCGACGCTCGCGCACAAGCCCGACTTGGGAGGACCGCGCGGTCTCACCGCGCCTAAGGATCTCTGGGAGGAGGGTCTGGTGATCCCGCCGCTCAAGTACTTCGTGCGCGGGGAGGTGAATCGGGAGGTCGAGCGGCTCGTCGCGGCAAACAGCCGCATTCCGGTGGAGACGCTCGGCGATCTGAGGGGTCAAGTGGCGGCGTGTCGTGTGGGGGCCCGCCGGGCGCAGGATTTGTGCGCCCGATTTGGCGCCGAGACCGTGGCTGAGGGATGCGCAGAGCTCATGCGTCGGGTGGCCATGAGGCTCAGTGACGCCCTCAAGGAGATGCCGGACGGGACCCATGAGGCTGAAGGCGTGATCGATCATGACATGATCGACTTGGATCGGCCGCGACGTGTGCATGTGGCAGTTGCCAAACGGGCTGATGAGATCTTGTTCGACTTCAGTGGCTCGGATGAGCAGGCCCGCGGCGCCATCAACGCCGTCCCCGGCCTGATCAAAAACACCTGCTACTTTGGCTTGATGGCTATCGTGGACGCCAATCTGCCTTTCAATCATGGATTTGTCGACGTCGTGAAGACTCGCTTTCGCGAGGGAACCATCGTGTGTCCCCGGCCGGGTGCCGCGGTTTCCAGCTATGTGCCTTTAGCCTATCTGACTTCCGACGTCGTGCTGAAGGCATTAGGCGAGTTTTGGCCTGAGAGAGCCGTGGGGTCCGCGGGCGGCGGGGGCGCCATCCGGCTCATCGGAACGGCGCCCAAGTCCGGGAAGGCCTGGGTTCTCATGGAGCTTTTGGACACGGCCCTGGGAGCTACGAGCACGCAGGACGGCGTCTCCCTCATCCACGGCACCTTGGGCGTGGGCCAGTTTCGCCCTGGCCCGATCGAGATCCACGAGACCGAGTTTCCGGTACGGATCGTTCGCTTCGATGTCCGGCCCGATTCGGGCGGTCCGGGCAAGTTCCGGGGCGGCCTCGGCTGCACGCGGGAGTATCAGGTATTCGAAGATGTCATGCTTCCTTTCAGGGGTAAGGGGGAGCTCAGGAGCAAGGTTCCTCCCTGGGGGGTCTTTGGCGGAGAACCCGGACGCATCGGCAACCTCTTCGTCAACGGCGTGGAGGTCCCTGCCAAGAGCCGGGAGGTTCATGCGAAGGTCGGCGACGTGGTCCGCGTGGATATGAACGCCGGAGGTGGATATGGCGACCCTTTGGAGCGGGACGCTCTCAGATTGCAGATCTCATATCTCAGATTTGAGATTTGAAATTTGCCATTTGAAATCCCGAAGGGCTTGTCCGCAGCCTCGCTCGCGCTCCCCTCGGTTGCCCAACCGGTCGAGGGGGCGAGCCGCGACGGGCGAAGGCATCGGACGTGAAGCTCCAATGACTTTTGTGGTGCTTGGCAGGTCGTAGCGCATTTCTTCACCGCCGCCCACTCAAATCGTTTCGTTTGAAGGCCTCCTCAAGGTAGAGGCGTATTGCCTTTGCCCGGAGGGGCTTGCCCCCGAGACAGGTGAACCATACGGTGAAAAAAGTGCGCTAGTACGCCTTGCACGTCCACGACTTCGCACCCCAGATATCAACCCCGCCGATGATCGAGTCCCGCGCGTCGATGGACAGTGCACTCCGCGCCTCGACGTGCGGCGCGCCCGGATAGCTTAGGATCTTAATCTCCTCGTACGGCCCGATGACTTTTTCCGCAGCCGGTAGCTCCGCCCAGCGATCGCGACTACCGGTGCTGACCACCGCCGCGGCTTCCGGGACATAGTGCAGCAGCGGAGCGTCGACGCCATCTTTGCCGCCCAGCTCGTAGGTTACCAGCACCGCTTTGATCCCGCGCCTCTCGCACGCCTGAACCGTGAGCATCACGTCGACGAAGGCGTTTCCGCCTCCCAACCAGGTGATCAAGACCGCGTCGGCCCCCATGGCTTGGGCAAGCTGCGCGGTGTTGTGCGCGATCACCTCTTTGCCGTGATAAGTCTCGAAGCGAATCCGTTCGAGGATCGCGCCGGCGAAATTTGCTTCCTTCCCGTGCGCCGCGTACAAGCCAAAGACCAAAGGATGATTCTGCCAATCCCAGGTGGTCGGGTAGTAGCCCCTGCCGCATCGGGTGGTATCGGGGGTGACTGCTCCATCCATGAGTTCGTTGGGATGGACTACGGTGGCCAGCGATTCCCGAATCGAGAGCCCATAGTAGCTTACCCCGGAGTGGACATGATGGCTTTCGGTGAGACAGCACTGGATGAGGGTTACTTTAGGCAGCGTCGGGTCCGCCCCTGTAAGGTCCAGCACGGCAACCTCTTCAGGATCGAGTCGCTCGGTGAGCTGGGCCAGTCGCTGCGCCACTTTGTATTCGGCCCTCTGAATCGCGGTATGCGCTTCCAATTCGGGAAGGCCCGGGTTTAACCGGAGGACCAATACCAAATGCGCGAGCGAGCTGAAGCGCGAAATTTCGGCGCCCGGCCCCCACATGTCCAAGATCGCGCTTCTTTGAACCCCGGTGCCGGCACGAATGATCCCTTCGTATTCAGCCGTAGCCATGACTGCCATGCCCGAGAGCCGGTGAGTTCGCCCATCGCCGACGGGAACGACAGGTCCCAAGATCCCTGGGAAAATTTGGCCGCCCCCTCTGACCTTGATCCTCGGCTCCACCAGGTCTCGAATGCCGGTGATTCGGACCTTCTCTCCGGGCGTCGCCACGGCAAGCGTCGCGTCCCTGATCCTTGGATCCTCGCGGACGATAGCCAGGATCTCTCTCTGGTCGACGACCAGCGTCCCCGAATCGTAGAGGAACTCATCCCCCAGGTGCACTTGGCTTATCGGGAAACTTGCCAGTTCCAGTCGCATTGTACGAGCGACTCTTATACCACTTTTTCCCAACACTTGTCTTTCTCTTTTCCGCGGCATATATAGCGGGGGCAAATTCTTTCACGCGAGGAGCAAGAGCATGACCACTACGAGACGCAGGTACAACGCCGCGATACAGCGAGCCAAAGGAATATTGGAATTAGCTGCTGCTCTTTACGACAGCTCCCTTTCTTACCAGACCACGCGAGCGGCGGAGCAGGTGCTTCAGACTGACTCGCGTCTCGGCCGTGTGATCAAGCTCTCTCTGAAGGCGACCGGCTTCGAGGGGGCAGTCGGCGTTTCGCTTTCCTTTGCCGCCGACGGCTTTCGCGAGCTCAGAGCGGTCGCTCAGCGCAAGGTATCGCTTGCCTGGATCAACCCTTCAGCGGCCGTGACGTTGGCCTTCAAGGGAACCGGACCTTTCTCCAAGCCTGTCCCCTTAAGAACCATAGCCGTATTCCCTTCTTACGATGTCATGGGCTTCGCCGTCCACGAATCCACCGGTATCACCTCGCTGGCCCGGATCAAGCGGGAGCGCATCCCACTCAGCCTCTCCACCGGACCGGTTACTGAGCGTGCGCTAATGGACAGCACCACGATGTTCACCGTGAAAGCAGTCATGGAGGCAGCCGGATTTACCTTTGCCGACATCCGAAAATGGGGAGGGAGGATCCAGTCGGTCCCGAGGCCCAGCCACGCGGACCGGCGGGCAGCCATTGAGAATGGCACCGTCAACACGATTTTCGACGAAGGGATCAAGAGCTGGGGCCAAACCGCCGTCAATCACGGGTTCCGATACCTGCCCGTGGACGGAGCGATCCGCAAGCGCATGGTGAAGATGGGCTACCGCGCCTCCGTAGTGCCCAAGTCCCGTTTCCAGGGCATGCCCGAGGATGTTAGCACCGTGGATTTCAGTGGCTGGCCCATGGTGGTTCTTGCTGAGATGCCGGACGATGTGGCCTACGCCCTTTGTGAGGCGATTGAGGCGCGAAAGGACCTGATGCCCACGGATAACTACAAGCCGCTGGATATCGCGCAGCTCTGCGCTAACGACGAGGAAGCCCCGTACGACGTTCCGCTGCACCCCGGGGCCGAGCGGTTCTACCGAGAGAGAGGTTACCTGAAATCGAGGGGAGCGCGAGCGAGCCTGCGGACGTCCGATTACAGACGTTACGACTCATGGCACGAACCCATCGGCCGCAGGCGAGAGCGCGCTTCCCGAGGGAGCTTAGTCCATCGTGTGCGGCCATTTGATTACAGGTAACCCTTCTCACGATAGTAACGCTCCGCCCCGGGATGGAGCGGAATGCCCAACGGCCCCGCTTCGGTATTGCGGCATAACGAGGACATCGGGGGAACCTGCGTGGCGTCATAAGGGATCTCTTCGTGCACACGGTCCAATACCGCTACGAATTGGTACGCGAGTTCATCGGGCAGGCTTGCATGCGTCACGATAGGCCAGCCACTGTAGTCGATCACGTTGGTGGCTTCACGGACCCGGCCGTTGAGTCGGCCGCCTGTAAGCGGAGCGCGCTGAAAGCCGTAGCGCTCAAGCTTGGCCGTAGCTTTCTCCGAAAAGGACAAGAACACCATACCGTGCTCCAGAGCTACCGGTCCCCAGGAATCCAGCCCCTCGTCGATCACCATCTGGATCTCGCCGGAGATGATACCTTCACGCCGGCGCGGGTTGCTGGGCCTCACCACCGGCTCTACGGAGCCGCCCCACTCAACGAAGGACTTGAGGCTAAGCCCATGCGCTTTGAGCAGCGCCGCTATGGCGAAGCTGACGCAATCGTTTTCCGCAACCGAAACGCGCAGCGCCGGACGCTTTTCCTTGAGTTCTTCCAGCGAGCCTATGCCCAGGTTTCCGGACACGGCTATCACAAGGCGATCCCATGACGGGAATACGGCGAGGGCTCGCAGCGGCAAAGAACGGCGAAACGGGCCTTTGCCGAGGTACGCCATTGTCGCAATGACCGAGGGATTGAGCCAGCCGATATCGATTTTCCCCGAGCCCACGAGTCTGGCTCCTTGCAATCCTCCGCACCATGCCGGGCTCACGGCAAACGTGAACGGGTAGGGCGGTCCGGGCTGTCGGGAGCTTCCGGGAAGCTCCACCATCAAACGCACGGAACTCGTCATCAGGGTCGGCACATCCTCGTACAGTCCGGCGAGCATCCTGGTCGCAATTTTTGCGCGCATCAAGCTTGCGCTCATCGGCTTAACGCTTCGGTCATCGTACACCATGGGACATTTTTCTCCTTTCCAAAGTTGTCGAGCCGCCTACCAGGCTGCGGAAAAACCCTCCGTTCACCCTTCGACGAACTCAGTGCGAACGGAGGTGCCCCTGAAATCATTGATGATTTCCCGTTCATGCTGAGGCTCTCGAAGCATGAAAATCACTTTCTCGCAGCCTGGTACAGCCTAGCCGAAAAAATTTCCCAGTCAACCTATCGGGCGTGCTCGGCTCTATTGCAGGAGTGTGGTTTCGACACGAAAAAAAGGTCAATGCGAAGGAGGGAGCTGTGGCCGAGAAGGTCAACCGGGGTGATGGTGCTTACTTCACAGGAGTCTACAGGTCTTCTGGTCTGAGCCCTGTGTGCCTCGCAATGCGGGCGAGCATCCGAGGACCAAGTTCTTCATCATCGTGAAAGGCAAATACAAAGTCGGGCCAACCGGAGCGGGAAAGCGTGCGATGGGAACCAGTCTGCCGCTTGATGGTCCAGCCAATCCGAACAAGCGCCGATAAGACACGTCTAGCACGCGTGCTCGGCCACTGGCTCATGCGGTTGCAAAGGAAATGCTGACGAGATCAGGACCTGCTTCACCATGTTCAAGACGATCCGCAACCACACGTAGGGCCAAAGCCTGTACCTTTGCCTTGGCCTCCTCCAGGGTCGTTCCATAAGCGAGGACGCCAGGTAGGTCGACCACTTCCGCGATCCAGCGACCGTCTTCCTCTCGTTCAATCTCTAGCCGAAACGTCATAGGTCCCTCGTCCCAATTAGAATGATCTTACGCTTTTCTTCCCGACTTGAAAAGGCCGTCGGGAACACCCGGCTAACGAGGCTGTAGAAAAAGTCCCAACCACTAAAAAGGCGTCCAAATTGGGGATACCTGAATGGTCCCTCGATCCGAGGTCGTCGCTTGA
>JACPAM010000046.1 GCA_016180805.1 Deltaproteobacteria bacterium | reverse complement strand
AGGCCGCGGACGTCTTTGCCTGCGACCGAGGGGGAGCGCGAGCGAGGCTGCGGACGTCCGATTACAAGCAGCACGACTCGTGGCACAAACCCATCGGCCGTAGCCGAGAGCGCGCTTTCCGAGGGAGCTTAGTCCATCGGCCGCGGCCTGACGGCTCGGCCCCCGAGGAGCTTTCAAGGGAATCCGTGGCGGTTAACTGGAAAGGACTTAAGCTCGCGTATCGGCAGGGGGTCCTCATCCCGCTCTCGTCCAGCGTCGTCGCGGGATCCTTGATCCTCACGCCGGTCTTGATCGTGCTGTTTCAGAGCTTGACCACGACGAAACTGGCAACCTATGTCGGATTTACGGGGGAGAACTATCTTCGGGTCTTGACCGACCCCGAGATCGTCCCGATGATGAAAGATTCCCTTCTCTACGCGTTGGGCTCGGCCACCTTGGGGACCGTGGTGGGAGCGCTGCTGGCCTGGATCGTCGCCCGGACCAACACGCCGGGAAAAACGCTGGTCGAGCTCATGCCTCTGTATCCCCTCCTGATGCCGCCGATCATGAAGAACATCGCCTGGATCCTGCTGCTCGCCCCCAGGTCCGGCATTCTGAATAACTTTCTCCACCAAACCCTGGGCATCGAAGGACAGGTATTCAATGCTTTTTCCCTGTCGGCGATGATCTGGGTCTTCGGTCTCGCCTGTGTTCCGCTGGGCTACTTGTTCTTGTTACCCGTCTTTCTCTCCTTCGATCCGTCCCTTGAAGAAAGCGCCTACATCGCCGGAAGCAAGCCGATGCACACGATGATGCGGATCACTTTTCCGCTGGCGGCCCCGGCCTTCCTGTCCGCCTTCATCCTGAATTTTTTGCGGGGGCTTCGCTCCTTTGAGACCCCGGTGCTCCAGGGCAGCCCGGCGGGCATCAACGTCTTTGTCGCCAAGGTCTACGACTCCATGGCTATCGAATTCAATTCCGGTCTGGCCACGGCTTACAGCACCGTTCTCATCATCCTTTCGATTGCGGTGCTCATGTTCTACGTGAAAGCGACTCGCTTCTCGGAGCGATACGCAACCATTACCGGGAAAGGCTACCGCGTACAGGTCATCGATATCGGGGGCTGGAAGTATCTCACCTTTTTCGCCGTCTTCAGCTACTTCTTAGTCGGAATCGTCGTCCCCTTCGCGGTCCTGATCATCGTATCCCTCATCCCGTATTACGACTACGAGACCTTCATGAAGTTTTTTGCCCATATGGATCTTTCGAGCTACCATAAGGTGCTGCGTCACCCCAGCTTTTTGAGCGGTCTGTACAATTCCCTGACGTTGTCTCTCATCACGGCTGTCGTAACTGTCATGGCGGGGGTTGTCATGGCCTTCACGATCTACCGAACCAAAGTCTACGGCAGCAAGGTCTTTGAGTTCATCGGAACCACGCCGCTGGCCTTTCCTCCGCTGGTGCTTTCGGTGGGCCTCGTGCTCGTGTTCATCGGGACACCCCTTTACAACACGCTGTGGGCGCTCGGGGCGGGGCTCTTCGTGGCTTACTTCCCCTACGCGTTGCGCAACGCCTCAGGAGCCATCGTGAACATCCACAAGGAACTCGACGAGGCGGCCTGGGTCCACGGGGCCAGGTGGCGGCACGTGTTTTTCAAGGTGACGCTTCCGCTCCTGAAGCCGTCGGTTGCCGGGGCCCTCTTTTACATCTTCATCGAGGCGATCCGAAACATCGACGTCGCGGTTTTGCTTGCCGCGCCGGGGAGCGAGTACGGGCCGGTGACGCTCTTCGATTACTTCCGAGTCGGCCAGTGGGGCGAAGCGGCGGCAGGAGGGGTGATTTATCTGATCATCCTGATCGCAGCGGTTTCCGTGGCGAAGCTCGTCTTCAATATTAAGTTCAGTCTGTGAGGGAGAAAGCGATCACCGAGAATAAAAAACCAAGGAGGAGAAATCCATGAGAGAAAGAACTCCGGCGGCTCTGGCCGTCTGTTGCCTATTCATTCTGTTCATCGTCGCCGCTACCCTGCACGCGGCTTCCCCCGAAGAAGCCTACAACAAAGCGAGCGGCGCCCTGTACCCGAAGGCCAGGCAGGAAGGCGAGCTGATCGTCTATTCGGTGTGGGATGTCGAGCACATCGTCGCGATTCTCCAAGCGTTCTCCAAGAAGTACCCCGGCATCAAAACCACCTACTGGCAGGCTAGAAACCCGGAGATCGTCACAAGGACGATCACCGAGTTTAGAGCGAACCGGGCGAGCGTCGACGCCATCCTCTCCGACAACGCGCCGCCGGTTCTGAGAGCCGCAGGGGCGATCCTGCCCTACGAAACGGTGCAGAAGGAGGCGCTGCTCATGCACGATCCGACGATGCCTGTCGTGAGCCTCCAGGTGCAGGCGCTGACCTACAACACCAAGCGGATGAAAGCCGAAGAGCTGCCGAAGTCCTGGGAGGACGTCGCGAACCCGAAGTACAAGGGTACGGTAGCCCTGGATGATCCCATGCGCGCGGGTCCGCTGAGCACGCAGCTCGCGGCGCTGCGCGATCTGTGGAAAGACGAGGCCAGGTGGACGGCATTCGTCAAGGGTCTCAAGGCGCTCAACGTTCCCGTGCACAGAAGCACGAGCGCCATGTTCCGTCTCGTCATCGCCGGCGAATACGCCATCGCCATGCCCGCCCTGCTCCATGATGTCATGAACGAAAAGGAAAAGGGCACCCCCGTGGAATACATCAAGACGGCCACCCCCGTCGTCTTCCCCCGATACGCGGCGGTTTACGCCAAGGCTCCGCATCCGAATACGGCCAAGCTGCTCACCGAATGGCTGATCTCCGCGGAGGGGCAGGCAACGTTGGACTCGGTGGGAAGAGAAGCCTCCCGAAAGGGCTTCCCGTCCAAAACGTCCATCGAGAACGCCTATGGCGCGGGAACCCAACCGATCCCCGTCCACGACAAGCTTTTTATGGAAGACCCGAGAAAGTGGCTGGATACCCACGTGAGACCGATTTGGGGTAAATAAAGACCTAGCCAAAGATATTTGAAATTTCTAGACCCTCACCTTTGATCCTCTCCCTTCAAGGGAGAGGGTAGGGTGAGGGTAAGAATCTACGCCTAGAGATGATGCACGAGATCCATTTCATCGACACGACGCTGCGCGACGGGCAGCTAAGCCTCTGGGCATTGAATATGCGAACCGGAGCCATGCTCGCCATCGCGGAGCAGATGGACCGGTGCGGCTTTCAGTCCATGGAGTTCTTCGGCTTCTCCGGGTTTATGAAGCTCGTCCGGGAGCAGAAGGAAAACCCGTGGGACTGGATACGGCTCGGCGCAAAGCGATTTACCCGGACCCGGCTTCGATACCACGGCGGGCTTGGCTCCGGGTTTGAAAAAATACCCCGCTCGGTATTGAAGCTCATGGCGAAATGCGTCGTATCCCACGGAATCACGCTTACGCGCACCTCGGATCCCTGGAACGACTACATGTCTCTCAAGACGGAGATGGAAGAGCTCAGACAATTGGGGATGGAGATGGTCGCCAACGTTATCTATTCGGTCTCCCCCCGCCACACGGACGAGTACTACGCCGAGAAGGCTCGCCAAGCCGCGGCGTTGAGGCCCTATCGCATCTGCTTTAAAGACGTGGGCGGGCTCCTCACACCCGAGCGCACGCGGGCGCTCGTTCCGGTGGTATTGAAGAACGCCGGCGATATCCCCGTTGAGTTCCATGCGCACTGCATCAGCGGCCTGGCCCCGCTTTGCTATCTGGAAGCGATGAAGCTGGGGATGAGGATCTTGCACACGGCGGTCCCACCGCTGGCAAACGGCTCCTCCCAACCTTCGATCCTCAACGTCGCCAGAAACGCCCGCGCCCTCGGTTTTGCACCCATGGCTGACGGAGCGGCGATCAGGCCCGTCCAGGAGCATTTCACGTTCATCGCCAAACGGGAAGGCCATCCCATCGGAGCGCCCCGGGAATACGATCACTCGGTGTACCTCCACCAGGTGCCCGGGGGAATGATCTCCAACCTTCGCCATCAGTTAGGTCTTGTGGGGATGGGAGATAAGCTACAGGCGACGCTCGAGGAGGCCGGGCGTGTCCGCGCCGAGTTCGGCTACCCCATCATGGTGACCCCGCTCGCGCAATTTGTCGGAAGCCAGGCTGCGATCAATGTCATCGTCGGCGAGCGCTACAAACAGGTCACGGATCAGAGCATCCAGTATGCGCTGGGGCATTGGGGCAAAGAAGGGGCTCAACTGATGGACCCCAATGTAAAGGACAAGATCCTCAGCCGGCCCAGAGCCAGGGACTGGGAACGATGGACACCACCGGATCCATCCCTAGAAGAGGTCCGGCGCAAATTCGGCGGCCCCGGCGTGCCCGATGAGGAATTGGTTCTTCGAGTCATCGCCGGGGTGGACTCGGTCAAAGCCATGCTCGCCGCCGGTTCCCCGAAGGAGTACTTGAATGCCAGGCAACCGCTCGTGACGCTGATCGGCGAGCTGAGCAAGCGAAACGACTACCACCAGATCCACATCCAAAAGGGCGATCTTTCGCTCCGGATGGAAAGAAGGGAGAATTAGGCTGGCTTCGGTACGTGATTCTTCCTGCATCCATCAATAATGCAGGTTGGGGAGAGAACCTTGACTGATGTTCCCGAAATATTCGTTACTGCCAGGCTGGTGCTCCGTCGCCCGCAACTGAAAGACGCGGCCTCGATTCTTGAAGAGTACGCCGCCGACGCGGAAGTCACCCGCTACCTCCTCTGGCAGCCCCACAGCGATCCCAGAGCTGCCGTGACCTTCCTTAAGTTTGCCCTGTCACGATGGGATCTCGGCAAAGAGTTTTGCTGGGGCATAACCCAGAGAGGGGCGGATCGAGTCATCGGGATGATCAGTTGCCGCATGCACGGCCACGCCGCCGAGCTGGGCTACGCGCTCGGCCGCAAATACTGGAATCAAGGCTACATGACCGAAGCCCTCAACGCGATCGTCGACTGGGCTCTCCTTTTTAACGGGATCTTTCGGGTCTGGGCAGTCTGCGACACGCAAAACGTCGCTTCTGCTCGAGTGCTCGAAAAGATCGGCATGCTGAAGGAAGGCCTTCTTCGCCGCTGGCAGGTTTTCCCCAACCTCTCCCCCGAACCCCGAGACTGCTTCGTCTACTCGAAGGTGCGCTGAAAGGCTCCTCTGCTCCTGCGCGATGATTCACTGGTCTCGGGGGCAAGCCCTCAGGCCGCGGCTCAGGGGACTGGCTCCGCGAAGCGGTGCCTGTCCCCGCTCGCATGATGGCATAAGCTCCCTCGGGAAGCCCGCTCTCGGCTGCGGCCGATGGGTTCGTGCCATGAGTCGTACCGTCTGTAATCGGACGCCCGCAGCCTCGCTCGCGCTTCCCCTCGGTCGCAGACAAGCACGTCGGCGGCCTTCCTTCTCGTCCCCTCGGGCTTCGAAGCGAAAGCGCGCCGGTCAAGGGGCGAGCCGCGATTTTTATTTTGTTATTGCCGTCGACCGGAGAGGCTCGCCCCCGAGAAGTGGTCCGAGCCATCAGGCCGCGGCCGGCAACGCTTTGACTTCGAGTGAAAAGTACAAGTAGAATCCGGATGTGTGGGAAGCTAAGATAAGAAAGGAGAACAATCATGCCAGAGCCAATGACTCTTGAGGTTTTTTCCGACTACGTCTGACCCTGGTGCTACCTCAGTACCGGGCGTATTGAGAAACTCAAGGCCAATTGCGGATTGAAAATTAAATTTACCCACTTTCCTCTCCACCCGGAAACGCCGCTGGAAGGGAGAAGGCTTACGGACAGGTACTCGGCCCAGGAGATTGCGGCCAGGAACTCCCGCATGAAAGCTCTCATGGACGAGGAAGGCCTCCCCTATAACAGCGAGCGGACGATGAGTTACAACAGCCGGCTGGCGCAGGAGCTGGCGAAATGGGCCGAGAGCAAAGGCAAGGAAGATGAAATCCACGACGCTATTTTTCGCGCTTACTTTGTCGACACGGAGAACATCGGGGAGCCTGAGGCTTTGGTCGAGATCGCCAAGACCATCGGCCTCGCTGCCGACGAAGCCACAGACGTGCTGCTTAGCCGGAGCTTCAAGGAGGCCGTGGATGCGGACTGGAGAAGATGCGATGCGTTTCGGGTCACGGCCGTACCCACATTTCTGGCCGGTCGCTACATGCTGATCGGAGCCCATCCCTACGAGGATCTGGAAAAGCTCGTCCAGAGAGCGTCGTAAAGCTTTTATGGAACAGCGCGCAAGAAGAATCCTAACGACGCACACGGGAAGTCTCCCGAGGCCAAAAGAATTGATCGCGCTCATGATGGACGAGCAGGCGGGCCGTTTGCGCGACCGAAGCGCCCTTGACGATTTAGTGCGCAGTTCCGTTGCTGAGGTTGTGAAAAAACAAGCGGCTACAGGCCTAGACATCATCAATGACGGCGAGCAGGGCAGAGTGGATTACACGGTTTACATTAAAGATCGGCTCACCGGCTTCGAGGGGGAAAGCCTGCCTCCCACTGCTGTCGGCAGTGAGGAGTTCCCGGAGCTGGCGGCCCTGCTTAGCCAATTCGCTTCGCCGTTTCAGATCCGGCCCGCATGTACAGGGCCGGTTACCTGGAAGGACTGGCCCGCGGTAGAGGCGGATCTGGAAAATCTCAAGGCCGCCACCAAGGGCGTACAAGCCGAAGAGGTGTTCATGACCTCTCCCTCTCCGGGACAAATCGCCCGGTTTCTTCGAAACCGCTACTACCCAAACGACAAGGCGTACCTTTACGCTCTGGCAGACGTGATGAAGCGGCAGTATCACGCCATCGTGAATGCCGGCTTCTTACTCCAGCTCGACTGCCCGGACCTGGCGATTAGCCGGACCACCCTGTTCGCTCATCTGACCCTGGAGGAGTTCCGCAAGGTCGTGGAGATGCACGTCGAGGCCCTCAACTACGCCGTCGCCGACATTCCAGCCGACCGGTTGCGGATGCACGTTTGCTGGGGGAGCACCACGGGCCCACACCACCGGGATGTTCCGCTTAGAGACATCGTCGATATCCTGCTCAAAGCACGACCTTCCGGTCTTGCCTTCCCGGGCGCCAATCCCCGCCATGAGCACGAGTGGAAGATCTGGAAAGAGGTGAAGCTGCCAGAGGGAAAAGTTATTATTCCCGGAGTCATCGACTCAACGTCCAATTTCGTCGAGCACCCGGAACTGGTCGCAGATCGGATCGTCCGTTACGCCGATGGGCTGGGACGAACAAATATGATTGCCGGGGTGGACTGCGGCTTCGGGACCTTCGCCGGGCGAGTCCAGGTGGATTCCAAGATCGTCTGGCTCAAGCTTCAGTCCCTGGTGGAAGGGGCCCGCATGGCCTCCGAGGCGCTTTGGTGAGCCTTCTGGCTATTTTAATATGTCTTTTAGTTTCTCCGTCAGTGCCGGCTCCAGCTTAAAAATATCTCTCACGGTTTCTTCCAGCTCTTCGCCCGTTAGGGGATTGATATCCAGCTTGGACTTTTTTGCATCGGCCAGGAATTCCGGGTCTTTCCCCCTTACTTTTGTGCCTCGGCGAGATAGCTCAGGTCCATGACGCTCTCGACCGGCGGTGGCTCTCTTTTGAGGCCGAACTGCTTCCAGTTCTGAGCGACGGCGCGGGCTCCGGCCAAGTCGACCTCGCCGCGCCGCGGAATCGTCTTCTTCGTCTGCATATACAGATCGTAGGTTTTTACGGCCTCTTCCCGATCCGCCTTTGCTCGCTCCATGAGAACGCGCGTGACGGTTTCCTTATTGCTCGGGTTGTAGAAAAATTCGCATGCCCTGACATAGGCGCGGAGGAATCTAACCACTAAGTCCTTGTTTTTCTGAACCCAATCTCGCCGAGCGCCAGTTACTGTGTATTGAAAATTGTCAACGTAATCCGTTGAGCGACCGAGCTGTCCCATACCCGCCGCGAGCGCCTTGAAATCCGATGGTTGATTAACTAGCGCGGCGGCAACCCCTCCCTTCTGGACACCGGCAACCCGGGTTGGAGTTCCGCCTAGACCGAGAAGCTCGTATTCCCCCGGTTTAAGGCCGTTCGCCTCGAGCATGCGCACCAGCACGTAGTTCAAAGGATCCGTTGGACCTGCGACCGCCAAGCGCTTTCCCTTCAGCTCGGCGTAGCTCTTGATCGACGGATTCACAATCAGGGTGTAGATCGGGACCATCACATCGCCGCCCACGACGACAAGATCTGCTCCGCTCGTATTTGCAGCCAGAAGCTGGACGAGATTCATCTGCGAGAAATCCGTCGCCCCAGCAACCAGCGCCTGAGACGTCGTCGTGGTGGTGTCACCGAGTACTCTAACAAAATCGACTCCTTCTCTTTGGAACATCCCCTGGTGCTCTGAGAACGGCCAGTTTAACGCGGATATCGTAATGACTCCGTAGTTGACGGTCCTAAGCTTTGCGCTCTGCTGAGCATGTGCGGGCTCAGCCAGCAGCGACAAAACAACCAGGTGGAATAGAATTAGAGCCGACTTTGAACTGAGACGCATATCCCCTCCTCACATGGGTGATTCGATTAAGTCCCCTTCCCTTTACAAGGCCAATCGCAACTTGGCACGATAATCAACCGTCAAGGACGCGAGCGGTTTTTACTATGGAGTAATGAAGACTGTCAAGCAGGGGAAGGGAAGGCAATAGGCAATAGGCGGCAGGCAAAAGGCGGAAGGATGAAAATGAGACAAAAGCCGTGGGTGAAGTGTTGGCTCTCGTCGAATTCTGAGATAAAACCTGGCTTGGGAATATTAGACTAAAAGGGAGAAGACGGAATGGCCAAAGGGAAGTCGATCATCGGTGCCTCAATCCCGCGAGTCGAAGGCGCGGAGAAGGTGAGCGGGCGCGCTCTCTATACTGCGGATGTAGATCTCCCCGGGATGCTTTGGGGCAAGGTGCTACGCAGCCCGCATCCCCACGCTCGCATCGTCCGCATCGATGCCTCCCGCGCTCGAGAGATTGAAGGAGTACACGCAGT
>JACPAM010000045.1 GCA_016180805.1 Deltaproteobacteria bacterium | reverse complement strand
GAAAGCGCGCTCCCCGAGGGAGCTTGCCCTAGGAAGTGACAGGTCGCTGCGGGAGGCCGTGAAGCGAAGGAAGCCCCGAAGCACTATTGGATGCGAGTATTTAGGTAATTTTTTTTGACTCGAAGGCGTAAGCTGTGCTAGACTCCCGAGCATGAAAGCGCTTGTAACCAAAATCTTACTCGGAACTTTCCTTACTACACTGATCTCCTCCCCTCCGATCTTGCCCGCCGCCGAGGCTCCCATCGAAGCGCAACCGCCTGTCCAGGCCGAGCCTAGCGCCGGTGAAGACCTGGGCTACGGGGTCGGCGCCGTTCTTGCCAGCATATTTTACAGCCCGCTCAAGATCACCTACGCCGGTCTCGGACTCATCACGGGAGGAGTCGGCTACCTCCTCAGCGCCGGCAGCCCGGACGTGGCCAACGCGATTATCAACCCCGCCGTCAAGGGCGACTACATCATCAAGCCGAATCACCTCAAAGGCACGGAACCGGTCATCTTCATCGGGCCGCCCGCGAACAGTTCCTATCCCCAGGCGAGTCCTCCGCCCGCACCGCCTGGTCCCTAGGCCGAATTATTCACAACTAAATAACGCCCTCGACCGGCACCCTCTCCCTTTGAAGCCCGACGGGGACGAGGAGCTGCGGACAAGCCCTTCGGGATTTCAAATGGCAAATTTCAAATCTCAAATCTGAGATATGAGATCTGCAATCTGAGATTCCGAGCCAAGCGAGGACAGTCCATCGGCCGCGTCCGCCTGAGGCGGATCGGCCCCCAAGGAGCTTTCGGAGGAAGGCGGGCTAGGCGCCGACGCATACGCCGCGCTTGGAGGATTTGACGAACTCCAAAAGCGTGCGCACTTCCGACGTGAGGTCGCCGTTGGCCTCGACCTCTCGAATCGCCAGCGAGAGATTGCGCCCGGCGCGAAACAAAATCCGGAAGGCAGCCTTGAGTTCCCGAATGCTCCGCTCGCGGAAGCCTGCCCGCTTGAGCCCGACCACGTTGACGCCGCGAACGGTGTGCTGCCAGTCCACGATCGAGTAGGGAGGGACATCCCGGCTCGTCCCGCTCAGCCCTCGCATCAGAGAAAATTTTCCGACACGAACGAATTGATGGACGACGCAATTGCCGGAAATGAACGCATAGTCTCCCACCTCCACGTAACCGCCTAACAGGGCGCCGTTGGCGATCACGATCTGCTCCCCGAGCTGGCAGTTGTGCCCGACGTGGGCCCCCGCCATAAGAAAATTGTGGCTTCCAATGACGGTCGCAGAGCCGGGCGCGGTGCCCCGATGAATCTGCACGTACTCGCGAAAAATATTGTGGCTGCCGATCCGCAAATAAGTTTCCTGGCCCCGATACGCCCTATCCTGCGGTGCGTCGCCGAGAACGGCCCCCGGATGGATCTCGTTCTCCTCGCCGATTTCGGTCCAGCCCGTGAGAACGGCGTGGGCCATCACCCGGGTGCCGCGACCGATCCGCACCGGACCGTCGATGACCACATAGGGTCCGATCTCGGCCTCGTCATGGATTTCGGCCCGGGAATCGATCACTGCAGTAGCATGAATGGCCATGGAAGGTCCGCAATCCTAGGAAGGTTCTTCCTCCTCGCCGTTGTCCCTGTCGGATTCTTGTTTCGGCTCCTCGCCCGGGATCCGGTAACGGCCCTCCGTCCAGGCGCCGAGATCGATCAGCCGACAGCGCTCCGAGCAAAACGGACGATTCGGGTTTCCCTCCCAGATAACTTCAGCCTGACAAATTGGACATTTAACCACCATCGAACCTATTTCTAATTATCCCATTTGGGGAATCACTGTCTATGGGAAAGTTTACGGGCGATCTTGCTGGTAGGGCTGAGTGGGCTCCCCGAGCGAAGATGGACGGAGCAATACCGAGCGAGCGAGGGGAGCGCGAGTGAGGCTGCGGACGTCCGGTTACAAACAGCACGACGCAAGGCACGAACCTATCGGCCGCAGCCGAAAGCGCGCTCCCCGAGGGAGCTTGCCCTAGGAAGTGACAGGTCGCTGCGGGAGACCTTGAAGCGAGGGGAGTCCCGAGGCCAGCTGCACCAGGATGGCTGTCCGAACTACTGCGCTCCCGTATCAGACAAGGCTCTGAACAGCTTTTCAACCACAGTTTTTGACGGAGAGCGCATCAGCGCTTGACAGCGTGCAAGTCCCGATAATACGCTTTGCGACGGAGAGGAGATGGTAATGGCACAGACGCTTCGAGCCAAGATCGGTCTCGTCACCCCCACTTCGCCGTCCGGCCCCCACTTTGAAAGTTTCGGCAAACTCATTCCCAGCGATGTCCGGCTGGAGATTGAGGGTTTGGATGTCCTCGGGAATTCCATTTACGAACTGAAAGCGCTTACGACCCCGATCGTCAAGCTCATATTAGATCGGGCGAAGACGCGTTCATGGGACGGCGTCATGGTCAGCGCGGCTCCTGTCGAACTCCTCAACCCGGATCTTCGAACCCAATTGGATGCAGCGGTCCCCATTCCGGCAACGACGGCCTTGAGTGCCTGTGTGGCAGCGCTCCAAGCGTTTTCGGCAAAGCGCATACTTCTGCTCACTCCGTTTGATGATCCTATGAACCAGATGATCAAAGATTTCTTGGCCCGGGCCGGTATCGGGGCAACGCCGATCCAGACCTTCCGCCATTACACCGAGGCGATCGGTTTCCGACCGGAAGAAGTATACAGGCTGGCGCAGAAGTCTTTGGCCGCAGCGAGCGGCATCGAGGCCATCTACTTTCAAGGCGCCGTGCTGGATCCTCTGCCGGTCATCGACCGGATCGAAAAGGACCTAGGAGTTCCCGTTGTGGCGAGTAACCCGGCAATGCTATGGCACATCCTTTCCAAACTCGGGCTGCGCTACCAGATTCGCGGCTACGGACGGCTTTTGGCGGAATGGCGGCAACCACCCGCGTGATTTCCCTTCACGGAAGGATCAGGCAGCCAATCTCGTCGCAGGTCCACTTCGGCTAGGAGGTCATCGTTTTTCATGGATCCGGTTCGCATGGAGGTCATCTACCGCGCAACCCAGCAGATCGCTCGGGAGCTCGCTCTCAATATGCTCAGGACAGGCTACTCCTCGATCATCAAGGAGAGCCAGGACTTCACGTTCTCGATCTTTGACCGCGAGGGCCGGATGGTGGCCCAGGGCTATCCGCAGCCCCTTCATATGGGAGCGATCTCCGCCCAGGTGCAGGAAGTCCTCCGACTGTACGGGGAAGCAATGGCGCCAGGCGATGCCTTCATCGTGAACCATCCCTACCGGGCCTGTCAGAATCACGCCACAGACGTGACCGTGATCGCACCGGTTTTTTGCGACGGGGAGAGGATCGCGCTTATCGGAAACACCGCGCACAAACCCGACTTCGGCGGGAAGGTGCCGGGCACCAATGCCCCTGACGCGACGGAAGTCTTCCAGGAAGGGCTCCTCCTTCCCCCGCTCAGACTCTACTCCCAAGGCCGGCTCCACGAAGATTTGAGGACCATCATCATGTCCAACACGCGCACACCGGAGGTGACCTGGGGCGATATCGAGGCCCAGGCGAAGACCAACTTCTACGGGCTAAAAAAACTCGACGAGCTTCTTTCGGTCTACGGCAAGGAGGAGGTCAGCGCCTGCTGGCTGGGCTGGATGGACATCGCGGAGGAAGAGCTCAGAAAGCACATTCGAAGCATCCCGGATGGCACGTACGGTCCCTGCGAGGACTTCCTCGATGACGACGGAATCGATCCGCACAAATCTTACCGGATCGCCGCTACGCTTCGAGTTCGGCAGGACGAGCTCTTCTTCGACCTCGAAGCTTCCGAGGAGGCCCGCGGCCCGATCAATTTGCGGCCCTGCGTCATGCGCAGCTTGATCCCGTGCATCGTGGTGGCCGTCCTCTGTCCCGAGCTCCCCGTAAACGAGGGCATCAGCCGTCCCATCCACGTGACCTTCCCGCCCGAAGGGACTATTTTGAATCCCCGTTACCCGGCGCCCGTCAACATGTACGTACGCCCGAGCCAGATGACCGCCTCGGTAATCCAGATGGCGCTGGCCCTGGCGCTCCCGGGAAGAGTCCCGGCGCCCGACAGCGGCGCCGGCGGATCGGTATCGATTGCCGGTTTCGATGCGCGCCTGAACCGCTGGTTTTCCCTCTACGAGATATACTGCGGCGGCGCGGGGGCTCGCCCCAATCAAGACGGCCCGAGCGCGCTCAACTCGCTTGTCGTGAACGTCATGAACACGCCGGTCGAGGCGGTGGAGACCGAATTTCCCATCCGCATCAAGCGCTACGAGCTATTCGAAGGCTCGGGCGGAGCCGGACGCCTGCGCGGAGGTGACGGCATGCGGCGCGATTGGGAAATCCTCGCCGAGGAAGCCTTCGTAAATCTCAGGAGCGACCGCTTCAAACACTCGGCGCCGGGGCTCGACAGGGCGCTTTCTGCGCGGCCCTCTTCGGCCGCCCTTAATCCCGGGACGCAGGGCGAGCAGGCGCTGCCCTCGAAGGTGACCGGTCTTAAGCTTAAAGGAGGGGATGTCTTTCGCATCCAGTACGGCGGCGGCGGCGGGCGCGGGAGCCCATTGGAAAGGGATCCTGAAAGCGTCCTACAGGATGTGTGGAACGGCTACTTGAGCGCGCAGACGGCGCGGGAGGTTTACGGCGTCGCCGTCGAAGGCTGGCCGCCCGCACTTAATCTGGAGGAGACTCGCCGCCTGCGCGCGCGGCTCGCCAGGTCATGAGCCTTCGCGTTGGAATCGACGTCGGGGGCACCTTCACCGACATCACGGTGCTCGATGAGCAAAGCGGAGAGATCAAGGAGGTCAAAAAAGTCCCCTCGGATCCCGCGCAACCGATCGCGGTCCTGGACAGGATTTTGACCGATCTCCGCACTCGATGGGACCCCAATGCCCTCGCCTACCTCCTCCACGGTTCCACCCACGCCTTGAATGCTCTGCTCGAGGAAAAAGGGAGTCCCACCGGCCTGCTCGTAACCGAAGGCTTCCTGGACATCTACGAGCTTGGCCGACAGTGGAAGGGAGATGAGGTCTTCAACATATTTTATCCCGGCCCAAAGCGTTTGATCCCGCGCCGGCTCGTCGCCCAGGCGCGCGAGCGTCTCGATTTTCAGGGAAGGGTCCTAACCCCTCTAGACTTCGACAGCGTGGATCACGCCCTCAAACCGCTTCTAGATCAGGGCATCGAGGCTTTGGCAATAAGCTTCCTCTTCTCCTACGCCAATCCCGAACATGAGCGAAAGGCGGCGGCGCACATCCACGAACGCTATCCTCACCTGTTCCTCTCGCTGTCCGCGGAGGTCAATCCGGTCTGGCGGGAGTACGAGCGGACCTGCACGACGGTGCTGAACGCTTACATCGGCCCGAAAATGGAGCACTATATCGAGGCGCTTGAGAAGACCGTCCGAAACAACTTCCCCTCGGCTCACCCGCTCTTGATGAAGTCCAATGGCGGCGTGGGGAGCCCATCCTCGCTGGCGCGCTTTCCCATCCAGACCCTTATGTCAGGTCCCGTCGCCGGGGTCATCGGCTCGCATCGGCTCGCCGAGCGCAAGGGCGTTAAGAATCTCATCTCCCTGGATATCGGCGGGACAAGCTGTGACATGTGCCTGATTCCCGGGGAGCCTCTTTTCAAGAGCGAATGGAAGATCGGGCGCCATCCGGTGCGGATCGACTCGGTCGACATCGAGAGCTTGGGCGCCGGAGGGGGTAGTCTCGCGCGCGTCCGCTTCGGCCGGGTCCTTCAGGTCGGCCCCGAAAGCGCCGGCTCCGTCCCGGGCCCCGCGTGCTATATGAAGGGCGGGCAGGAGCCTACGCTCACGGATGCTCTGGTCGTCCTCGGCCACCTCAACCCGAAGGCGCTCTTGGGAGGCGAGATGAGAATCGATCGCGACCTTTCGGCAAAAGCGATCGACGTCCGGATCGCGCGGCCTCTCGATCTCTCGCTCGAAGCCGCGGCGCTCGGAATCCTGCGGGTCCTCATCGCCAACGTCGTCTCGTCGATGCGGATGATCACCATAGAGCGCGGTTACCACCCCGCCGAGTTCTCTTTGCTGGCTTTCGGCGGCATGGGGCCGACGCTCGCGACCGCTCTGGCCGCCGCCCTCGGGCTTCGAGAGGTGATCGTTCCGCCCAACCCCGGAAATTTTAGCGCCACAGGAATGCTGCTCTCCGATCTCCTCTACGACCTCTCGACGACGCGGCTGCTGCCTTTGAGCGGGACCGGCTTGGAGCTCGCCTGCGCTGAGCTGTTCCGGCTTGATAAGTTCGCACGCAAGCACGTCATGGAACAGGGCGCCGCCGAGGCGGAAATCGCAACCGAATGGCTGCTCGACATGCGCTACCGCGGCCAGGCCTATGAGCTGCCTGTGCCCGTTTCGAGCGGCCGGGACCATCTGGACCTTAAGGAAATCGGGCAGAGGTTTGAAGCCGTCCACGAACTCCGCTACGGCCACCGGGCTGAAAGGGAAGCCATAGAGATCGTCAACTTGAAGGTCCGGGCTCGCTTCGCCGTGGAAAAACCGCTCCCGCAGCCCGCCCCGGCGCAACAAGCCCCGGCTCCCCCGCAAGGTTATCGCACAGTCCAATTTCTTGGCGGCCAACAGGAAGCGCCGGTATTCCACCGCGACCAGCTTGGTTTCGGCGCCGAGCTTCAAGGCCCGCTCATCGTCGAGGAGGGGACCTCGACCGTGGTGGTGGAACCAAACTGGACGTTGCGCGTCGACGAAGAGAGCAATCTCCTGCTTCGCCCGCACGGCCGACAGCCGCCCGAGTTGCCGGATTGAAAGGATAGCCACGGTTGTTGTAGGGAATGGTCATGAAACAGGGTTCGCCTCGGCGGCGGCCTGATAGCTCGGCCCCCGAGGTGCTTTCGAGAAAATTGAGATGGTTTCAGAGGCAGGCCAAATGAATCACGAGATCGAATTACGTCGGCTTGCTATGAGGGATAAAAGCGTAGTCGTCCTTACCGAGGAGCGCGTCTACCATCACAAGGATAATGGGATCTTCGGGGAAGAGCAGACAACGATCCGGCACAAAGCGATCACGAGCATTCAAATCGGGTGGAAGCGAAGCGAAGGGGTGCTGTGGGCGGGGATCATCTTGCTGGGAATCTCGCTGCTAGTTTGGCTCGGTTCGGTCATGATGGGGCCCGTTGGCACAGCGGCCGACCAGCAGGCTCTGGATCTGTGGAGCGAAGAAGGTTTTAATCTGGAATACGTGCTCCAGTACATAGGCGGATTTTTTTCTTCGAGCTTCGCTTCCATCGTCAAATACGCCTCACTGCTGGGTGGGATCGGAACGCTCTTGCTGTTTTGGTTCTACAAGCTAACCGAGGTCCAGATTGTGGGCCCCGGCGCGACGATCAAAGGGAGCCCCAAGAGCTATGAAGAAGGGAGCCAGTTTTGTGATCGGCTCCTCGCGGTCGTGGAAGGAAAACCTGTGACGGTCCAAAAGGCAGCGCCATCAAAAGCAACGGACAAAGAGGAAAAAGCGCGCGAGAAGGAGTGGCGACTCTAAGGAGGCTATCATGAACAAGAAATGCTGGCACCGATTTCTAGCTTTCATATTGTTCTCTGCCCTCTTTGTTCCTCCCGTATTTGCAGCCGCGCCGTTCTATGAGGGCAAAACCATTCGCATTGTGGTCGGCTTTCCCGCCGGCGGCGGGTTCGACGCCTACTCTCGGGCCATAGGCAGGCACATAGGCAAATACATCCCGGGCAAACCGGCCGTGATCGTGGAAAATTTGACCGGGGCCGGCAGCCTGATCGCTGCAAATCACGTGTACAGAGTTGCGAAGCCCGATGGCCTCACGATTGGAAACTTCATCGGCGGATTGGTCGTGCAACAGCTCCTCGGAGGCACCGGGATCGAATTTGACGCGACAAAATTTGAACATCTGGGGGTCCCCGTCAAAGACAGTCCGGTTTGTGCTTTGACCAAAGCGAGCGGGATCACTAGCATCGAGCGCTGGATGGCCGCGGCTGCCCCGGTAAAACTGGGCGGAGCCGCGCCGGGATCTCTCACCGATGATGTCGCTAAAATACTGAAAGCGGCTTTGGGCCTTCCCATCCAACTCGTAAGCGGATACAAGGGCACGGCGCCGATTCGATTAGCCGCGGAAAGCGGCGAGATCGCCGGGGGCTGCTGGGCGTGGGAATCAATTAAGGTGATCTGGCGGAAAGCTTTGGATACCAGCGATGCCAACGTCGTGATTCAAGCCCTGCCCCAAGCCCATCCGGAACTGCCCAAAGTCCCTGTTGCCATCGGCCTTGCAAGGACCGACGAAG
This sequence comes from Deltaproteobacteria bacterium, assembly GCA_016180805.1. Classification (GTDB taxonomy): domain Bacteria; phylum Desulfobacterota; class Binatia; order UBA9968; family UBA9968; genus 2-12-FULL-57-22. The sequence goes on along the minus strand of JACPAM010000045.1, from coordinate 9,172 downwards.
CAAAAAAGTTAATTCAAGCGGGGATTCATGACTCCGCGGCAATCACGCGTCCCTACGTGTTGCCCCCCAAGACTCCCAAGGAACGAGTGCAGCTCTTGCACAAGGCTTTCATGGAGACGATGAGGGACAAAGAGTTCCGGGCTGAAGCGGAGAAATCCAAGCTCGACATCGATCCCTTAAGCGGCGAAGAGGTGGAAAAAATTATCGCTGGACTTTTTAGTCTTGATCAGCCGACGATAAGCAAACTCAAAGACATCCTTAAGTAACAAAACAAGTGAAGGAGTTGGAGCGGGCGACGGGGATCGAACCCGTGACGTCCAGCTTGGGAAGCTGGCATTCTACCAACAAGCGGGTTATTCCGTTGTGAGAATGGAAAAGAAATCCGAGAGCCTACGTCTCCGCGGCCAGTAAGGATAGGAGGTAATCTGTCCCTCGAACGAAGGATCCCAACGTCCCGGAATAGTCGCGCCACATGAGGAACAGGATCCATTTGGAGTGAGATTGTAGTTCAAGATCAGATAGCCGTACCTCTCAATGAGAAGCTCCTGGCATTTAGGGCAACGAGTATTTTCCAGGTCTCCCACCTGGCCAGGCAAATTCCCTGGATAGACATAACGCAGGCCAGCCTTCTTACCAATCTCGGCTGCCCGTATTAAGTCCTCGGCCGTGGTATTTTCCGGATCAGTCATTTTATAGTCTGGCGATACGCTTACCAGGAATTCGGTAAGCCGCTTCAGTTCATCATCCGAATCGTTAAAACCGGGAACCAACAGCGTCACAATCTCCAGCCAGAAGCCCATTTCATAGAGTCTGCGAATCGTATCCAGAATGGGCTGCAACCGCCCGCCCAATTGCCGATAATGGCGGTCATCGAAACTCTTGAGATCTACCTTGTAGAGCTCAACCCACGGCCTCAGATACTCCAACACTTGTGGGGTACCGTTTCCATTGGAAACAAAGCCTGTCAACAAGCCAGCCGCGCGCGCTTCCTTAAAGACCGCTACCGCCCACTCGCTCGTAATTAACGGCTCGTTGTAGGTGCTGACGATGACTTTGGCTCCTTGCTGGAGGGCTTCGCGGACAAGCTCCTCCGGGGTAACCTTCATGGGTGGGGCGACCGCCGCAGGATCGCGCAGCGCCTGTGAGGTTACCCAGTTCTGGCAATAGGCGCAGTGTAAATCACAGCCGAGCATTCCGAAACTGTAGGCCAAAGCACCGGGATAGGCATGGAAGAATGGTTTTTTCTCTATGGGGTCGCACTGGACACCTCCCACGTAACCCCAAGGAACATAGAGCTTGCCTCCTCTGTTGAATCGAACTTGGCAAACCCCAGGCCGGCCGTCCGGGATCGGGCAGCAATGGCCGCACGCGAAACAGCGGATTCGCTTATCGTCGAGCTTCTCGTAAAGCTCGCCTTCGCGAACATCGTCATAAAGAATATCTTGCATGGTAGCCATGACTATTCTTTCCCGGGCAAACCTCAACTAATTGCATCATGTCTGCGTTCCGAATTCAAATAGGCGGCACGATACTTGGGCAGGCTATTCACGTAGGTCCCTAAAAACGGAGCCAGCGACCGGGATCGAACCGGCGACGTCCAGCTTGGGAAGAATTCTTCCGGAGCACCATTGCCCAACGGAGGAATAAGCAGGGTGTCCGTTTCGGGCGTCTCTCGATTTTGCGTCCGGGATACTCGTGCAACAAGGCCTGTCCTACGGCTCGCGTTAACCTTTAGCGCGTGTTCACCTGATAGTTCGGGGGGAGCATCCCGCCTGACTCCGCATCCCACTTGCGATAGAAATCCATGATATGGGGCTCGAGTCGCTCAGAAAACCCGTCCATGGACGCAAGTGACTCGTAGGTCAGCTGTAACGACTCGGCGACACGACTTTGGAGCCGAGCCTCGTCGATGCCTACCGCCTTGCCTCTGTCGATCACCAGCCGCCCCGCGACCATCACGCAATCCACGTCTTCAGCGGCGCCGCGCCGCAGCAAGACCTCTTCAGCGGGTGCAGACGGCGCGACGTAAGGCGAGCCATAGAGGCGTGCCCGATCCACGAGCACGACGTCCGCTGGAAAGCCCTCCTCCAGCCTGCCGAGAGCGGTGCCCATGCCCAGTGCAGCCGCGCCACCGTGGGTGGCCATGGCCAGCATGTCACTCGCCGTGACCTCTCGCCGGTCCCAGCCCGGGCGTCGCTGAAGCAGGAGCCCGAGTCGCAGATCGGTCAAGAAGTCCATCGTGTCGTTCAGCCCCGCGGCGTCGAGGCCGAACCCCACTGGCACACCCCCATCGAGCAGATCGGCAACCGGGCAAATGCCGTTGAACAGGAGGAGATTCGAGCTGGGATTGTGCACCGCCACCGCACCGACATCAGCCAACAGCCTGATGTCCTCCCGACTCAGCCAGACACAGTGGGCGGCGGACGCAGCCGGTCCGAAGAAGCCGATATCGGCAAGGTGTCGTGCGATGCTCTTGTCGTAGCGGCGGTAGCCGTACATGGCCTGGTAGGGCGACTCCATCAGGTGAATCTGCACTGGGGCGTGGCCGTGCTCGTCGGCGGTGCGGCGCATGCGCTGGAGCAGGTCATCCGAGCACCACTGGGGCCCGTTCGGACCAAATCCCAGCCGGATCCGGCCTTCTCTCCCGTCGAAGCGAGCTGCCAGCCGTTCCCAGAGGGCAAAGAATCCGTCCGCGTCAGACGGGCGAAGTTTGGCTCGCAACTGACCATCCAGTTCTTTCGGCAGTGAGGAGCAGAAGGTAGCATCGTCCTGGTACACGTAGCGTTGTTGATCGGCGAAAGAAAGGCAGACCGCCGCTCGCACACCGGCGTCGAGATATGCCTGCACGCTTGCCGGCGCACCCAGCTCCTCGATGCGCGGGTCGTAAGGATAATGGTCGACCACTGCCGTGACGCCAGACTTCAGGAATTGGAGCGTGCCCCACAGGGTGTGGTCATAGACCTCTTCGGGAGAAAGGGGTGGGAGCTGACGTTGTCGCTGACGCACCAACCAGGTCTCGAGAGGAGAAGCCCGTAGACCGACCCGCACCGGTCGCAAGGTATGGTGATGTCCGTTTACAAAACCGGGTAAGGCCAGATGGCGCTCCGGATCGCCAAGCAGCATCTCGTACGGGCCGTTCGCCTCGAACTCCCCCAGTGGGCCGATGCTCCGGATGACTCCATTCTCGACGACGATCGCGCCTAAACGTATGTTTCCGAGGCTTGACGACTGAGTCAGCACGGTATGTGCGCGTATGAGCGTTCGGGCCATAGTTCAATCCTCCTGTGGCGCTGGTCGAGTGCGGTCGATAGTCACTATCCACGCGGCAGCAACGTTGACCCCGATTCGCTGAGCTATCACCTGGGCTTGGCGAGACGCGCTGCGGGTAACGCCGCGGCTCTCTGCCGCAAACGTGCTAAAGCGTCTACGTAATGCTGCTGGTAATACCAGTCGGAGATCTCCTCGGCGGTAGCGACCCAAACGTGATCATGGCGGAGAATGTAGTCCAGTCCCTTGTCAATCCACTTGGATCGGTAGGCTTGGCCCGCGATGAACGGATGCAAGCAGAGACCGAAGATGCGTCCTGTTCGGGCGCCCTCCGCATAGAGCACATCGAACTGGTCGCACATCATTTGATAGAAGCGTTCGGGGTCAAGACCAGCGCCGAGGAAGGCGTAGATATCGTTGATCTCCATGCAGTAGGGCACGCCAATCAGCCTGCCAGTACGGACATCGATGGGATAGGGCTGGTCATCGTTGCACCAGTCCGAGACGTATTCGATGCCCGCCTCAGCTAGAAGCTCCAGCGTGTTAAACGTTTCAACCAGCCCCGGCCCGAGCCAGCCTTTCGGGGGCCGCCCTGAAACGGAACTCAGCGCCTCCATACTCGCGTGGATGACCCCACGCTCCTCGTCTTCCTGCAACCCGTTGAGAGTGCGCGAGTTGTTGATACCATGGCCCATCAGTTCCCAGTTGCGCCGCAGGGCCTCGCGGACCACCTCGGGATAGTAAACGCACACTTCGGCGTTCGTTGGCGCTGAGGCACGGACGGCGTACTTGTCGAGCACCTCCATGAGGCGCCAGATGCCGACCCGTGCACCGTAGTCACGCCACCCCGCGTTCTTCGGATCGGGGACGGGCGATGGAGATCGACTTGGCGGCAATGTCGTACCGGAGCCACCGGTCTCCCAGTGCTCCAGGTTCACCTGCACCCACAACGCCACGCGCGCGCCGCTTGGCCAGCGAAGTGGTGCGCGGTCGATCAAGGCAGTATACCCGATCATCGGTAGCCAGATATTGCTCCGAAAGGGGAAATCTTTCAACAGACAACTCTTGCCATGCTAGCATGGATGTGAAAAAATCCCCGCCATAGTAGACAAGGCCCGATCCCTCAGTGCATGAAGCACAGGCGTGGAGATGACGTGACCGAAACGAGCGACGTCGACGCAACGGTGAGTAGGCCTGCGGGCCGGCGTAGACCGAACGCGATTCTCTAAGGAGTAGAGACTGTAAAGCCCGGAAAGGGGGGACGGAACCATGAATCAGAATACCTCGATGAGGAAGATCAGATCTGTTGGTCCGTTGCGAAGATTGGCGCCTGCCGCTCTTGCGCTCGTCATGGCGGTAGCCTATATCTCCGCCGCTCAACCATTTGCCGCCGCGCCAGCCCCGAAGCAAGCTCCGAAACCTCGGGCAGTGGCCAAACCCGGCGGCATTCTCCGCATCGGCGGCGAGCGGGACGCCGCCGATCTCGATCCCCATACGACTCGCATCGGATGGGACGTCAACATCATGCAGAACGTGTACTCCGGGCTGGTCCGAGCCGGGACCGATATCCTGCCCCAGCCGGACCTGGCGACGCGATGGGAGTTCAAGACCCCCACGCGGCTGGAATTCACTCTCCGCCAGGGCGTGAAGTTCCACAACGGCCGTGAGGTCACGTCAGAGGATGTCAAGTATTCGCTCGAGCGAATCCTCGATCCAAAAGTCCCTGCTGGGTACGCCAGCACTATTGCGTCCATTGACTCGATTGAGACGCCATCGAAGTACACGGTTGTGCTCAACTTGAAGCGGCCCGACGCGGCCATCGTGACCAATCTGTCCCTGCCTTCGATGGCGATCGTGGCCAAGGAAGCGGTCAAGCCGATGCCGGTTGGCCTCAAAGAGGGGATGATGGGGAGCGGGCCCTTCATGTTCAAGGAGCATATCAAGGGCCAACGTTTGGTCCTCGTCAAGAACCCAAATTACTACGAGAAGGGCAAGCCGCTGCTGGACGAGCTCCACTTCATCCCCCTGATCGACGAGACCGCGCGGACCAACGCGCTCAGGGCCGGCCAAGTCGACTTTATCGAGCCGGTCCCGCCGAAGGACGTCAGTGCTCTCAGGCGGGATCGCAGAATCGTCGTCACCGGCGGCCCTAACCTGAGCTTCGTCGGGATCTCCCTCAACACTTCCAAAAAGCCCTTCGATGACGCGCGGGTGCGCCGCGCGCTCGCCTACGCGATCGACCGCAAGGAGATGGTCGAGAAAGCCTTCGATGGCTTTGCCCAGCCGCTCTTGGGGCCGCCGCTGATTCCGCCGTACTGGGCGGGAAATAGGGAAACGTACTACAAACTCGATCGGGAGATTGCAAAGCGCCTGCTGGCCGAGGCCGGCTACCCCGACGGGCTCAAGACCACTCTCAGGATCGGGACCACCTCCTACCACGCCCCCTTTGCCGCGGTGGTGCAATCGGAGCTGAAAAAAGTCGGGGTCGAAGTCGAAATCCAAGCCTCGGATAGCACCAGCGCCAACCGCGCTTGGATAGAGGGGAACTTCGAGATGTACCCTATCCGTTGGTGGGGTGCGGATTTCGTCGATCCCGATGGCGCCTTCATGCCACTGTTCACCTGCAAGGGTAGCTACAACAACAGCCGGTTCTGTGACCCAGAGCTCGACAAACTGCTCACCAAGGGCCTGGAAGTCACTTCGACCGAGGAGCGCAAGGAAGCTTATCGGATCGCGATGAAGCGTCTGGCGGAACAGCAGCCATGGGTGTTCCTGGTGGCCTTCGATCGCTTCCAAGCCATGCGTTCCCGCGTCAAGGCGTACGCCGCGTTCCCGAACGCGAGCCAGTACAGCCTCCGCGAGGTCTGGCTGGAGAAGTAAGTCCATGCATGCGTCGGGGTGCTCGGCCCGACGCCGCGGCTGCTGCTGCGTCAGGTACACGCCAGACTGGCAAATGACCGGAGTTCGGTGACTCGATACATCATCCAGAAGCTGTTTTCTCTGGTACTCGTCCTGCTGGGCATCTCGATAGTCGTCTTCACCATGATTCGCCTGGTGCCCGGCGATGTCGTCGACTTCCTCTATGGACTGTACATGGGCTCGGAGCGCATGAATGAGATCCGCGCGCTCTGGGGTCTCGATCGCCCGCTGGTGGTTCAATATCTCGACTGGATGGGACGCGTACTGCAGCTCGACTTCGGCCGCTCGCTCGTGTCCGGGCGGGCCATCTCGGAGGAGATCTTGACGCGCCTGCCGGTGACGCTGCACCTCTCGTTCATGGCTGCGGTGTGGAGCGTTGTGTTCGGGATAACCCTGGGTGTTATTGCATCTCGCTTCCCGAACGGAAAAATCGATGGGATGGTCACTACCATAGGGATGCTCGGGCTGGCCACTCCACATTTTTGGCTGGCGACGCTGCTCGTTCTGGTCTTTGCGGTCTATCTGGGCATCCTTCCGTCCATCGGCTACATCCCCCTGCTGGAGGACCCTATCGAGAGCACCCGCTCGCTGGTGCTTCCGGCCGTGGCCTTGGGCACGACCATGGCTGCGGCGGTGATGCGGATGACCCGCTCGGCCATGCTCGAAGTACTCTCCCACGACTACATCCGAACGGCTCGGGCGAAAGGGGTGGCCGAGCGCGGCGTGTTTTCCAGACACGCTCTCAAGAACGCGCTCATTCCTGTGCTCACCCTGATCGGCACCGAGACGGGCAAGTTGCTCGGCGGCTCGCTGATCATCGAGCAGATCTTTGCTGTCCCGGGAATCGGCCAGCACGCCGTCGAGGCCGTTCTGAGCCGGGACTATCCCGTCCTCCAAGCGACGATGCTGGTGATCGCAAGCAGCTATGTCATCATCAACACCCTAGCGGACATCGGCTACGGGGTAGTCGACCCCCGTGTGAGGTACGACTAGGCCAACCGGGCCGTCAGGAGAAAGACTGGCCGCCAATGGCATCGAGAGAGCGTGCCGTCAGCGGCACATGGGAACACGTAGCCCTATCACAGCGAGGCGTGATGCGCGCGTTGCGCCGGTTTGGGCGGCACCGGCCAGCGATTGTCGGCGCAGCAGTGATCGGGGTGTATCTCATTGCAGCGCTACTGGCCAACGTCCTCGCGCCTTATGACCCTCTGGACATGTCGGCCGGGCCGCGCCTGGCAACTCCAGACGCGGTGCACTGGTTTGGAACCGATGAGTTCGGGCGAGACGTGCTCAGCCGCGTGATCTACGGCGCTCGGATCGCCTTTACGGGCGGGGTGCTCTCCGCCAGCGCGGCGGCCATCTTGGGCTCAACGTTCGGGGTGGTTGGGGGCTATTTTGGCGGGTTGCTGGATCGGGCGGTGACGATGCTGATCGACCTGATTTTCGCGTTCCCGACACTCCTGCTTGCGATTGCCGTGGCCGCGTTTCTCACCGGGGGCGGGGTGCCACCAGCGGTACCCGTGATCATTGCCCTGTGCGTTGTCCAGTCGCCGCATTTCGCCCGCGTCGTGCGCGCCGCTACGCTCGCCGTTAAAGCTCAACCGTACGTGGAGGCGGCTCAAGTGCTCGGAGCCTCCCGCCGCCGCATCATTCGTATTCACATCGTGCCCAACATCCTAGCGCCGCTCATCGTCCAGTTCTCACTGTCCTTCTCTTACGCCATCCTTGCAGAGTCTTCGCTGAGTTTCCTTGGAGTCGGCCACCCGCCCCCAGCCCCATCCTGGGGCGCGATGCTGACCGGCGCCTATGGGTACGTGGAGCGGGCGCCGTGGGCGGCGTTCTTCCCGGGAATGGCGATTACGCTGCTCATCCTCGGCTTCAACATATTAGGCGACGGACTGAGGGATTTCTTCGACCCCACCCGTCGTTAGCCTGTCGGAGCGGCGCTGGCAATGGACTGGATGTCGATAACGTCGACATTTATGCGGCAGGTCTGGTTACACTTTCATTTGCGCGCTCGTATACCAGCCGCCCGTCGACGTAGGTCTGGTCAACTTTTAAATCTCGAATCTTAGTTGGCGGAACAGCGAGGATGTTATCCGAAAGTACCACTAAATCAGCCAGCTTTCCCTCCTCAAGCGATCCCTTCTCCCGCTCTTCAAAAGAAGTGTAGGCGCCGTTGTACGTATAGACACGGATGGCCTGGAGCATAGTGAGCGTCTCATTCGAATTCAGCACCTGGCCGTTTTCCTCAGGACCAAAGCGGTGATTCACCAGAATGTCTATTCCGATCAACGGATTATAGACACCCACGCCCCAATCGGAACCTCCCGAGATGATGACTCCGCGCTCGGTAAGGGACCTGAAGGGGAAGGCAAAACGCCCCCGGTCGCCCCATGGAGCATAGACTCCTTCCCGACCCATGATCTCCAGCAGAATTGGTTGCGTATTCCATATCACGCCGAGCTCGGCCATGCGGTCCATGATTTCGGGATTCCAGAGGTAGGCATGCTCAAGGCGGTGTCGCAGATCGTGGGTTGCTACGTGCTCGCGACCGTAGGCGATCGCCTCAAGCGCACGCTGGATCCCCCAATCTCCATGGCAGATGAGACCCGTTTGCCAGTCACTCGACTGAGCCTCAACCATGAAAGCATTGGCTACCTCTTGGCTGACGCGGAAACTACCACGCCAAGTGCCGCTGGGATCATTGCTGTACGGTTCGAACAAAGCAGCCGTTTGACCGATCACGCCTCCGTCGATGCCAATCTGCAGTGCACCTAATTTTAACCACGCGTCCCCGAAACCAGTTGCAAAACCCGTGTCAAAAATCTTTCCAGCGGTTCCCTCCGGATCCCACCGGTCGCCGTGGACGGGATAGGGTCCCATCACCACCCGAAGCGATGGAAGGCCACCCCGCCGAAGCCGCTGCCACGCAAGGGTCTCCGCTCGGTTCCGGATTGCCGCCTCAAATGCAGTGGTGACACCG
>JACPAM010000044.1 GCA_016180805.1 Deltaproteobacteria bacterium | reverse complement strand
GCTCGCCCCGTAGAGTATGTGTTGACCACGGTGACGGTTCCTCGACCGTGCAGTTACTCAACGGGGCTCGCGCTCCCCTCGGTCGCGGGCAAGCACGTCCGCAGCCTGACCGAGCGACATAACGGGAAATACAATTGAAGCAAAAAAGGAAGGAGAAACACAATGAAGGAAGTTGTCCAGCCGAAGAGTCTGTCAGATCCCAGACCGCGATATTCGCAGGGCATCGTCACTCAAGGCGGCAAACTACTTTTTATCGCCGGCCAAACGGCAGCCGACAAGAACGGCGAAGTTGTCGGCAAGGGCGATATCGAGGCGCAGGCGAAGCAAGTCTTCGAGAATATCCAGGCGGTCCTCAAGGAAGCCGGCGCTTCCCTGGATAACCTGGCGATGACGACGACCTATATTGTCGACATCAAGTATCGCGAAGGTTATAACCGGGTCCGAAATCAATATTACAAGGGGACGCCGCCGACCAGCACCCTCGTCGTCGTGAAGGGTCTGGCCAACCCCGAATACTTGATCGAAATCGCCGGCATTGCCGTGCTTTGAAGGTCCGATGACGGCGGGAAAGCGCACCCGCGCGGCGAACCCTGAAGCGGTGCAAAAGCGAAAGGCGTCTCGATGAGCGATTTACCAACCGGGTAGCCGAGCTCGCCGAACAGGAAGGACATCACCCCGACATTCACATCCACTACAGTCGCGTGCGCTTCGATATCTGGACCCACGCGATCGGCGGCCTTTCGGAGAATGATTTTATCCTGGCCGCTAAAATCGACGCGCTGCACGGCCCTTAGCCTCTCTTGCCGAAAACCTTGTCGATGAAGCCCTCACCCTCGAGCTCCCGGACAACGGTATCGTCGACAAGGTCATCGACGGTGACCTTGCTCCCGGGGGCCCGTTTGAGCGCGTCTTCGAGCTGGATCTTCATCCCCTCCCGCGTGGTATAAGGCACGCGCTCGGTGAGCTTGGCCGTCGTTACGTAGGCGTCTTCCAGGTAGGCCTGATTGGCCGCCCGGTTGTACTTGGCGATGACGCGCTGCGTCCCCTCCTTGTTGGTCTTGATGTAGTGCGCCGCTTCGACCAGGGCCATGATCGTCTTTTTCGCGGTTTCCCGCTTTCTCGCCAGGTAGCTTTTCGTCGTCACGGCGCAGATAAACGGAAGCGCGTAGGGTTTTTCTAGATCGGCCATGTTGATCAGGATCCGGTAAGGGACCAGCTTGCCGGTTAGGTGAACGTTGCCCGGCGGAGAAGGAAATCCGGCGATAGCGCCCCGGCTGAAAGCGGCGGCTCGGTCGGAGGCCCCACCAACCTGCAGGATATTGACGTCCTCCACAGGCTTGAGCCCCATCGCCTTAAGCATTTCCCGCGCCGCCACATCCGAGGCGCTGCCGAACCTGCTGATCCCGATGGATTTGCCTTTGAGATCTTGGGGAGAGCGGATCACCTCGTGAACGACTAACTCATAGACCAAGGCATTGATGAAACAAGCCGTGCTGACTAGATCTGCCCCCCGAACCGCCGCTGAAGCAACACCGCTTCCCGCCGCATTTCCGATCTGAACGTCGCCCGCCATGATCGCCGCCACGCTGATTGTCGTGCTCCCGATATACACGAGATCCGCATCCAGGCCGTGCTTCTTGTAAAATCCCGCGTCTTTGGCAACGAGCCAAACGACGTTGGTGGCATCCGTGGAGCTATTCGAGAGCCTGACCCGCTCCTGCGCGTGGGTTTCGGCGCTCGAGCTCAACACCGCAAAGATGAACGCTAGAATCGAGAGACGCCGGGAAGTTCTCGTAAGTTTCATAAACATCCTCCCTGCATCGCCAATCACTGTTGGCCTACACCGAAGTCGACTAAAACAGAAGTCGTTTGGGCTTCAGGCGAGGTCGGAGGCGACCGCTCTTCAAGATAGACAATGGCCTTTACCTTTGGCGCATAATAATAGCTCGCCGCTCTTGCCGTAAGCCTAACCTTCTGGGGAGTCGGTGATTCCGGGACTTCCATGAGTAGCTTGAACGCTTCAAGCTCTCCTCTTGTTGTCTTGATCTTCTCCCACGCTTGGACCTCATAGGTCGCATAGGCCCAACGTTCGGGAAGCCCCGGCAGCCGGAGAGGAAACCGCGCGGACCATTTGAGCCCCACCTGCAGCGGAAACTTCAGCAGCTCTCCTCTCCAATCTGGCTTACCCAGAACTAGCGAGACAATGTTGGGAGCCTCGATTTCCTTGCGCTGCTCGCCTTGAAGACCAAAGACCCGATGAGTTCCAGAATCGATTTTCACCAAGTATTCCGGGAATCCGCCGAGCTGGGGCCCCCCGACCGCCACCCCAGTGGGTCGCTTTACCTGAACTTGGACGCGCCACCAATCCCCATCCCTGTAAGTCGGCGCTTCCGCCTGCTGCGCAAAAGGAGCTGGACGGAAACTCAATACGTATAAGCAGGTCACAAACAACTGACACGCCACCTTAATCATTTGCGACCGCCTCCTTCGTCGGTTTTACGAAATGACCGAACTACTTGAAATATCCCTCCTTCACCAACTGGTCGACCAAACTCGTATCGATAAACGAAGCAGGATCGGCAGAGGCGGCTTTGGGAGTTACCTTCTTTATAGAATCCAAGATCGTCCTGATGCCCTCCACTTTAGGCCTGGAGTTGCGGTCGACCCACTTCAGAAAAGTCTCGTAGGCGTACTCCGAATCCTCCCGACTGCTTCCCAAGAATTCATTAAGATAAGAGATCGTCTTATCCTTTTGCTCGAAGTAGATTTTCATCGCGTCTCCGATGACTCTGAGAAAGCGCAAGACGGTACCGCGGTTGCCCTGAAGATAAGACTTCGGCACCCATTCGCCGTTTTGCTGCCACGCGATCCCCATATCTGGCAGCGAGAGCAACGTGTGAAATCCGCGCTTCTCCGCGATCCGGTCATAAGGAGGCGGCACAAGGGAAAACTGAACATCTCCCTTCTCAAGCTGAGCAATCACGTTCGCCCAATCGGTCCGTGGCAGCTGGACTAATTTCACATCCTTCTCGACATCGAGTCCCACCTTGGCTAGGGCAAAGCCCACCGCAGCATGAAGGGCCGATCCGAAAGTGCTACCAATCTGGCCCGTTTTACCTTTCAATTCCTGGGCTTTTACAATTTCCTTTCGCGCGACCAGTTTGTAAGGGAACACGTTGACCCAGGAGGAAACCAAAACAAAGGGGGGAGTTCCTTCCAAAACGGCGGTGACATAAGCAGCGCCAGCCCCACCCGTTATGATGTGCATGCTGCCACCGAGCATGGCCTGCACCGCACTCGCAGTCGACGACGTTACAATGATATTCGCATCGAGGCCATGCTTAGCATAAAGATTTTCCTTTTTTGCAATGAAGAATAGACTTGTGCCGGGGTTGATTCCGGCTTGGCCGACGGTGATCTTGACGTTCTGAGCTAACGCTTCTGACGATGCCAAAGGAATCGAGAGAAGCGACAGGTAAAAAGCGAAGACGAAAAGAGAACAAAAACGGGCCGTTCGCGGCGAGTTCATCGCGTCACCCCCCAGCCACCAAAGCAGCCACCACTTTGCTCTGGATGCCTTTTGTTTTCCAGCCCTGAATGGCGCCGGACTATCTATTTAAAATATCCCTCCCTGATCAATTGATCGACTAAGCTCGTATCGATGAAAAAAGCAGGATCCGCCGTGGCGGCCTTTGGCGTCTTTCTCTTGATTGCCTCAAACGTGGTCTGAATCCCTCCGATCTGCGGCTTCGGCGTGCGGTCTCCCCATTTTTTGAATGCCTCATAGGCGTAGTCGGTGTCTTCGCGGTTGCTGCCGAGGAATTCCATGAGATAAGCGACCGTCTTATCCTTTTGCTCATAGTAAAACTTCAGAGCGTCGGCGGTCGCTCTGACGAAGCGCAGGACGGTGTCGCGGTTCTTTTGGAGGTACGCCCGCTGCACCCACTCGCCGTTATTCTGCCAGGGAATGCCCAGCTCCGGGAGGGAGATGAGCGAGTGAAAGCCGCGCTTCTGCGCGATTCGATCGAACGGCGGAGGGAGCGGGCCGAACTGTACGTCTCCTCTTTCCAACTGGGCTACGATGTTCGCCGTATCCGGCCGGGGAAGCTGAATCAACTTCACGTCCTTTTCAGGATCTAGACCTAACTTGGCCAAAGCAAATCTCAAAGCAACGTCAGGAATCGTCCCAAAAGGCGCTCCGACGTGTCCGGTCTTCCCTTTGAGGTCCTCCGGCCTCTTGATGTCCTTGTGGACCATCACCGTGTAGGGAAACACGTTGATCCAGGAGGACACCAGGACGAAGGGAGGCGCCCCTTCCAGCGTCGCGGTGGCGAAGGCCGCGGCCCCGGATCCCGTCGAGAGCTGCATGCTGCCGCCGAGCATAGCCTGCACAGCCGCCGAGGTGCTCGTGGGGATAATGTTCACATCCAGCCCGTGCTTGGCATAGAGGTTCTCCTTCTTGGCGATGAAGAAGAGGCTCGTTCCCGGGTTGGTTCCCGTCTGCCCCACGGTCATCTTTATGTTCTGGGCGGCCGCCCACGAAGACAAGAACAAGATCAAAACGATAGCCCACGAGAAAATCCGCCGCGAGAAACCGAGCAACCCCAATTTCAATTTTACGTTTGCCATCGAGTACCCTCCTCAGTGGTTTTGCTGAGTGTGCGCAACCGTCACTTTTGTGGCTTCCAAGTCTCCAATCGCCGCTCGACGGCCTTGAGCAGTTCGGTCAGAACTGCCCCCAGACCGGCGATCATGACGATCGGGACAAACATCGCGGCGATTTGAAACCGCTGCGCTGCCACCGAGCTCAGATAACCCAGCCCCATCGCGGCCCCGTACTGCTCCGCGACAACGATATAGACCAGCGCCCGCCCCAGAGCCACGCGCATCCCCGCCACAATATAAGGCAAAGAGCCGGGCACCGAAACTTTCAAAAAGATCGTGCCGTCGCTCGCGCCGAAGGAGCGGGACATCTTGATGAGGTTCGCGTCGGTGTTGGCGATCCCGACCATGGTGTTGATCAAAACAGGAAACACCGCGGCCAGAAACGTCATGATGATCTTGGAGATGGCTCCGAGGCCGAAAAGCATGATGATCAGAGGCAGAAGAGCGATCAGGGGGGTCGCATAGACTCCCGAGAGCAGCGGGTCGAGCGTCTTGCTGAGCCCCTTGTACCACCCCATGGGGATACCGGCGAGCACCCCGATCACTACGGACACAGCGAAGCCGACGGAGAAATTCGTCAGGCTGAAAATCATGTGTTCCCATATGGCGCCGCTGGTGACGAGTTCCACCCCTTTGCCAACAATTTGGCTAAAAGGCGGGAAATAAAACGGGTTAAGGATGTGCGTGCGGCTGGCGACCTCCCAGATCAGGAAAAAAAGTACGATCCCCAGGATTCCCAGACTCTTATCCGCCAGATCATACACGCGGGAGGTAAGCAGACGTGAAAATCGGACCTCCTGCTCTCCGGACAGAGCGGAGCTGACCGGAATCAACGTCTCGCTCTCTTCCGAGGCGGTTCTTTTCGAGGACAGACGCGGTTGCGGCTCAAGATCCATAGAATTGCTCAGCCCACGGGAGCTGCCGGAGGTCCCGCCTCCGGGACTTTCATGCCATCTCCCTCTCCCGGCCACGAACGGAGCCCGGCAGCGTACGCGGTGGATTCTTATGCTGTTCGCGATACTCTGTCAAGGGTCACCTGCCTTTAGAGATGCGGAAAGTGGCGGGAAACAGAGGCGCGGGGGCGCGACCGATAACCACTTAAGGTTTGACGATGAGCGACGGCTCGTCGGCCTCCTTTGCCTTGCGCTGACCGAGATAAAAAGCGAGACTTTTCTGAGCCAGTCCCGTAAGGAAGGAAATATCCAGCGCGCCGGGATTTCCTTCGGCAAATTGACGCCCGACCGCAAGGGCCAATTTAGCCTGCGCCTCTCGACCGGTCCCGATCAGGTAGAGCACCATATCCTCCATTCTCCGTTGGAAGATTTTCGCCTTCTCCGCCGAAAACAGCCCCTGCACGGCATCCCGGACGACGCCGGCAAACCGCTCCTCTTTTTGCAGCGGGTTTAGAACCAGGCGGCTTTCCTGAGCCCGCTCGACTCCCTCCACGTAGGGCTTCATCCAATCCTCGTCCAAAACCCACGGGCGAAACTCAGGTTCCTCCAACAGCCGCCGCGACAGCTCTCGCCAAGCTCCCGAGCGCGCTTCCTCCGCGTCCAAGCGAGAATAAACGGGATGCGCCAACGCCTGGGGCTTTCCGGAGGTAAAAAGCGCGCGCAGGGAGGCGTACGGCTCGATCCCGCTTCGCCCGAGCTCCTTGGCCGTCTCGTACGCTTCGTACAGCAACTGGTCGGCGTACTCCCAGGGAACGGAGATCATCGTGATGCCGTGTTGCTCCTTGATGTCCTGGGCCATGCGGCGCAACTCCTTGCGCTTGAGCAGCGCCCCGCCCACCCGCACCAACCCTTCCCGATCACTGACCATTCCCTGGAGCAGATGAACGCCGCTGCCAGCCTGAGGCTTGGCGAGCCACACCAATCTGCCGCCGCCGCCATCTACGGAGGAAAGGTAACCCTCGATCTCCGCGCCGAGCCTCAGGACCGGTTCCGGCCGCTGAGGTCGCTCGGCTTCAGCCTGGGGGGCCTCGATCCCTTTCTGCGCCAACTTAAAGAGGGAACGGCGGATCTCCTTTCTCAACTGTTTATCTTGGGTGCGCTGCTCCAGGCCAACCAAAAGATCTCGCGACGCGGGATCGGCGATCCGGCCTAAAAGCGACACGATGGCCAGATCGATCTCGCGCTGCTTGCCCAGATGGGATTCGAGGGTCTTCACCTGCGCGGGAGAACGCTCCTCGATGTCGATCCCCTCCTGCCCCAGCGCCTCAAGCCCCTTTTGCACCTCCTCTTCGTATCGTCTTTTCTTGCCCAACGCTCCTCCACGAACCATATTAAATTAATTTTACATACTTGGGACCCCTTGCCAAGGCCCGCAGTGGACATTCTGCCGCGTTTGAAGTAAACGATACGGGCGTCCTAGGCACGAGAACGAACCTCACGGAAACAATGCCCGATAACAAAGCGCGTTCGGAGGCGTTTATGGGGTTACTAAAACTCGAAGGCGTCACGCATTGGTCGATTCCGGTGAACGATCTGGAAGAAGCGGAGCGATTCTATCAGGAAGTGCTCGGGCTGGAATACAAAGGACGGCTCGGCAACTCCGGCATGGCTTGCTTAACCGTCGGGGGGCATTCGATCCTGCTTTGCCAGCGCAACGACCCGGTTGTTAGGACGCCCAAGCAGGACAACCGTTTGCACCACGCTTTCGATGTGAGCCCGCAGATGTTCGAGCGAGCGTGCAAGCTCTTCCATGAAAAAGGCATTCCTGTCGCCGAGCCGATCGTGTATCGCGAGCACGGCTTCTTCACCGGCCGGGAGCTTTACTTCCTCGATCCCAGCGGCAACATGCTCGAGATCCGCGATGCTACGTGGAAGCCAGGGATGCCGAAACCCACTTACGAGGAGATCGTGGCCTCTTGAGATCAGTGCCGGTCTGTCTTGAGCTCGTAACTATGGGGTATGGGGACGGTCAGGACGCTTATCCCCTCGGTTTCTTCGATATAACGAATGACCCGGTACTTGTTCTCAAGCTCGTCGTACTTAAGCGCCGGGACCTGGGTCCTTCCCGGCTCGATCGTCGCCCAAACAAAATGGGGCCCGTCATGGCTCAGAGCATAGCTTACGGCTTCCTTCAAATCTTCGACCGTCGATACGCAGCGTGAGCTCTGGATCCCGGCGGCCTTCGCCACGCCGGCAAAATCGATCTTTTCCGCCGTCGATACGGTGGGCTCGCCGCCCGAGGACTCGTACTGCTGATTGTCCCAGCAGATGTGGACGAGATTCTTTGGCTGGTGCAACCCGATGGTAGCCAGCGAGCCCATGTTCATCCACAGCGCCCCGTCGCCGTCAAAAACGATGACCCTGCGCCGCGGCAGGGCGATGGCCAATCCCAAGCCAATGGATGAGCACAACCCCAGCGTCTTGACCTGGAGATTGCCGTCGCTCGGCCGCACCGCGTTCCATTCCGAGGTCGCCCCACCGGCGGTGGTCACGAAAAGCTCGTCTTTCATCAGCGGCGCAATCGCCTGCAGGCATTCAAATCGTTTCACCGTCCATCCCTCACAGCACGGCCCGCGTCAGAACCAGCGCCACCGGGCGCTTGGAGGCTTGCGCCGAGGTGACCGCGGCGGAGATGTCGCGCTTGACCCGCGCCGGATCGCGCATGACCGCGTACTTGATTCCCAGACCCGACAGTACCGGCTCGGTCAACAGCCCCAGCATGTGAAACGCGTCATCCCCCATGTCGCCGGCGTAATAAACCAGGAGCAAGACAGGAATCCCGAATTGGAGCGCGGTCGTCGTGAGCGCATTGCAGCTATTCATGAGGCCCGCGTTCTGCATCAAAATCGCGGGGCGCTTTCCCGCAAGGTACGCGCCTGTGCAAACGCCGATCCCCTCCTCTTCGCGACCCACCGGCACGTGGACGATCTCTTTATCCTGGCCGATAAGCTCGATGAGCTCCTTCAAGTTGATGTCAGGGACGCTCGCCATGAGGCTGATTCCGGCCTCTTTGAGCGCCTCGAGGATCCGGCGCGAATTTTCGTAAGTTCCCATGATCGGCCGAAACGAGGAATCGACCCGCGCAATTTCCGAGCCACAACATAGCCGACAATCCGCGGCAAAGTGAAAGCCCGAGGGGGACGAGGAGGAAGGCCGCGGACGTCCGATTACTGACAGTACGACTCATGGCACAAGCCCATCGGCCGCGGCCTGATAACTCGGCCTCCGAGGAGCTTTCAGATGTCCCGTCGAAGGCCTCTGATGCGCTCCCCGAGGGAGCTAAACCCCAAAAGGCCGTGGAGCCAACGGCGTTTCCAAGCGCATAAATTTTTCTGCAACTTCCTCTCGCCGCAAGCTTGACATGCGCGCGGATGCCAGATAATTCAAAAGGGCATAACCGCTTAGGAGGTTTAAGGCTATGGCGAGCGAAAAGATGCTGGAGTACCGGAATGATGCCGGCGTGGCCGTGCTGGAGATCAACCGACCCCCGGTGAACAGCTACACGCACGAACTCCTGCGCGAGCTGGACGAGGCCATTTTGCAGGCGCGGTTCGACGAGAACGTCCATGTTCTGGTCATCACCGCAAAGGGAGAGAAGTTTTTCTCCGCCGGGGCTGACATCAACATGCTGGCCAACCAGCCTCTGGCCTACAAGTACAACTTCGCCCTGCACGGACACGAAGTGTTGTTGCGCATGGAGAACACTGCGAAGCTCGTCATCGCCGCCATCAACGGGCACGCGGTCGGGGGCGGCCTGGAGATCGCTATGGCCACCGACATCCGGATCGCCAAGAAAGAGGGCGGCAGGCTGGGTCTGGCCGAGATCAACCTGGGCGTGATGCCGGGGATGGGCGGAACCCAGAGGCTCCCGCGCCTGATTGGCAGGGCCAGAGCGCTCGAGCTGTGCGCGACCGGAAGAACGATCGCGTTCGAGGAAGCCCAGGAGATGGGACTCGTCCATTACATCTACGAGAAGGAAAACTTCATGGAGCGCGTCATGGACTACGCGCGCCAGTTCGTGCCGCCCAACAAGGCGAGCATGGCGGTGGGCAAAGTCAAGCGCGCGGTCCAGTCCGGCATCGAGATGTCGATGGCCGACGGCCTAACTCTGGAGCGAGAGGTGCTCTATCAGACCTTCGCAAGCGAAGACGGAAGCGAAGGCGTCAAAGCCTACCTGGAGAAGCGTACGGCTCAGTTCAAAGGAAAATGACCAGGGCAAAATTCAAAAGGAAAAAGGCAAGAAATTTTCGACTGTGAGAAACCTCTTTCTTGACCTTTGACCTTTGACTTATGACTCTTGACTTTTTTTGGAGGTTCATGATGGCAAAGATGTTGATCGGAGGAGAACTGGTAGATTCGGTCAGCAAAGAGATCTACGAAATTCGCAATCCCGCCAGCGGCGAGGTGGTGGATCGGGTCCCGAAGGGGACCGCGAAAGATGTTGAGCATGCCGTCCAGGCGGCGGAGGCGGCCTTCAAGGAATGGTCCGACACGACGCCGGAAGACCGCGGCAAGACGCTCACGAATGCCTGCGAGCTGATCCGGCAAAAAAGCGCTGAGATCGCCCAGCTCCTGACCCACGAACAGGGAAAGACCCTTTTTGAGGCCAATTTGGAGATCCATCATCTGCTTCACGGCCTGGAGTTCTACGCCGGCCTGTCTTCCAAGGTGCGGGGAGCTCACGTGCCTTTGCCGCAGAGCGGCGCTTACGGGATGGTGATTCGCCAACCCATCGGCGTATGCGGCGGCATCGTGCCATGGAACTTTCCGCTGACGCTGATGGGAACAAAATTGGGGCCGGCATTGGCCGCCGGCAACACGATCATTATCAAGCCGGCTACGACCACGCCGCTCGCCACGCTTCTGTGCATCGAGCAGATCCAAAAGGCCACCTACGGCGAGGGGAAACAGCAAAAAACGCTGCCCAGAGGGGCCGTCAACGTGGTGACCGGACCGGGGAGTACGGTGGGCGAGGAGATGCTCCGAAACCCGCGCATCCGCCGTATCGCCTTTACCGGCTCGACCGCGGTGGGCAGGCACGTCATGGAGGTGGCCGGACGGGAGATCAAGCGGATTACGCTGGAGCTCGGCGGCAGCGATCCCATGATCGTCATGGAAGATGCGAACCTGGATCTGGCCGTCAAAATGGCCGACATCGGCCGCTTTTTCAACTGCGGGCAGATGTGTCTCGGCGTGAAGCGTCTCTTCCTCCAGGAGTCGATCGCTGAGAAGTTCCTCGGCTCTCTGGTCGAGATCTTGAAGAAAAAGACCGTCGGCAACGGCATAAGCAAAGAGTCTCGCATGGGGCCGATCCATCTCGACTCCCAGCGAAAGGAGATCGAGGAGCAGGTGGAGGACGCCAAGGGCCGCGGCGCCAAGGCGATCGTCGGCGGAGAACGACCCCAAGGCGGCGAGTTGGACAAAGGCTTCTTCTACCTCCCCACCCTTCTCACCAACGTTGCGGAGGACTCCCGCGTCAGCGTGGAGGAAACCTTCGGCCCGGTCCTGCCGGTCTTCACCTTCAAGACCATCGACGAAGCCATCGAGAAGGCAAACAACTCCATCTACGGATTGGGATCATCGATCTGGACGCGGAACTTGCTTCACGCCAACAAGGCGATTGACAAGCTCGAGGCCGGAAACGTGTGGGTGAACTCGCTCCATTACGGCTACGACGAGCTTCCCTTCGGCGGGGTCAAGGCCAGCGGCGTCGGACGCGAACACGGTCCGGAGGCCCTGGACTATTACCTCGAGCCCAAGGGCGTCGTGATCGTCAACGCCTAGTGAATAACGTCGTGTAGGTCACTGGGAGGGCAGCACGCTGCGGCGGCCAAACCACCAGAACACCAAGATCAGTGGCGTCACCGCGACCGTCATGAGCAGTGTAACCGCCGCTGCTTCGTTTCTTCCTCCTCCAAACCAATAGCTCCATATAATAGCCGGCAGGGTGATGCTTTGATGACTTGCCAAGAAGACGGCAACGGTCAGCTCCCGGTAAACCAAAAGCGTCGTCCAAATCCACACCGATAAAAGCGTCGGTCGCAAGAGCGGAAACAGAATTCGCCAGGACGTGCGAACCGTCGAGAGGCCGGCTGCATAGGCCGCCTCCTCGAGCTCCCGATGGATCTGCAGCAAGGAGCTGTTTATTGCCCTGGTGGCAAATGCCAAGCGAGCAATCACGTAGACCATCGCAATGAGCCACACGGAACCGTAAAGAGGCAAAAAATTCCCGACGACGAACAAACCCAGCAGCAACGCTCCAACTGCCATGATCACTTCCGGGAGCGCGTGGGGCAGAAACGCTCCGAAGTCGAGTATATAGCGCCACTGGCTCCGCGAGCGCACCACCACCCACGAGATGCAGAACGAAAACACCATCACGACCACGGGGACGACTACGACCAGCAAGACAGTGTTCTTTAGTCCCCGCATGATCAATTCCCAATCGATATTGTAATAGTTGACGAGGGAGAGTTGCCCCATCATCTTCCAGGACGGTGGAGCCAGATAAGGGGTGAAAGCTGCGTAAGCAAGCAACAGTAAAGGGAGCACCTTGGAGATCAAGGCGTAAAAGAGGATAAAACCCCACCCGACAATACCCCATCCGCCCAGCTCGATCAGGGTAGGACGATATCCCTTTCCCGTAACCACCTCAAACCGATGCCCCTGGCGCAGCACCCGCCCATACCAACAGGTGAGAAGCACCGCAACCGATATCATGAAGGTCCCCATCGAAGCGGTGATGCCATACTCCGGAAGCCCGCTATCCGGTGGGTGGGCTTTAAGATAGACGAACGTGCTGAGCATATAGATGCGATTTCCGAGACCAATGATGGCCGGGATATCGAAGGTCGCAATTCCAATGGTAACCATATAGATAATCGCCGCCAGTATCCCGGGCAATGCAAGAGGCAACGTGATACGCCAAAGCGTTCCCAAAAAACCCATCCCGTGGACCGTGGCTGCCTCTTCGAGGCTCGGGTTCATCGCCCGAAACACCTGCGCCGTGAGAATAAAGGCGAGGGCCGACAAGCTAAGGCCTTGGACAAAACCCATCCCGACCGGAGTGGCAATGTTAATCGGCGCGCTCTCGAGCCCGAACAGATCGACAAGCCACTGATTGAGAAATCCGATCCGCGGATGGGCGATAAAAGTCCACCCCATAGCCGTATAGATTCCCGGAATGAGCAGGCCCAGGGTCATGATGCTGTAAATAGCCACTTTGCCCGGTATCGTCGTCCGCTCGGTCATCCAGGCAATGGGAAGCCCGATCAGGAGCGCAAAAAACACGGTGGAGAGGGCAAAAATGGCGGTGTTAACGGAGACCCGATAGACAAAGGGGTCACCGAAGATAACGGCGTAGTTTTCCCACGTATAGGTAACTGCCGCTGTCCCGATGACCCCCCTCTGAAGGCTCACCCAAAACAGAACGGCGACGAGGATGAGAATCAGGCCCATGGGGAGCAATGCCACGAGCAGAAAGGGCGACGGCATCTTCACCCGCGTGCTCAAGGCGCGTGGCAATCGTAGGACCTCCTGCATCGCTCCGCCTCCTTACTGGAACGGATCCAAGTCGCTCTAACGATCCTGGCCCTTCACCCAACGACTCGCAAAGCGCTATTTTCCCACGCGCAGTATGCCCTCGAGTTCCTTTTGCATCTGGCTGTACCCTTTCAAGGAACCCAGCCATTGCGGCGAGTTCACCACTACTTTCCCGCCGGCTTTTCGGACCTTGTCCAGTTCCTTCTTCATGTTCGTGTAGGGGAAGAGATGGAGATCCATTCCATCGTACTTCCAAAGAAGCGCCTGACCTTCGGGAGTCAGCAGATAGGTGATGAGCAAGGCGGCCGCATTCGGCGACCTGGAGTTTTTCGGCACGCCGGCATACCTGGTATGCACAATGGTACCTTCCCGCACAAGCGTGTGGGCAATGGGAGCCCCGGTCCGTTGAAGCACGACCGCGTCGTCACCCCCGCACGTTAAAACCAGCATGAGAAACTCGCCGCTAGTGATCCGGTCGGGCTCGCCACACCGCATCAGGCCAGCGATCTGCTTGGAAAGCTTCTTGGCGAAGTCGATCATGTACTCGCGGCCGAGCATATCCGGCATGGCAAACTCCCGAAGTCCTGCCGCATAGGGAGTCGAGGCTATTTTGCCCTTCCACTTGGGCTTCAGAACATCCTCGAGGCGGCCTGGAATATCATCTCCCTTAACCCGATCGCTGTTATAGAGAACACCAACAAGGGTGGAGGCAAATCCTACGGCGATATTGCCGGGCGCATAGGGATCAAACCCTGGCTCCGAAGGCAGCGGTCGGTCGAGAATGGCAGCCCATTCTATAGGCTTCAATACGTTAACCTTCATGGAATCGTGAATAGCTTGCGAATTTCCCAAGTAGACATCGGCGCTGGCCGGCTGGCCGGCGGCCGCCTCGTTTGCTATTTTCGCCATGACACCCTGCATATTCGGACCAGGAGTAAATTCAGCCTTGATGTTGAGTCCGTATTTTTTATTCATCCCGGCCACAAACTCCGACAGTCCGCGACTGCCACCGAAACTCGTTGCCGACCACAACCCCTTGACAGTCGTCTCCTTCTTCGCGCCCTCGACCAGCTCGGCGACCGTGACCGCAAACACTGGCTGCGCTGGTATCGCTAACACCACCGCAAGCAGCGCCCCGCCGGCTAACGAGATGCGAACAAACCTGGTAAATGTTGATCGACTAATCATTGGTACGCCCCCTTTCTTGTGACTTGTTTACCTTTAGCGACATTCTGAACTTGCGTGTCCGATAGAGGCAACAGCCGAAATCATCCCGCCGTCCCCAGAGCGCGCGAGTGCTCGGGTTCAAGAACGGCCATCCCTCGCTTATTGTCAGCAGGGAATACCATCACATCAGCCGGGTCGACGCGGAGGCAGACTTCCCCTTTGTTGCATCTGGGAAGGGTCCGGTTCTTCCCGACCAACAGCCGATCCTGAACCACCACGCTATAAACAAACTGATCGCCCAAAAAGGTGCTCGATCCGAGCGTAGCCTGTAAAACATTCGTCTTGGTGGCCGAACGATCTTCGACAATCGAAATGCATTCAGGGCGAAATCCTAAAAGAATTTCCTCCCCGGGAGCTGCGGGCTTCTGGACTTCTAGCCTGCCGATGGGAGTTTCCGCCAAGCAGGCCTGAATCATCCGTCCCCTCAGCCAGTTCACCGAGCCGAAGAATTCGGCCACTTCAGCTCGGTTCGGGTGATGATAAAGCTCCATGGGTGCTCCGACTTGCAGCAACTCTCCCAACTGCATCAGAGCGATCTTGTCGGACATGGCCATTGCCTCCACCTGGTCGTGAGTCACGTAGAGGACGGTGGAGCCGAGGTGCTTCGCCAGCTCCCGAATCTTGCCGCGCACCTCTTCTCTGAGCCGGGCATCAAGATTGCTGAGGGGCTCGTCCATCAGGAGTAGTTTGGAACTCACCGCAATCGCGCGGGCAAGGGCTACCCGCTGCTGCTGCCCACCGCTCAGAAGCGTTGCCGAACGCTCGGCCAACTTTTCCATCTGGACTAAACACAGCGCTTCACGAACCCGGGCTTCGACCTGATTTCGAGGCACCCGTTGTGCACCTTCTCGCAATGGAAGCGCGACGTTATCGTAGACGGTCAGGTGCGGCCAGACCGCATAGGATTGAAAGACCATCCCGAACCGGCGCTGTTGGGAAGGAATCCAGGTGGGAGGATTGTCGGAGGAAACGACCTGATCGGCGATGCGAATTTCTCCGCCGCTGGGAACCTCGAGCCCAGCGACGCACCTGAGCAGGGTGGTTTTACCCGACCCGCTCGCCCCGACGATGACAAAGAACTCGCCCTCGGAGACCTCCACATCTAGGTTTCTGAGGGCTGCGACTTTGCCGCCGCTAACCAGGAAGTCTTTGCTCAAATTGCGAACCGAGATCATAGGGAGAGGCCGCCTTCCTCGGAATCCCTCCTAGTCTTTCGCCCCGTCCCGGCAGCACCAACGCGCAAGAGGCAGCGAGCTTAGTATTTGGCTCCGGGAACCGGGTTTGCCGCCGCTTCTTCCAGGGACGTAGCACGCCGCCATTGGTCAGCCGGGCGACTTTTCCCGTCCCAGCCAATTTGGTCCATGCAAGCGTAAAGCTCGATCGAGAATCCGTCCGGATCGTAGAATTCGATCCCCGGATTGCAGCCTGGCCCACGCCTCCCCTCGTAGTGAATGGTCACGCCCTTGGCTTTCAGAAAATCCCGGATCTTGAAAAGCTCCGACACGCTGCCCACCTCGAGGGCGCAGTGGTCGAATCCGACTTGGTCGCGGCTGGGCAAGTCGACCTTTTCCCTCGCGGTCGTAAGCCCGATGGTATGGTGATCCGAACCGTTGCGGAGAAAAACCATCCCATGCTCGTTACGGTCCGACACCTTGAAGCCCATGATCTCGGTCCAAAATCTTGTAGATCGCTCGATGTCACTTACGTGAAAGACCACGTGCCCGAGCTTTTTTACCCGGACGGGCGTACCCTGCTCGGCTGGACTTTCCGTCGGGTAAACACGCGCTTCCGTCGCCATCGGTCCCTCCTGAGTTATATCTGAGCTTTTTGCCGCAACTTAGCAGTACTTTTCTCGCCACCACTTGGCGATGTCGATGCCTCTGGCAAACCAGACTTGCGGATGAGACTTCGCGTGCCTAATGAAATCTCGAAGTACTTTGGCCCTGTAGGGCCTGCCCGATAGATACGGATGGACGCTCACCGTGAACATTTTTGGGCTCGTGGCTCCCTCTTCGTAGAGATAATCGAACGCATCCACCGCTGCGTCAGGATTTTCCTCCACGGTTTTTCCGTTCAAAAAGAACGTCCCTTTGATGCCCTCCATGTCAAACAGATCCAAGAGTCTCCAGATCCCTACCCTTTCCCCATACTCCCGATCCATCACGACGCCCATGTCCTTCTTAAAGACCGCTTTTTCGGGAAGTCTCCCTCGATTGGACCTCTGGTGGGATGAAGGGGTTCCCAGATCTTCGGGCCACGTTTCCCAGCTAACGAGCATACTGATTGCTATTCTGGCTCTTCCTGGCCATTCAATCGGGCTACTTCTTGGCATGAGACACTCCCCCTTCTTCCTCTTTAACCCTGCGGATGGCGGTTACAAAAACCGCTCTTAACATCCGTTTCCAAACTTGTCAATTGATCATCCACCTGGACAGTCCTTGCGCGGGACGGATAGCATGGGCCGGTTTTTCTTGAGGGGGAGACGTTCCATGAAGATGCGCACCGAAGAGGGTTATGTCGTGGGATTTCACGGGAAGCCAGCCGAGATTCTTGAACATGTGCGCCATCTTGTCAAGCCCTTTATCTACCAAACGTTGACAACCTGTCAAACTCTTGCTAAGAGCGAGTTCGGAGTGAAGAGCCGGTAACAACTGCACGTCCAAGATCGAATGGTTATGAAACAAGTTTCGCCCTTGCAAATGGCAAATTTCAAATCTCAAATCTGAGATATGAGATCTGCAATCTGAGATTCCGAGCCAAGCGAGGACAGCCCATCGGCCGCAGCCGAGAGCGCGCCTCCCGAGGGAGCTTAGTCCATCGGCCGCGTCCGCCTGAGGCGGATCGGCCCCCGAGGAGCTTTCGAGGAAATCCGAACTGAGGAGGGATCCGTAATGCATGGCAAATCAGATCTCCGCTGTTGGGTTTGTGGCTTACTCCTTTTGTTAGGCACGGACCTGTTTCTCCGCTCCGACGCACAAGGCGCATCTGCGCCGCGGGGACAGCCTGTAACCATCAGGTTCGGTCACGTGCAATCAACCACAACCTTTCCTTTGAACTTTGGGATTCAGAGCGGGATTTTCAAACGGCGAGGTTTAAATGTGATCGCAAAACAGTACTCCGACTTTAGCGCCCTGTATCTCGGACACCGGGCCAGCGATTTGGAGATGGGGAGCGGAGGTCTGGGGTCTATTGTCGAGTTACACGCTCGCGGGGTACCCATCAAAGTCATCTGGGGAAGCAGCAGAATGAACAACGACATCTTGGTCAGAGCGGATTCCTCAATCAAGGACACGGCGCAACTAAAGGGAAAACGCATTGGAGTTTTGGGTGGAGCTGCCTCATTCTCGGCCAACATGTTCATGGCTGTATTGCAGGCGTACTACGGTTTCGATCCCCGTAAGGACGGGAATCTCCAATTCGGCGCCAGTGCGCTCCTTGCCTCTCTGCTGCAACGAGGAGACATTGAAGCCTTTCTCAGCAATGACCCCGTTACGGCCATCGAGCTTGCTAAGGGTAGGGTAAAGAGCATCGGTGAGATGGGTGCGATTTATGCGTCGCATGGTGGGCGCCACCCTACCGTGGGCGCAATCTCGGTGAGCGACCAACTTGCCGCCGAACATCCTGACTCCGTCAGCGCTTTCTTGGGGGCCTGGATCGAGGCGGTCAAAATCCTTAAGACTGACCGGAAGGTATGGGAAGAAATGGCTCGCACACTCCTCGGGATGAAAGACGAAAAGGTAGTGACCGTTCTTTGGGAGCGCATCCCTGATTTGTGGCCGCTCAAATGGGACGAGGCCGACGCCAAGGGGGAGATGGAAGTTCTTAAATTTATTGGCCGCTATGCCGGAAGTGGGTTCTTAGAAAAAGTGCCGGAAAGCGCCTTTTCAGGTCGTTTCCAGCCCAAATAAGAATTCGTCGAGCGGACCGGGCGTGGATAATGATGACGGGTCAGCAAACAACCAAAAGGGTTTCTTAGATTCGCTGCAAACACGGGAATAAGCTTTGGCGTTCCTGAGTACAAAGATTAAGGTCAACCACGCTCCGGCGATAGCCTCCCCCGATGAGGGTGCGCGCAAGCGGCCTGCATGGGAGCTTTCTGAACGAAGCCGATTTGTCGTTCGAAAGTTGCTGGGAATCGTGACCCTGCTCTTTCTTTGGTGGGTTGGGTCCGTGATTTTGCCTGAAGATATCCTTCCCGGACCCATTGCCGTAGCGGAAGCTTTTGCAGCAAACGTCCGAAGCGGCGTCCTGATGACACACTTTTTGGACACCATGCGCCGTATAGTGTTTGGATTCCTGCTGGCTTTGTCTGGTGGAGTTGTGTTTGGGACCGCGATGGGGCTGAGCAAGAAAATAGAGGACTTTATTGACACTTGGGTTATGGTGGCTCTTACGATCCCGAGCCTGTGCTTCTTAATCGTCATCTACATCCTCATGGGCCTCAACGAACTCTCGACCGTGCTGGCCATCGCCGTCTCGGGTTTTCCCGCGATCACCATCAACGTGTGGCAGGGCGTAAAAAACGTGGACAATAAGTTGCTCGCGATGGCCCGCGTATTTAATGTGGGCCGTCCGAAGCGCTTCCTGCGAGTAGTCATTCCGCAAATTATGCCTTACATTCTCGCCGCGTCTCGCTACGGCCTGGGAATCGTGTGGAAGATCACCGTCGTCGCCGAGCTGCTCGGCAGGAACACGGGAATTGGTTTTCAGCTACATTATTGGTTCCAACTTTTTAACATGCCCCAGGTCTTCGCCTGGACTCTTTTCTTCACACTGGTAATGCTGCTTATAGAATTGCTTATATTTAAGCAAATCGAAAGCCATGTTTTTCACTGGCGGCCAGCAACAAAGTTCTAAAGGTCATCGAGATCACGGGCCTCGTGCCCGTCTACACCCCTGAATCCAACGCATGGCGGCACCGTTAGGAGCTGACAACAACGGCGGCAATCACGATAAAAAATCTCGGCAAGTCGTTTGTCACAAGTGACGGCCAGGATCTCGTAGCCCTCCAGGACGTGAGCCTGGAAGTCACGGAGAACGAATTTGTCTGCATCTTGGGTCCCTCTGGATGTGGCAAGTCCACCGTTTTGAACATTCTGAGCGGGCTAGAACCGGCAAGCTCCGGCGAAGTGACGATCCACCGCCCACACCGTGCAAACCAGCCCACCATCGGCTACATCTTCCAAGAGCCCCGGCTGTTACCCTGGCTAAGAGCCGAGGATAATATAAAGTTCGTGGTGGATCAGCTCCAGTTGCCACAGAAAGACGCCAACTTTCGCATTGGTCAGAGTCTGGAATCGGTTGGTCTTTTAAAATTTGCGCGAGCTTATCCCCATGAACTTTCTGGCGGCATGCAGCAGCGCGTCGCCATAGCCCGGGCCCTTGCGGTCGATCCGCACATTCTTCTGATGGACGAACCCTTCAGCAGCCTCGACGAAATAACCGCTCGTGGCATGCGCAAGCTCCTACTCGACTTATGGGAGCAGCAGAAAAAAACCATTGTGTTCGTCACCCACAACATGTTTGAAGCGGCTTATTTGAGCGATAGGATCTTGTTGATGACCCGCCATCCCGGGACGATTTATAAAAGCATCACCACCGGCCTGCCCCGCCCGCGGGAGTACGAGGATCCCAAAATCTTCGCCGTGAGCACGAATATCGCGCGGGACTTCCTGCGTGAAATTGGGTATGAGAGCGAAACGGAGACGGATCGCGACAGCTAGAATCGCGCATCTCGAAAGTTCCGGGAAGCACTCAACTTCAACAGACTCGGAGGACAAAGCAATGGACAGGAAGCAAGTTCTGATCGAGAGACGCGATGCCGTAGCTAAGATCATTATTAACCGTCCGGAAAAGAGAAATAGCATCAGCGTCGCCGCCGTGCGGGAGCTCATCGACGCCTTCGAAGAGTTGCGGAATGACAACTCGATTGCCGTTGTCCTCACCACGGGAGCCGGTGACGACGCCTATTGCGCCGGTCGCGACCTTTCGGAATTTCCGACGGATTTCTCGAAGCCGGAGAGCTTTGACCGGAGGAGCGAGCCCCGCGCCTACCACCTCGCGGAAGTCATTCGGAACTATCCGAAAGTGACGATCGCCGTCGTCAACGGCTATTGTCTCGGCGCCGGCATCACGCTGCTTTTGCCCCATGACCTGGCCATCGCGTCGGAAGAGAAAGCCCGATTTGGCCTGCCCGAAATCATGAGAGGCTTTTTGGCCTACCCGATTCTGGCGACCCTGTTCAAGACCAATATCCCGACCAAGTTAGGCTTCGAAATGATCTTGACGGGCAAGAATTGGGACGCCAAGCGGGCGATGGAGGTCGGGCTAATCAACCGAGTCGTCCCTCACGCCGAGCTCCAGGAGGCGGCCTGGGAATGGGGAGCGGAGATCGCTCGATGGGACCGGCTCACCCTGGCCTATTGCAAGATGGCGGTCCACGCCGCCATGGAAGCGCCGAGCGTCCCGCTCGCCGCAGAGATCGTCTGGCTGATGCAGAACGAGCACAATGCGATCAATCCGAGGTCGCACGAAGGCATGCGGGATTTTCTGGCCAAGCGGGGGCCGAAAGCTTTCTAACGCGGTACGAGCACAGGACCTTTCGTATGCCGACGCAATCTTACTCGGAAGGTTGAGCCATTCGTGAGTGCCGGGGCGATTTTCTCCTATTCGAAGACTCCCAATTTTTCCAGTCGCTGGATCTCTTCTTCGCCCAGCCCTAACAACTCCTGAAAAACATACCGGTTATCCTGCCCCAAGAGAGGTGCGTGGGAGCGCACAAGCCCAGGAGTCGCGGAGAGCTTCATCGGCAATCCCCCGTGCAGCAGTCGGCCCATTTCGGGATGTTCGGTTGCGACGATAAAGCCTCGCGCTTTCAAATGCGGGTCGTTCGTCAACTGGGCGGCGTCTTGCACCACGCCGCCGGCCACGCCGGCTCTTTGCAGCCGTTCCATGACCTCATAGGCGTTCTGCCCCACCGTCCACGCTTCAACAAGCCGATCCAGCTCTGCGCGATGACGGACTCGGCTCAGCCCGGTTAAAAACCTGGGCTCCTTCGCCCACGGAGGATCACCCACAACTTCACAAAACTTGCGCCATTCTTCTTCGGTATAGACGGCAATGACGCACCATGAATCTTCGCCGGCACAACGATAGCAGCCATGTGGAGACGCGTAGGTCGCGCCGTTGCCAATAGGCTCCGGGTCCCGACCGTTGACGGCGGCGTCGAGATAATAAGGCCCTAAAAGCGCCGCCGCCGCTTCCGCCTGAGCCGCATCGATGTATTGTCCCTGGCCCGTGCGGCGCCGATAGTCAAGCGCGGCCAGAACCGCACAGGCGCCGTGGATCCCGGCGTAGTAGTCAGGGTAAAAGAGTTCCGAACCTACGGGCTTGGAAGCGCCAGGATGATTCCAAAGATAAGTCAACCCAACTATGGGCGGGATGTTCTGGCCGAATGTGACCGAGTGTCTTTCCGTAGCCCCCAGACCCTGCAAACTGATCATGATGATGGACGGATTGACGGCCGCCACTCGGGGGTAGTCGAGGCCAAGCCTTTGCATGACCCCCGCGCTGAAGTTTTCAACCAGGATGTCGCTGACTTTGATGAGGCTCAAGGCAATGGCGTGCCCTTCCGGGCGAGAAACGTCGAGCCGAAGCCCCTTTTTACTCCGGGAATTGTCAGAAAAGGTAATGCCTTTGTTGATACGGTCGGGCGCCGGTCCGCGGCTGAAATCAGGACGCTTCATGGTCTCGACCTTGATGGTCTCCGCGCCGAACTCGGCCAGCAGTCTTCCGAGCATGGGGCCAACGATCCCGGTCGTGAACTCGACCACGCGTATGCCATCGAGCGGCAATCCGCTCTGGGCAGTATTGTTCAGATTACTCTGCGCGCCCTCATTCCGCATAACTCTTCCCGCGTAAGGCCCAGCTCGCCGCAATAAATCTCTTCGTTGTGCTGACCCACAAGAGGGGCCGGCCGCTCTTTACGGGCGGGCGTCGCACTGAGCTTGTAAGGAGGCGCGGCATACGGGTGGCGACCCAGGACCGGGTGCTCGACGCCGACGAAAAAATTGCGGCTTTGGGCTGTCTCGCTTTTTATATATTCTCCCGGCGCGTTCACCGGGGTTACCGGCACACCGAGTTTTTGGCCCTCTGCGAAAAGCTCGGCGCGGGAGAATCTGCGGGTAAAATCCGAAATCATCCTGTCCACCAGGAGTTTGTTCTGATTGCGCTTCTCGCGATTTTCCCAACTCGGATCGTTCAGCGGCTCCGGGGCTCCCACCCACGCGAGCAGCCGTCGCCAATGAACGAGCTGACCGGCAACGATGCGGACCCAGCCATCCTTGCAAGGGTAAAGGTCACCCGGGGTAATCCAGGGATACGTGCTCCCTTCGCGCGGAACAATCGAGCCTTCGTAAGAGTGACGCGTGATAGCGGAGTCCGTGATCATGGCCGCCGCTTCTTGAGCGGAGACATCGACGTGCTGGCCGACTCCGGTCGCAGCCCGAGAGTACAAAGCTAAAATAGTTCCCGCGGCAGCCCACGCGCCGGCGACGCCGTAGGCAAGGTTCCCCGGCGCCACACACGGCGCCTGGCCGCGCTCCCCGCTCGGGTACATCGGCCCACCCATGGCAAAACACACCAGATCCGGAGCCTTATACGCGGACCGGGGACCATTTTGCCCGAATCCGGTTATCGACGTCAGTATAATTCCTGGGTTGACTCTTTGAAGGGATTCAAAATCCAGGCCGTCCTGCCCCAGCTTTCCCGGTGAAAAACTCTCCGCGACGACATCGCAGCGGGCCAGGAGGCCCTTGAAAAGCTCGCGCCCCTCTTCGGTCTCCAGATTCAGCGTGATGCCGCGCTTATCCGTATTGTAGTAAGCAAACCACAAGCTACGGTCAGGATGAGGAACGTCGCCGGCAAAGGGAGGCAAAGAGCGCATGGAATCTCCCTGAGGAGGTTCCACCTTGATGACATCGGCGCCCAGCTCCGCCAATGTCTTAACACAGTGGGCCCCTTTTTCGTCGGCCAGATCCAGCACCCGG